>NZ_JBFUKZ010000001.1:0-485546 GCF_056400585.1 Mucilaginibacter sp. P5_A6 | reverse complement strand
CCCACACATGCAAAAACTTCCTATGCCCTGCAGCCGCACAGCCCCGCATTGTTTTGCCCGTTTTCGCCCGAAGCTGTTCTGCTGACACTTTTGGAAAAACGAAAGCTTTTGATTTCTAATCATTGCGAGTGGTAAAATTTCGCGAAACGCTGAAGGGGAAAATGACGTTTTAAAAGGTTTGTCATCCTGAACGCAGTGAAGGATCTATTCGCAGACTGTACAGGGCGAAAAAGCATGGCGAATAATAGATGCTTCACTCCGTTCAGCATGACAAAAGGCCTTTTTTGCAAACACGTCATGGGTAGCGGAGCGCGGCAACCGCGAACTGTACAGAGCCGCTATTTGGGTACTAACTTTACCTTGTACTAACCAATAACATCGTCCCGCTCATGGCCGCGGGAGGGCCTAGTCCTTTTTGTCTTGAAACAAAAAGGACCAAAAGACCGAGCATAGCGAGATAATGAGCACCAATAAAAACAAACAACAGCGAATAATTCAAGTCAGCAGAAATGCTTCTTTGCGCTCGGGGCCTTTACCCTGCAAAACGGGCAAAACCTGGGCTGGAATTATTTTGCCCTTGCCCGCATATCCCCGCACATGCAAAAACTTCCTATGCCCTGCAGCCGCACAGCCCCGCATTGTTTTGCCCGTTTTCGCCCGAAGCTGTTCTGCTGACACCTTGGGGGAAAACGAAAGCTTTTGATACAGGAAAAAACAGTAATGACGCGGTGGCTTTAGGGCTCACAACAACCATGTCATTGCGAGCGCAGCGCGGCAATCGCGAACTATGCAGATCCGCCCTGTAAAGCCTGCGATTGCTTCGTGCCTCGCAATGACATAGATTACATTAAAAAATACCCTGATAGTCAGTTACTTATAACCACATCATTATAAGACACGAAGTAATGAGCCCCACCCAACCCTCTCTGGAAGAGAGGGCTTAAAAAAACCGAAGATCAAAAAGTCTCCCCTACCGGGGGAGATTTAGAGGGGGCACTTTTCAAAACCCCTGGCTAATGGCGTGCAGGTAAGCCTCCCTATTCGACCTTTTAAAAACAATATCCCGGCACTTGTTGAATTGGACAAACGCTTTCAGCGCAGCTGTGATCTTCCCGATCATGGCTTCGTTGAGTTCCACGGCTTCAAAGTGGAGGTTATGCACAATCAGTACCTTTTGTTTCCTGTCGGCCTTGGCATCCATGCGGGCCACAAAAGTATCACCCACCAGTACCGGCAAACAAAAATAACCGTACTTGCGCTTAGCCGCGGGCACAAAACATTCAACCTGGTAATCAAAATCGAAAAAATCCTTTAACCGATGCCTGAATACGTTCAAGATATCGAACGGCGAAAGGATAAAAGCCTCACCCTGCAATTCGATGTCCGTTTTTTGATCACGCAGCATATAAAGCGGTGCGCTTTTCAGCCCTTCAATCAGCACCGTTTGCACTTCGCCGGCAGCTACCATTTTCTCCAGCTCCTTTTTTACTAAATTACCCTTCACGTAACGGGCGCGCCAGGCCATTTCCTTAACATAGACAACACCCAGCGCCCCCAGCGTACGCCTGATCACGTACCGGGCAAATTCTTCTGCTGCCGGCACCGTCACATCCGTATCCTGCGGAATTAAATTCATCGGCACATCATATACTTTATGAAAACTTTTGTTGCGGGTAATCATCAGTTTGCCGTCAAGGTACAGCCGTTCCAGCGCCACTTTAGCCGGGCGCCAGTCCCACCAGCCCGAACTGGCCTCCAGCCGGTCGTTCTCGAAATCCCCCACCATCAGCGGACCTTCGCGTTCCACCCGGTCGAGCACCTGTTTCATGAGCCGGGTTTCGGCCGGCGTTACAGGCTTCCTGTTTACCGCAAAACCTTCCTTAACCGGCAGCGAAAAGCGAAAATCTCCCATCGGGATGTAACCCGCGTCGGAGGTAAAATATTCAAAGATCCGGCCGTCTGCCGTTAGTTCCCCCAGCCATTCCGGCTCATAGTCCGGCACGCGCGCGGCCATCACGTGGTGATGCGCCCGCTCCACTACGTAATTGGTATCCAGCTGCACAAAACCGAGGTGATCAATCAGCCGGTAAACCGCTTCGCGGCCCGTTCCAAACTGCGCCTGGCGGGCCAATCCAGCGGCATGGAGGATGATTTTGCGGGCTTGGGGTTTTGAGAGTAGCGGTGTTTCCATGGTTACAAAATAATGGAATATTTTGGTGTGGGGTTAACTTCTTGATTTTTAATATGGGCGTTTCCCCGTTGGTAGAAACGGGGCCAGGCCTTTCATTCATACTGCACAGGCGTTAGGCACGGCCAGTGCGCAGGCCTTTTGGCCGGTATTCATTGCAGTCCTTAACGCCGGGAGGGGCGGGTAATGACAATAGGAATTTCAATTAATTATTTGACACACGAACAAAAGTTTAAGAATTATGGCGGCTAAATAACCACACTATTTTAATGTAATATTAGTTGCAGAAAAATAATAACTTAGTAAACTAAATTAATCTAAACCGATGGCGCTGAGCAACAAAGAAGAAATAAGTATTAATATTAATTGCTACTTAATCAAATTCCGAAAAAGAAATATTAAGGATTTATATTATAAAGTATCCGAGGTTTTTCTTAATAAAACATTCCCTCAAATACGACAAAATTTAATAACTTTTTTGGAAACTAAAACTTATAAAAATGATCCAGGAGATAGGATTTTATATATAGATCGAATTATTTCAACTAAGGATACTTACTATTCGGGAGTTTTAAAAAAAGGCTATAGTGGCCAAGAATCTTATATCGATGAATTAACGACAAATAAAGCAAATACGGTAACCACTGTATATGCTAATCAATTTAACTCATCTCCTTTTTACTTTCTGCTTGCCCAACCAGAAGTAAACTCGACGTACTTAATTTTCTTATCCCAAAGTTACAAACAGTTCGGTTTTAAAGAGCTATTTGAAGAAGCTTTTAAGAGGTTTTATAAAGATACAATCGGTGACGATTTTATCTGTGAGTTTAGTACGTTATCTATTGCATCCTTATTTGAGAAATATATCAATGATGGAGATATAAGAAAAATAAGATTTAAAAAACATGGGTTAACGCAGAATACTGAAAATTTGTTGTCAGACGAAGAGAGAACTGAATTGGAAAATTATGAAATGGAATTATCTGTGTTAGCCAGAAAAAAAGGATTTCTGGGGATTAAGAAAAAAATAATTACAGAAAACTCTTCATTTATTGAAACTGTTAAAATTCAGGATTTCGATTATGATGAGGTGTTTGCAGATGTTTCTTTCAACGGACGAAAAAGGGTTTTGAATATCACGCGCCCCGAAGATTTCAGCGCATCGTATGACCTAACAGATAAGGCCGAAATTAATCCTAATACTAAACATCCAAATTTCGATACCTTAAACAAAGAAGTTATTTCGTTATTAATGGAAGAGATAATTCCAAATGTCGACAAATGAGGTTGTTTGATAAAATTAACACTCAGCTTATCTTTAAAAAGCATATTCAAACTTTCTATAATTATGGAGAGGCGAATTCAACTGGAGTAAGAAATTCAACCACGAACGACCAAGTCGCTTTTATMTACTTTCCTATAATAGCCTCAATATTGATTTTTACTGCAGGTATTAGGATAAATAACGATTATATAAATATTGCCATCACATCTTTGTCAATTTTTGTCGGGCTATTGTTTAATCTGCTTATCTTGATATTTGATTTGGCAAAAAAACAGAAACAAATCATGAATGATTTGAGATCAAGAGAAGAGATTATCCCTCAAATTGAATCTGCAAAATACTTATTGATTAAGGAAGTCTTTATCAATATTTCATTTTCAATTGCGTTATCTATAATATCAATTATAGCAGTTTTATTACCCTGTATCAAACCAAAATTTCTCATTAATTATCTACAACATTACGAAGGTTATTGGATAATCAAATTAGCTTATCTTGCTATTACTAATTGCTTAGCTTTTTTCTTAATCATCGAATTTCTATTTGTTCTATTAATGATACTAAAAAGATTTTTTTTGATCTTCAACAGTGAAATCAATAACTAATAACTGCGTTATATTTCCCATATTTTTCACGCTCTAGTACTTAAAGATAATCTCGAGTACCGGTACCAAATAGAATAATGCATTAATCATCTATTTTGATTTCTCGAGATCGTAACACGAACAATAACCTTACAATTCAAATAGTTTTTTAATGACAAATTATAATACATTATTAGCAGGAGCAAAAGGACTTTTGGGAGACTGTGTAAAAATTCTTTCAAAGATAGGAGTTGAATATGCTGTAGTTGGAGGTTGGTCTCCATTAATTCTAAATTCAGGAGAAATTAAACATCCCGGCACCCATGATGTCGATTTATTGTTCAGCGATGGCAAGAAAGAGTCTGAACTCAAGGAAATCTTTAATTTGTTTCTATCAAATGGATACAAATCGTCTGCAAAGCACAATTTTCAATTGCTAAAAGTAATTTCAGTAGGAGGAGGTGATTTTGTTTACAACGTTGATTTTTTACATTCATCAGATAACCAAGGTAAGGGGGACATGTTTGTGGATCATTTGAAGCTTCCTGTTCCATTAAACGAATACCTTGACGAAACCTATATGCAGATGTCCATCAAAGCGCCTAATAGTGAGATCCTTTTTAAGGAAAGTTTGTTTGAAATGATTGATGAAGAATTTTTATTGCCGAATGGTAACATCGAGAAAGTTAGGTTCCCTCTCATTAATGAAGCCGGATTAATCATCACCAAAACAGATAGTGTAAAACAAGTCAAGCGTAAAAGAGATTCTTTTGATATTTATTTGGCAATAAAGCAAGCAAGAAACTATTCTCATTTGGTCGATATTTTCAAAAATTTAAAGCAAAAAGACACCGAATTATTTAATTCTCTTTATGGGATTAGGGAAGCTTTGAATCGCCATGGAATGATTTGGAATATATTAGAATATGCTTACCCTACCCATGAAAAAAGATCTATCAATAAGGACAAAGTTGAATGGGAAATAAATAAGTTCTTATCTGATGTCGGGTTAGAACCGCTAGCCAAACACAATTACGATAATTAATCCCCCCTTGGCACAAGTCTTGTGTGATTGCCTTGAGGGCAAGAGGAATTGTGACTTATTGGAAGCACAGGCCATCCATCCCGCGAAACCACAAACACAAGATCCGCGCTAACAAAGAAAAGTAATAAAAAATGTGATTTATTTTTCAAGTTCCTAATTAACAAACCATAATTAAATGGATAATATAAAAATCGAAATTCCAGCACCAGACTTTAGTTTTTCAGATGTTATTAAACTTAAAGCAAGCAATCTTACAAAAGATATAACTAAAGTTCTTATTCGTAATTCCTATCAGTATACTGATAATATCAATAATTTGATGCAGCAAATTGAACTTGAATGTGATAAGTTCAAAAATAAAAATCATCAGGTGATTTATTTAATCGAGTTTTTAAATCATTTGGCAGCACTTAAAGAAGATATGACTAATACTCCGGTTATATTATTGAGTAAAGGCGAGTTCGAAGAAAAGTCAGAAGATGCTAAATTCATTGATATAATAACACAATTTCAATTTTTTATATACAACTTATCTTCTCATTGCGGATACCACTTTGATGTCACTGCTTTTTCCCAAGATGAAGTAAACGATTTGAATACTAAAGTTGATGCTATTTTGAGCAAGCTAAACGAAGTTCAGTTGGGGCAAGAAATTATTTTTGATTCAATTGATGAATTAAAGAGTGATTTTCAATCGTTAAAAACTGATTTTCCATTGGGAAAAAAACGGTGGTATCAAAGAGCCTCAGGAATTGTTGTTTCATATTTAGGCACTAAGGGGGCGGACGAAATCTTCGCACTGTTAAAACCCTTAATAAAAGAATTAATTCATAACGACCCCGGATTAATGAAGTTATTATCAAGTTAGGATTCAAGGTTTTGTGAGATTGCCTACGGGTTGATGACTTGCGACTTATTTACAAAACATGTTGTAGAGCAGGTCATCCCTTTAGATTAAGAAATCGAATACTACCAACTGATTAATAACCAGTTGCTTCGGCTTATAATAATTGGTCTTCAACAACCTTCACGATGACCTTTACTTGTTGGTCTTTTTTATTTCTGTAGCTGGTTTTCTATGCCGGAAAATTTCTTGCTTAATCCTAAAGAAGGCGTAAATCAAGAGGGTTAAACCCAGGATCCAAAACAGGGCATAAAAATTTCTTAGCTTCTCCATTTAAAACAAATATCGGCTAATAATTATAATATGAGTTTAGGTTTTGGCGAAAAAATGTGCAGCAGCTTGTATGTTGCACAAGATCTCTCTTTCGCGCTTTCACACATTCCCTCCCCTGCTCTATCGAGATGACAATTTCTAAAAAACAGGAATATGGTAAATGTAGTGCTCTTGTTTTCCCCAAAGTGTCAGCAGAACAGCTTCGGGCGAAAACGGACAGAACGATGCGGGGCTGTGCGGTTGCAGGGCACCCCCTTGGCGCAAGTCTTGCGTAACGGAAATGAGCGATGGCTGACTTGTGACTCCTTTAGATTAGGTCAAGAATCGAATACTACCAATTGGTTAATAGTCAGTTGCTTCGGCTTATAATAATTTAGCTCCCCAACACCCCTCACCATGACGATCACGGGGTCGTCTTTTTTATTTCAGTAGCTGGTTTTCTATGCCGGAAAATTTCTTGCTTAATCCTAAAGAAAGCGTAAATCAACAGGGTTAAACCCAGGATCCAAAACAGGGCATAAAAATTTCTTAGCTTCTCCATTTAAAACAAATATCGGCTAATAATTATAATAACTGAATTTAGGTTTTGGCTAAAAAATGTACAGCAGCTTGTATGTTGTAGAAGATCGTATGTATGAAATGGTAAAAAGGCAAAAGAGAGTTCTTGAAAAAAAGGTTGTAGATTAAAGTGAAAACATTGAACAAACACTTTAAATCAAGAACTCATGGAACAAGTTACACAATTAGACTTTAGCGGACAAAAGATTTTTGTAGGCATTGATGTTCACAAAAAATCATGGAAAGTTTGTCTTCGCAGCCAACACATGGAACTGAAGGTATTCTCACAAAATCCGTCGGCCCGGGAATTGAGCAATCACCTGAAACACAATTATCCTTCAGCAGATTACCGGGTGGTTTACGAAGCCGGATTTTGCGGGTTTGGTTACCAGCGCGAATTTAGTGAATCGGATATCCACTGTATTGTCGTAAACCCGGCCGATGTCCCTACAACAGACAAGGAAAGGCAGCGTAAATCAGATACTGTTGACTGTCGTAAATTAAGTAAAACGCTAAGTGAAGGCGGGCTTAAAGGTATTTTTGTACCGGATGTTGAGCAGCAGGACGACCGGGGCATCATCCGCGTTTACCAGCAAATGATTAAAGACCAGACACGCTATAAAAACAGGATCAAAGGCTGGCTTAATTTCCAGGGCATAGCCGTAACAGAAGAGGCTGATAAGTATTGGTCAAATAATTATATCCAGTGGCTCAAGGCGCTATCCTTAACCCCGACGGCAAGGATAAACCTGGATATCCTGTTACAGGGATATACACAGGCACGTACTATGGTTTTACAATCTACCAGGCAAGTACGGATATTATCCAGGCAAACCCGTTATGATGATAAAATTGAACTCATCAGGACTATTCCGGGTGTAGGTGAGATTACCGCTTTATTGTTCGTTACAGAAATCGGAGATATTAACAGGTTTAAAACGCTTGATTCCTTGTGTGATTATGTGGGGCTTGTACCCAATACCCATAGTACCGGTGGCAAAGAGATCATACTGGGGCTTACCAACCGCGCCCATCATCAGTTGAGTGAAAAGCTTATCGAAGCAAGCTGGATAGCTATCCGTTTAGATCCGGCCATGACACTGGCTTTTGGTGAACTTTGTAAACGAATGAAAAAGAATAACGCTATTATCAGGATAGCTAAAAAAATGCTTAACAGGATACGCTACGTGATGAAGAATCAAAAGCCCTATGTACCTGCAGTTGTAAAATAAATTAAACAGGATAAGCAATGCTGATAAAACCCATCTGTTTTTTTATCGAATTGGCAAACCGAAGAGAGAAATCCGCAGCCCGAAAGGTGTCTGTTTTTCGAAGGCTACGGTTGCCATTTTTATCAAATAATATGAACGCGATCATGCGGCCTGCATTCACAGTGTCTGCTTATAGGAGATTGATTGGTTAATTTTATCAAAGCATTAAAACATATTATTTAAAGCTATCGAAGGTTTTTTTAGCCATTCATGAAAAGGATAGACCATAAAAAAGCCTCTCTCACGAGAGGCCGATTATCCAATTCAACAGATCCTATTGCTGACAGGTTGCTCCTCAGCAGAGCCTGTTTCCCCTTCTGATCTGCAATGAAAGTTAAAGAAATATGGCCACGCTTTGCATAATCATTTATAAATTATAGCTTTATGTAATCTATTATCATTCTTTCACGAACAATTGGCCTGTTTATCGGCAAATTTCATCATAGGAGATTTCTCTTTCGCGCTTTCGCACATTCCTTCCCCTGCTCTATCGAGATGACAATTTGGTAAAAGACAAAAATATGGTAAACGAAGTGCTCTTTTTTCCCCAATGTGTCAGCAGAACAGCTTCGATTTTTTGTCTGAACCTGAATTTTCCGAATTGGAGAATTGCCGGAATTTTAGCTGCATATGTTAATAAAAAGCCCTCTTCTTCCCCAAAGTGTCAGCAGAACAGCTTCGGGTGAAAACGGCCAAAACGATGGTGGGCTGTGCGGTGGTAGGGCATAGGAAGTTTTTGCATGTGCGTGGGGCTGGGTGCGCCGGGGCAAAATAATTCCAGCCCAGGTTTTGGCCGTTTTGCAGGGCAAAGGCCCCGAGCGCAAAGAAGCATTTCTGCTGACTTGATTTTTGGTTACTTTTCATCAAGGAAAAGTAACTAGGCCCTCCCGCGGCCATGAGCGGGACGGTGTTATCGGTTACTATATAACATTGTTAGCTACGAGATTGCCAGGCCGTTCTTGCACCGATTGAGTGGCACAAAGCAATTCCAACTTTACAGGGCGACTCTGCTAATCGGGGATTGCTTCGTGCCTCGCAATGACGGTGGTAGAGAGCGGCGGATTGCTTTTGAGCCTGGCAATGACGGGTGTAAAAAGGCTCCTATCTTCGGACGAAAATGTGCAGCAGCTTGTATGTTGTGCAAGATCTCTCTTTCGCGCTTTCGCACATTCCCTCCCTGCTCTATCGAGATGACAATTGGTAAAAAACAGGATTATGGTAAACAAAAAGCTCTTGTTTTCCTCAAAGTGTCAGCAGAACAGCTTCGGGTGAAAACGGCCAAAACGATGGTGGGCTGTGCGGTGGCAGGGCATAGGAAGTTTTTGCACGTGCGTGGGGCTGAGTGCGCCGGGGCAAAATAATTCCAGCCCAGGTTTTGGCCGTTTTGCAGGGCAAATGCCCCGAGCGCAAAGAAGCATTTCTGCTGACTTGATTTATTCGCTTGTTATTTGTTTTTTATTGGTGCTCATTATCTCGCTATGCTCGGTCTTGGTTACTTTTCATCAAGGAAAAGTAACTAGGCCCTCCCGCGGCCATGAGCGGGACGGTGTTATTGGTTACTATGTAACATTGTTAGAACCTGTATAACCGAGATTGCCACGTCGTTCCTACACCAATTGAGTGGCACGAAGCAATGCCAAACTTTACAGGGCGACTCTGCTAATCGGGGATTGCTTCGTGCCTACCCATGACAAGTTGTAGAATCCCAGACTTACGAAGTTTTAAAAACTTCGTAAGTCTTTCGCCGATTTGTCATTCCCCCTTCAGTGTTTCGCGAAATTTTACCACTCGCAATGACGGGTGTGTAGAAGGCGGCCCGGCTAATCGGGGATTGCTTCGTACCTCGCAATGACGGGTTTGAAAGGCAGCCCTTGGCGCAAGTCTTGTGTGGCTGCCTTGAGGGTAAGAGGACTTGTGACTTTATGGAAGCACAGGTCACCTATCGCGCAAAACCCCGAACACAAGACCTGCGCTAAAAAAGGGCAAGAGGACTTGTGACTTATTGGAAGCACAGGTCACCCATCGCGCAAAACCCCAAACACAAGACCTGCGCTAAAAAATGGAAACCGGAATTAGTTAATATTTTAATAACTCCCAGGTAATCATATATCTAACAAATGATTATAGGTACGGGTAAACATTTGCCGGATCAGGTGTTTCTGGTTATCAATATTGCCAGCGGCCCTGTTAACCAACAAATATCCGCTAACCGCTTCATAAGTAAAATGTTCAAAAGTCTGATCCCAGCTCTCCTAAATGTTCCGCTGTTCGAATGGTCCGACTTCGAACGACTATGCCTGTAGTTTGCAACTACCTGTATGTATAGCAAAAGTAGCACGCAGCACAAGTAGTCTATAGACTACTTTACATATCGGTTCGAAGTCGGAGACATTCGAACAGCGGGCGTGGTTCATTAGTTTATTAGTGGATGGCGGATAATTGCTTGAGCAGGGAAGCCCAAGTCTGCCATCGCTCAAAACCGCGCCCAAGACCTGCGCTAAGAGCGTTTTCTCCCCCAGCGGGGGAATAGCTTTGTAGCAAAAAAAAACAATGATGGTGCTCCGTGCCAGAGGTACGGAACCTTAGGTAGCGTACCTCTGGCATGCAAAAGATTGTTAATTTATTTGTACTACCAAGCTTTTCTCCCCTGGAGCAGCCCATTAGCGCCGCCGCTACCGCAAGCATTTTTCTGCTGCCACATGAGCGGACGAAATGATACCCAATTCACATTAGCTGTACAAAATTTCCCACCTATGTTACAGTTTCACAATAGTTTATTAATTATTAAATTGTTATCCTGATATTTAGCTAAACGATTAATAGTTAGGGTTGGGGAGGGTTGATTAAAGGCGGCCTTCCCCATTATTTAAAGCCCTTATCTGCCCCCGGGTTTGTGTACCCGCATGCAAATTACAGGTATATCGCAAGCACTTTTTCGTTGCCGCTCCAGGCTTATGCGCCCGCCCGCAAATCACAATGCTTTTATAAACCACTAAGCTTACACCTTACCACCAAACTACGTTAGTGAAGTGGATACCGGCCAATGTGCGCAACGCCCGCGACGGGCATCGGGGCAGGCCTGCAGGCGTATGAACGTACAGCACGGGCCCCAACTTCTACCGGTTGGGGTAACGCCATTATTAAGATTTGCTGGCGCAATTATTGCTCATCTTCGGAGGGTTAACATCTCTGCTGCCGATACTAAGTTTATGCTGAAATTTTCCTGCAAAAATATTTTTAATACCTGTTTATTAAGACACCATTATGAATACTTTTAATCATACTGCCGGAAATGAGCATGTTATTGACGACACGGTTATTTACTACGAAATAACCGGCAATAAGGACGGCCCTGTTATGCTGCTGCTGCATGGCGGCTTTGGGAGTATGGAAGATTTTAATCCAATTTTGCCTTTACTGCTCAGCACTTATTGTGTAATTGGTGTTGACAGCCGGGGGCAGGGTCAATCTACTTTAGGTAGCAAAAAGCTAAGTTACGGGCAGCTGCAAAAGGATATAGAAAGTTTATTGCAGCACCTGGATATAAAACAGCTCAGCATTATTGGTTTTAGCGACGGAGGTATTATAGCCTATCGTTTGGCGGCGTTTAGCACACTAAAAATTGATAAGTTAATTACCATAGGATCAAGGTGGCATATTAATGATGCGCTGCAAACAAAGGATCTTTTTTTAAGAATTACCCCGCAAAGCTGGGAAAATAAATTTCCCGAAACAGTTGCGCTATACAAACGCTTAAATGCTGAAGCTGACTTTAACCGTTTGTTCCCGGCCGTTGTTGCTATGTGGCTTGATGATGATAACACCGGTTACCCCAACGAGCAAATTACCCAGGCCAGTTGTGCTTTATTTATTGTTAGAGGCGATAACGACCATTTAACCACCCGAAAAAGCGTGGCTAAACTTGCCGATTTAGTTAAAGGTGCCGCGCTGCTAAATATTGCCTTCGCCGGGCATGCTGCCTATACCGACCAGTACGAAATATTTAAAATAGCCTTAAAACAGTTTTTAGGTAAAAAAAGCTAAAAGCAGAATGCATAAAGCTAAAAGCAGAATGCATAAAGCTAAAAGCTATGCCACTACCGCCTCGTGATCGTCATTGCGAGAGCTAAAATCCGGGAACTCTGAAGGGGGGAATGACGTTGCTAAAAGGGCTGTCAGTCTGACAGCCCTTTACACCTTGAAAGTCGAATATGTCATGGTAGATACGAAGCAATACTATACAGAGTGGACCGGTCTATTTATTTATTAGGAATCAAAAGCTATCATTTTCCCTAATGTGTCAGCAGAACAGCTTCGGACGAAAACGGGCAAAACAATGCGGGGTTGTGCGGCTGCAGGGCATAGGAAGTTTTTGCATGTGCGGGGGGATGTGCGGGCAAGAGCAAAATAATTCCAGCCCAGGTTTTGACAGTTTTGCAGGGCAGAGGCCCCGAGCGCAAAGTAGCATTTCTGCTGACTTGAATTTTTTGGTCCTTTTTGTTTCAAGACAAAAAGGACTAGGCCCTCCCGCGGCCATGAGCGGGCCGATGTTGCTCCGTTACTACAAAGTAAAGTTAGCACCCAAATAGCAGGCTCTGTACAGTTTGGGATTATCAACGTTGTGTTTTGATTTTTATAGGTATTGATGAGCTCCCTGCGGTCGGTTATCTTCGTGCCTCGCGATGACGGGTTTGTTGTTGGGTTCTAAACCCAAGGTGTCATTTAAAAAGGCACAGGCGCACAACCCCTGTTGCGCGCCTGTGCCTTCAATAATTAATAATGGTTGTTATGCCACCACAACAACATGTACCGTGTAACCGCCGGTTACCATGTTGCCTATGCGTTGCACGGCCCTGAATAAAAAGCTTTGCCCAACTTCGGCATCATGCGGAACGCGCCCGCTGATTTCTAAAGTGCGGCTTTCCCCGGCCTCGAACCTTGCGGTGTGGTTTGCATCCGAATGTTCAATTGCTTCTTCCAGCCATTCCTCAATTTTATGCAAACCGCGTAACAGTAACCTTTCGGCAAATAATATGCCCGGGCTTGTAAATATAGATGGCTCATCTTTAAACCCAAGACTTAAAGGCACAGCTGCATCTGCCGGCGTAATATTACCGGGCAGGCTTGCGGCACGCAGTTTCAGCAAGGGATGAATCTCGGTTGTGCGCAGTTGCTGCACATCAAACCGCAGTTCGCGGGCGGTATTGGTAATGTTGACCGCCTTTACGCGGGTGATAAATGATTCGCCTTTTTTAAGCATAATTAGCTGCTCGTTTTTTTGGCCCACGTGCCTGTCGTCCAATGGGTCCATGGGCGAGGTAAGCGGGTCGAAATTTTGTATAAAGGCTTCGGCAATAAGGCACTCATGGCCGCCGTTTTCTACCACAGGCACCCAGGGAGTCGGGCACTGAACGGTAACCGACCAGCCCGATGGCACATCCGCAAAGCCAATACCAATTAAATGCGCGGTAGCCTCGGTTATTGCCATAGAGGGATTTGCCCACCAAAATTTTACCATAACACCCGATGCATTTTGCTGGCCGTAATTGTTAACCCTGGCAAACAGCGTATTTTGCTCGCCAACCACAGGCTGGTTTATCCCCAGCGAGCTTTTTACCCAAACATCCGGCGATTCCCAGAATACCGTTCCCGGCGCAAGCGGCCTATCGCCAAAGTCGCCAAAGTTGGCTCTTACTGTAAGCCAGGGTGTATAATGCCTGCCTCCTTCGCGGCCAAATTTCAATACCGGGATTTTTGGCGCGAGGATGCGGTTCTCGTTTCCCTTGCCATTGTTGCCAAAAGGGCTTTTCTTTTTATCAGTTATTTCATTTATATTTTCCATGATCCGTTTTTCTTTTTGTTGTTTTTAAATCAGTGATTTACTTTATGCTTCCTGTGTATCCAAAACCGGTGGCATAGCCGGGTTCGACCCCATTTGCGGGTCCCATGCGTTCCAGCCATAACCGCGATCGCCATCCAGGTTGTAATCGGGCAATTTTGCACCGCCCGCAGCAATCACCTGCACGGCATTTGATACGGCATCGCCAAAAAATACTTCGCTGGTTGGATACGGGCCATTTGCCATAATACCGCCATTATGCAGCCCGAAGCCGTTAACCAACTTGTGGGGATATAAGTTGGCGGCAATTAGGTTTGCGGTAGGCGCTGCTTCCACATCAGCAGTAAGCGGATAAACCACAAAATTCAAATCGGCAAATGGGCCTACGGCGCTGCTTTTATCCATCTGGCGTGGATAGCGCGATTGAGCGCCTGTGGCCTTACCATCATCGCTAAGACTGTTTGTTTTGCACAACGGTACGCCGGTTACATTGGGCACAGGTGATATATCGGGGTTAAACGGTGGTGTAAGGTCGGTAGCCGGCAAAGTTTCGTCGATGCCATTTATATTTACCTGCGCGCCAAGCATTACCGGCGGCGGGTAAGCCAAACCGGCCATCACTAGGGCATCCTGTAAGGCGTTTTCGGCATCAATAACAGTTTTCCGGAGCCAGAACAATTCGTTGGCAACTGTATCCCAATCAATTATAGGCTGGTTTAACGCTATACCCAATGCAGCCAGGCCGTCGGGAAGATCGCCGCCCAATATCAAAAGCGCGCCAAAAATTGCCAGCAGGATAGCGCAAATAGCCGCCCCGATATTTACACCCGCCTGAGACGGAGTAGGCGTTGTACCCGACGAGATCCAGGCCGGCTCGGGCATACCTGTACCCGGGCCTACAACGTTGCTGCCCAAAGGCCCCTTGCCCGATGTCATGAACCAATAAACGGCAAAGGCGCCAACATAGGCCTTAGGTAAAGTTTGATCGTCAAAGGCCGGGATACCAAGCCCAACAATTGGTTGCTCGGCAGTGTAGGTATCGTTAAATGCCTGGGTGAACATGTCGTTAATTTCGGTAGGGAACTGGTTGGGAAGGGTTCCCAGGTCGCCGGTTGCTACTGCTTTAAGGGCATCGGGCACATCCTGGGGCGCCGGGCCGCTCAGGTGACCCACATTAAATTCATTTTGCAGGTTTGCGCCATTGCATAACGCCGGCCAGCCGCTGCCCGCTACGGTATCAAAATAAACAGGCGAAGGATTATCACCAGTCATGGTTGGCGCGGTAGCCTGCTCAAAAAAACCGAAGGTCCATGAGTCAACAAAATTGCCAACCAGGCGGTTTCTCCACCAATGGGTACGGTATGGCCCGCCGGTAATGTTGTTAATAAACGGCTCGGCTGTTACCGATGTTGATAAATGGCAAAGCCAGCCAAATGCATACGCTTTTTGATTATCGCTTGAAGCATTTGCCTGTAGTGCCTGTGCAAATTCGCCGGTTTTATGCCAGCGCAGGAACTCGTAGCGCCTGTCGAGCGTAACGTTATCGGGAGCGGGGAAAGCCTGGTTCATTTCCATCCATGGGCCAAGGGTGAGTATGCTGCCAACCACAACCTGCAATAAAGCAATTGATGATGGCAAGCCTTTAAGCCCGTTGGCTAAACCCAGCATACCAGGCATTTGATCTAATATAGTGGGCAGGTTTTCAAGCACCTCTGTATTGCTGTGGTCGGCCACAAGACCTGCCAGCAGGTTAAAAAAATCGGTTACTTTATCTAAAGTGGGCCATACCTGTACTACAAGGCCGCTAAACAGCACCGAGTATATGGCGCCCAGCGGGTTAAAGTAAAGCTCAAACGCCATCACCGGGTTGGTGGTGGTAAGGTTTGACATTGCTGTTTGAATTTGCGTGGTAGCCGTAGCTATTTGCGCCTGCGTTAGCAATGTTCCGGAGGTTGTCGAGGGGATAAAGTTACCAAGGAAGGAAGCAAGTTCCTGGCTTACCGGCATATACCGTAGCATATCGGGGCCCATGGCGCCCAATACGGCAAATTGTTTAAGCTGGCTGTTCGCCGGATTTTGCAGCATTAACGCCATGGCATCGCTTTGGGCCGCGCGTTGTTCTATTACCTGGTTCAGTACTTCTATATGAAATGCGAGATTTGGCATGATGTATTTATTTAATGATTAAAAAATGGTATTATTTAATTCTTCTGATGGATTGTTAAAACGGACTTTGCCTGTCATGGACCAGGGCCTGTGCGTTTCTTAATTGCTTTCATGTTTATAGGTGATTTTGGTGCTTACTCTTTGAGCGGATTTTCTGCTTTCTCCGTATTACTTTTCTGTGGAATAAAAGTAGAGGGCCTGGTATTAATCGGCATCAGTAAAACCCCTTGACTTTATTGCGTATTACTACGGAATTTTAACTAATGGTTATACGCCACTTAGTTGAAGAGGCTAATGGGGTGATTCACAAGCTATATAGGTTTGGCAATTTGCTTTTTATCCTGATTTCTGTTAGCTTTAGCCTAAGCTTAAAACTGCTGCCTGAACTATCATAAAAAAAGTATCATGAAAAAAATTTTAATGAGCGCGGTTGCCTTAACCGTTTTTTCGCTTTCGATTATCCTATTTCAAATAAGTTGTAAAAAAGAAGCCGTTGCCGATGTAACGCCGGGTTCGTCGTCAATCAAGGGATTGTGGATTGGCACCTATACCACTGATACCCATGCCGACTTTGGCGAGCAATATTTTAGCCTGATTATTAAGCCGGACGGCACCATGATTGCCGACACCAAGGGGGCGTCCCAGCAGCACTTAGCGCCTGGTACCTGGGCATTAAAAGGCGATACCCTTAACTGTACTTTCACTTGTGTTTATGGAATTGCATCCAATATCGGGGTAACAGAAACCGCCATTGCTGTTTGGGACAAAGCGGCCAAATTACACGGCATATGGAAAAATTACCCTAACCCTACCGGATCAGGAACTATTACTTTGACGAAAGTCAACTGAGGTTGGATTTGAGATGTGAGATATGAGATTTGAGATTCTATTGTTTAAGCTCTAAAGAAGTTAACCCATAGTCTGAAAGTCTTTTGTCTGATAATCCTTTGTCTGATAGTCCTTCGTCCGAAAATCCTTTATCCAAAAATCCATTATCAAAACATTTAAACCCCTAAGCATGTAGTACCCTGTATGCGGTACCTGGCTTTGTTATTTATTGTCGCAATGGCGCTTAGCAGTTGCCATGGTTGTGGCAAAGAAGCTGTGGTGATGGATTCGGCAACAAGGCCGCGCGCCGATACCCTGCCGCCCCCTCCACCCGATAGCGCCGGTTTTGTAACCAAAATAACTACCGGCAGCACAACGCCTGATAGCCTGGTTGCTTTTGCCAAAAGCCTCGAGGGCATCCCCTACCTATACGCCTCTACCGATCCCGAACGGGGCTTTGATTGTTCGGGCTATATTACCTATGTATTTAATCATTTTAATATTGCTGTGCCCAGGCGGTCGGTTGATTTTAACTACGTAAACCGGCAGATCCCCCTCGCCCGCGCCAAAACCGGCGACCTGGTGCTTTTTACCGGCCTCGACAGCATGGTGAGAGTGCCGGGGCATATGGGTATTTTAATTGTAAGCGCAAAGAAAACACTCACGTTTTTACATTCCACATCGGGCAAAGCCAACGGCGTAACCGAGACTCCTTTTACCCCCTATTACACTTGCAGGTACTTAAAAACCATCCGGGTATTCAGGCGAAATGACGATTAGATCCGGTTTTTTTGGACGAAGGACTTTCAGACGAAGGACAAAAGGGTAGTTTTGGGCTCTATGAGAGTCCAATGGGGATTCTAAGCCGGCATGTTTTTTATCTTTTCATCCTTTTTCTGAAAGTCCTTTGTCTGAAAGCCCTTCGTCCTTCCTCCGGTAGTCCGTCTTAAAATACGTAAAACTACCTGCGTAAATACCGTATTTTAACGGGCATTATAAGCACAAATGTTATCGATATTTATTAAAAAATATATTTAATAAATATCATCATAACCTTAAACCGAATTTGACATGCCCGCATTACCTCTTATCAAACTGAACAGTACAGGCCAGGCTGTAGAAAACTGGCAGGACTTTTTAATTGGACAGGATTTATTAATTGAACCAGCTGATGGAGTTTTCGGCCCTCTAACTTTGGCTGCTACCATCGCGTTTCAAAAAACCGCTGGCTTGCAGCCTGATGGCGTGGTTGGTAATAAAACTTATGGCGCTGCCATGCAAATTGGTTTTAACGGCGTACAGGACGACCGCACAGGCAAGGAAGGCGCCGACTGGCCGCCAAAACCTGATTTTGAACCATTAGTTAGCAATGCCCAGCGCCAGGCTGTTTTTGGGGAATTTAAATTTGTGGCCGATCCGCAACCGGGCGATAAAGAACACATCAGGGTAACCGATAACTGGGCAAAGGATAATATCATTTTGGTTCCGGTACCGCAATTAAAAAACATCGGTGGTAGTACGCATATCGAGTTTCATAAACTGGGGGCCAATCAGCTGATTAAACTCTGGGCGGATTGGGAAGCGGCAGATTTGCTCCACCTGATCCTGGTTTGGGACGGATCATACAACCCAAGGTTTGTGAGGGGCAGTGCCAAGACTTTAAGTAACCATGCGTTTGGGTCGGCATTTGATATCAATGCAAAATGGAATGCCTTCGGTTCCCAACCTGCATTAGTAGGTCAAAAAGGATGTGTGCGGGAGTTGGTAACGATAGCCAATGCTAACGGTTTTTATTGGGGAGGACATTTTACAAAACAGGACGGAATGCATTTTGAAGTGGCCCGGATCCAGCCATAATTGCGCTCGCTTTTCGTCCTTTTAGAACTATTTAACGTAGCTGGAGTTATATATAACTTGAGCAGCAACGAAACAAAGTTGTTGGAACAATTATCAAATCAAAAAATTAAACACTTAATTAAAAAAAGGAGAACACGCATATGGCAGATCAGGTAGCATTTGGGCTGGCAATCAGCAACTCACACCCATCGGGTACAGGAAGTTTTACTTATGAAGGGTCGTTCAAAATAGTAGTTCAAAACCTTGCTTTCGATAAGCAGGTGTCGGCATGGGCGCAAATCGGCGCAGGCTGGACAAACATTTTCGCGAGTTACAGCCATTCGCTGCCCGACAATTGCGAGCTGTGGACTGCACCTGCAAGCAACAGTGAAGGCCAGTTTGTAGCCAAATATACAGTGAATGGCACAACGTACTGGGATAACAACGGCGGGGCGAACTACAAATTTCCACAGGCATTTGATGAATTCGCTGTTCTGGCAGGAAACAGTGACAAGGCAGTTTTGGGGAATGCATCCCTGGCCAGTAGCACACTCAGCGTTAATGTAGGGGTACAAAATCTCGCCTTTACTAAGGTTGTCGGCATTGTGTTTACTACCAACAACTGGGCTACATTTCAAACCGCCTTTGGTCATTACAACTTTACCATGAAAAGCGGGCTTGAAGTGTGGGCTGTAACCGCACCCGTAGGCGCGGCGACCGAGGTACAGTTTGCAATTTTTTACCAGGTGCCAGGAAACGAATATTGGGACAACAATTTCTCGCGCAACTACAAGGTTACTGCCATCAGCTCCCCGGAGTGGGGCGGTGTATCGTAATGTCTCCCACCCAACCTCGCTTTAAAAAACCTAAGTCTCCCTGCCAACCAGCGGGGGAGATTATTCATATATTGTTGCTTCGGATTGAAGGATATATGACAGAAGGATATGATATGGGGAGAACCATCAAAAGCGCTCCCCTCTGGGGGCCTGTAGCTAATCTGCTATATAGGCCAGCTTTACATTTTTATAGGCTGGTTTTTGCAATTGCAGCTTTAGCTTTTTGAAGCTTTCGGCCGGGCCCTGCGTTACAAACATATTGCTTAACCATGCAGGTACGCTACCTCCCGGATCGGCATGCAGGGTGTATACAATTTTTACCTGGTGCTTGTTTACCGGGGTAATTACCCATTTGCCTTTTGAATCGGCAACGCGTACCGTTTTTGGTTTTACGGGCACCATATCGGCTACACAGGGGGCATCAATGGTAATCACCTTGGTTTCGGTATCCTGCGATACTTTAATGTGGGCAATAAAATCGCGGTTTTGTACCGGCCAGGGTACTTCCACAACCGAATAATAATACAGTTCTGAAGGCGATACCTGCTTTACAATATAATTTGATGAGGTGTGGTACAGCCAATCTTCGCTGTTTTTTACATCCATTAATACAGCCACCAGCTGCGAGGGGCTGGCATCAAAATAACACTCTACCTTTATGGCCTTAATATTTGAATTGGCCACTTTGCGTGTAAAGATCTTTATACCATCGTTATTGGTTTTTAATACCCAGCTTTCATCGCCCTGCGCGAACGCTGCATTTACAATCAGTAGAAATAATAAGGTTAATTTTTTTAACATGTTTTTCATTGAGTTTCGATATCAACACAACAAATCTATACACAAAACAGGCTGGTTGTTAATCTGCCCTGTCAACACAAGGTCATTTGCTTATGGGTTAATATAAATGTGAAATTGGCGTGGCAATAGCCCCAACAAAACCCCGAAAGGGAAGGATTTAAAAGTCGCCACTACCGGGCAGATTTAAAGCGGGCTCACCTCAAACACATAACTCCCCGCTTTTACCTGGTAAATGCCGGCAATGGGCTTATTGCCTGCTACAACTTTGCCTGGCGGAAAAGTTATGGTACCAGTTGAGTTGGCCGGAATAGTTACCTTATAGGTTACGCTATTGTCGGTACGCTGCCATGAGGAAACTATCTTACCATACGGACCATCGTGCGTGGCGGTAAATTCATTTAAACCTTCCACAAAATGCGGCGCAAGGATCACGTTTTTAAAGCCCGGATGGTTAATATCCGGGTGAATGCCAGCGATGCCTTTGTACAGCCACGCTCCTATCTCGCCAAACATGATGTGGTTAAGGGAGATATCCGATTTGGCATCAATCTGCCAGTTTTCGTACAGGGTGGTAGCGCCGTTAACCATCCACCAGCCCCATGAAGGGAAGGTTTCCTGCGATGCTATTTTGTAGGCAACATCGGGGTAACCGTTATCGCTCAGCGCACCTAAAATGGCTTTGGCTCCCAGGATGCCTACATCCAAATGAAAATTATCGGTTTCAACGCGCCGGGCCAGGTTGGCGGCTACTTTGCTTTTCAGGTTTGCAGGCACCACATCCCAGAATAAAGGAACGCTGAGTTCTGTTTGTAATCCCTTACCGTACATACCTGTTTGGGTGTTTAAATATTTGGCATTGATGGCATTCTTTATTTTGCCGGCCAGCGCCGAGTATTTTACAAAATCGGCCTGCTTGCCTAATATTTTTGCTGCGCGGGCCAGGATACTGGCATCGGCATAATAATAAACCGATGAGGTAAGCTCTACCGGCGAAACCGATTTTACCGGCACCCAATCTCCCAGGCCCCAGCTGGTGAGGCCGCTTGGGTACAGCTCATCAATATGGTTCACATATTTTTCGATGCTGGAATAGCTATCGGCCAGCAGTTTGCTATCGCCATAAAACATATAAATATTCCATGGAATGATGGCGATGGTGCTTGTCCAGTCGGGACCATTACCCCATTCGTAACCCCAGCCGCCGGTGGGGATGATGGATGGCAGCACACCGTTGGGCTGCTGCTCGTCACGGTGATCGGCCAGCCATTTTTCATAAATGGTGATGGCGTCAAAATTATACAAGCCGGTTTCGCAGGCTATGTGGGCGTCACCGGTCCAGCCGTTCTTTTCGCGCTGGGGGCAGTCGGTTGGGTAACCAAAAAGGTTGCTCAGGTAGCTGTTATTGGTGGCGCTCCAAATCTTGTCAATCGTTGGGTTTGATGATTGCACGCTGCCGGTGGGCTGCACATCGCTGTGCATAAAGTAGCCTTTCAAACTTTCTTTAGTAAGCTGGATAGGCTTGCTGCTGCTCACCTCTACATACTGAAAACCTTTGTAATTAAACTTAGGCATAAAGGTTTCTTCGCCTTTACCGCCAAGGATGAAAACATCTGTCTGGAAAGGGTCTTTATCATCTGTAGGCCTGTAATGGAGGTCGATATTGGATTGATCAACATGGCCGTTTTTATTGAGGCGCTCGGCATGTTTAAGGCGGATGATGGTACCCGAATCACCTTTAACTGTAATCTGGCTCACGCCGGAAATATTGCGGCCGATATCAAAAACCCACAGGTTGTTATCAATTTTAGTAATGGTTTTGGCATGGATCTCCTCTACATTGCGGATAGGCTGCAGGCTTTGTGCCACAATGTTGACAGACGGCGCTGAGCGGTTGATGACCGGTTTCCAGGCGCTATCAATAAAACTGGGGGTATTCCATCCGGGTTGTTCTTTGCGGGCATCGTAATGTTCGGCGGTGTAAATGCTGTTAAACACAACCGGACTCAAGGCCGTTTTCCACTGGGTATTGGATGATACGGTTTCTACCGTGCCATCGGCATAAGTGATGCGCAGGTCCATACAAAAAGTTGGTCTGCCGCGCCAGGGGGCCTGGTGAAAGTACCATACCGCCGTGCTCTGGTGGTTATACCAGCCGTTCCCAAGCAATACGCCAATAGCATTTTTGCCGTTTTGCAGATTGGCGGTAACATCATAAGCTACATAAAGGGTACGCCTGTCAAACCGGGTATACATAGGGTCGAGCCGATGGTTGCCTATTTTTTTCCCGTTGATATACAGCTCATACAAACCTGCCACGGCAATATAAGCCCTTGCCGATTTGATAGTTTTGCTCGTATTAAACGTATGCCTGAAATAAGGTGCAGGGTTTACAGCGATGCCTTTATTATCGCTGATCCAGGAACCTTTCCAGTTACGCATCTCCATCATGCCGGTTTCAAAACTGGCAATAGTGGATGCGCTTAGCTTTTTACCGGCCTGGTCCCATAGTTGCACCCGCCAGTAGTATTTGGTAAACGGCTGTAAAGCCTTCCCATTATAGCTGGTTAAATTTTCCGTGGATGCTACTTTAGTTGTTACCCAGCTATCCCCCTTGCCTGTGCTAACCGCGACAGAATCGGTACCCACAAAAAGCTGGTAAGCAGTTTGCGCTGCACCCTGCTGCGCATCGGCCATGAGCCAGGTTAAACGCGGGTGTTTGGCATCGATCCCAATTGGATTGCTGAGGTATTCGCACCTTAGGCCGGATGCTTTGGCCGGTTCAGCGGCCTTAGCAGTTTGAATTATTAAGAAACCGTTAAATAATAAGGCGATGCAAAGCATGAGCCTACATAAAGGTTGTTTCATATTGGAGCAAGATATATCGGTTTATAAAAGTAGTAAAAGCTTTTAGCAAAATCATGGAAAAACATTATCCTGAAAAGCCTTTAAATACATCTGGGCAATGTAAAATGATATTTTTATTTGGGCATCCTGTACTGTCTTGTGGAGGAAGGCGTGAATTTCATGAATTCAATTCTACAGCAATTCCCTCAATACCGGCCAAATCCTATCTGCCATCACCTTATACCCGGCCGCATTGGGATGCAGCCTATCCGGTAAATTAAGATTCGCTTTCCCGGCTACGCCTTCCAGGTAAAAAGGCACAAATGCCATCCGGTTAACGTCTGCCAGCTTTCTGAAAATTGCTTTAAAATCAACCGCGAATGAGCCGGGAATAAACAATGGGATCTCCATCCCCATTATTACCAGTTTTATACCGGGATATTTGAGTTTTACCTGATCAATAATTATTTGCAGGTTTTTGGCGGTAGTTTGGGGTGGTATCCCCCTGATGACATCATTAATACCCAGCTCCAGCACAAATATGTGCAAAGGGCGGTTTGTCCAATAATCAAGCCGCATAAGACCACCGGCCGAAGTATCGCCGCTGAACCCGCCGTTAATGCAATGGTATGGCAGGCCTTCGGCATCTATTTTTTGTTGTATTAAGGCAGGGAACGATTCGCTTTTAGGATTAGGCAAACCATACCCTGCCGTGAGGCTATCGCCAAAAAAAAGAATATTCTGCATAAAATAATGAGTCCTAAGTCAGAAGCCTATAGTCTTAAGTCAAATCTTTTGTATTCCATTTTCCAACTTAAGACTTTCGACTTAGGGCTTAAGACTTAGCACTTAATACCTGGTATTATCCCTGAAGTTTTGCGCGCGTACAGCTATTTGTTCTAAAGTAAGTTCACCATATTTTTTAGCCCGGTCCATCCATTCAGGAGCTTCGTCGACCAGGTTATCTATGATCGATTTGCCATCTGGTCCTTTTTTGGTAACATAATTTATGCCGTAGGCAACTGCTGCCCCAATGGCAAGTATCTTGATAAAGCCCATATTTTTAATTGTTTAACTATAAGTATATGACAATGATGGTGCCAGTTTGTTACGCCTCACCATGTATAAGATACAAAGCCTTGTAAAAAGTTTAATGTTTTAACTATTTTTACTGCAACTATGTTTTTTATCCTCTCAAAAGCACTGGCATTTTTACTTCTACCCTTGCTGTACATTTTTGTTTTATTGGTTGTAGCCCTGTTTTCAAAAAAGCCCAAAGTTAAGCGTAACTGCCTGTTATGGGGAGTTGTGTTACTTTGGATCTTCTCGGCCCCGTTATTTTTAAACTTACTTGCCAAAGCCTGGGACATAGCTCCCGTAAAGCTGGATGCGGGCAAAACCTATAGTGCTGTTATTATATTGGGCGGCTTTTCTGGCGAAAACAATAAGCATGAAGGTGTATTTAACTGGGCTGCCGACAGGTTTATACAGGGCGTTTTGCTGCAACGAACCGGAAAGGTAAAAAAGATTGTGATATCGGGAGGGAACGGGCACCTTTTTGCCAATGGCTTTAAGGAGGCCGATTGGGTAAAAAAGCGGCTAAGTGATTTACAAATCCCAGATAGTTGTATATTGATAGAGAACCAATCGCGCAACACGCTTGAAAACGCCTCGTTAACAAAAACATTGTTACTTAAAAACAACCAGAAAGGGCCTTATATATTGGTAACATCGGCCTTTCACATGCGCCGGTCGTTGCAAATATTTAAAAGCAAGGGCCTTAACGTAATTGCTTACCCATGTAATTACATCGCCGGAACCGGCACATTATCCTTTTGGGACCTGCTGCCTGATGCAAATACGCTAAACAACTGGAGTTTATATATCAAAGAGGTTATTGGCGTTACTGTTAACTATGTAACCGGGAAAACTTAATACCGGTACATTTTTAATATTAACCCCTATCTGCATAATTACCAGCCGGCGAATTTTAAACCTAAACAGAGAGCCGGATATTAACGGCTTATATTTTAATAAATATCCTGATCAACAGATTATTTTTTACTTTGGCGACCTAAGAATTAAAGAAATATTAATAAAACCGGGTTTTTATGGGTATATTATTAGTTGAGGATGAACCCAATATGGTATCGGTTATTAAACGGGGCCTAACGGAATATGGGTTTGAAGTAAGTGTTGCAGCTAACGGCATCACAGGCTTACAAATGGCGCTCGATAATGATTTCGACCTGGTTATCCTGGATGTTATGCTACCCGCAATGGACGGTATACAAGTATGTAAACGGATAAGGGAGCAAAAGAAATCTGTCCCCATTATTATGCTTACAGCGCTTGATTCAACCGAAAACATTGTAGGCGGCCTTGATAGCGGCGCCGACGATTATATGGTGAAGCCTTTTAAAATTGCCGAGCTTGCCGCACGCCTGCGCACATTACTGCGCCGTAGCGGTGGCGAGATACAAACAGGCAATGTTTTCACTATAAATAACCTGCAGGTTGATACCGAATCAAAAATTGCCCGCCGCGACAAAGAAGTATTAAAACTTACCGCTACAGAATACCGACTGCTGGAGTATTTTATAAAAAATCAAAAAAAGGTATTATCGCGCATCCAGATCCTGGAAAACGTTTGGGATATTGATTTTAATATGGGAACCAACGTGGTTGATGTTTATGTAAACTACCTGCGTAAAAAGTTAGAAAAAAACGGGGAAGCTAAACTAATTCATACCGTTTTTGGTATGGGGTATATCATGAAAGAGGGCGATACCGATGAAAATACAAAGTAAGATCACCCTGCTTTTCCTGCTGTTATCGGGCGGTACATTGATACTGCTCAGTGGTTCCATTTTTTACCTCGTTTACAAATTTAGCTTTGATGATTTTTATAAACGACTGCAAGCCCGCGTAAATATTACTGCCGAAGTAAACCTTTTCCCGGGTGCCCGGAGCAAGGCCTACCAGGAAGTACGCAATAAATACCTTGAAAAGCTGGATTCGGAGAAGGAATACTTTTTAAGTGCCGACAGCAACAAGGTAAGGATACCGGCAGGCAGTAATATCCATAATAAATTTGTTCAAAGCATATTAAGTAGTGGTTCGGCTAAGTTTAGGGATAATAATACTTTTTACGCGGGCTCGGTATTTACAAAAGGCAGCTCAAAATATGTTGTAATTGTTTCGGCATCAAACCCGGCAGGTTTCCAGGAGCTGAAAGACCTGCAGAAGATCCTGATCTATGGCTTCCTGATAGCTATGGTATTGGTTTACTTTACAGGGAAGATCTTTTCTTTTTATACCTTTCAGCCGGTAAGGCGCATCATTAATAACGTAAAAAACATTACTGCAAACAACCTGCATTTCCGGCTGGATGAATTAAACGGCAAAGACGAAATTGCTGAGCTATCCTTCACTTTTAACGATATGCTTAACCGTCTTGAAACCGCCTTTGAAACACAAAATAATTTTGTCAGCAACGCATCGCATGAGTTAAGAACCCCACTCACCATCATCTCATCCGAGGTTGAGCTGGCTTTAAATAAGCAGGACCTAAATCCGCAGCAGCGCGAAATTTTAAACACCGTATACACCGAATCAGAAAAACTTGGCCAGATCCTGAATAGCCTGCTCACCCTGGCACAATCCGGCTTTGATGGTAAACGGCAAAACTGGGAAAGCATAAGGATGGATGAACTTTTGCTCACCGCCTCCGAATCGGCTAAAAGGATCAACCCCGATAGTAATATATTCATCAATCTTGAAAATTTGCCCGATGATGAAAACCTGCTTTATGTTAAAGGCAATAATAACCTGCTTAGGCTGGCTATTAACAATATCATCAGCAATGCCTGTAAATATTCCGATAACCGCATGGTAACGGTTGGCCTGCTTACAGAAAACAATAAGCTTATCGTTTCCATTACCGACCAGGGCATAGGCATTCCAAAAACCGAGCTTCAGCATATTTTTGAGCCCTTCTTCAGGGCATCAAACGCGCATGATTATGAAGGCCATGGCGTTGGTTTACCTTTAACTTTAAACATTATCCGCCTGCATAAAGGCAGCCTGGGCATCAGGTCGGAGGTTGGAGTTGGCACGGAGATTAAGGTATTTCTACCTGTTGGGTGAGGCTCACCCAACCCGCTCCAAGGAGAGAGCTTTTAATTTGCATATTCTTTTTTAGGGGTAAAACAGATAGTTTTTTTATCCCCCCTCCTTTGAAGAGGATTGGGGCAGGCTAATTCTAATCAAATTCTAATAACTTTCTTAAGTCATCCTAATTATTGGCCGCTACTCTTGTATCAAACAAAACAATACAGGTTTCACCAATAATTAACATGACCATGAAAACGTTATTAATCCCTACCGATTTTACGCAACAATCAATTCAAAGTATCCCGGCATTGGTTCATCAATATTATCCTCAAAAGGTAAATATTGTACTGGTGCACATGCTTAAAATTACCGACTCGTTAAGCGAACTGCTTATGCTGTCGCGCCGCAGTGTTGAGTACAGGCATATCCCCGATAATTTTTATAAAAGGTGCACCGAGCTGGAAACCACGCACAGCCACGTCATTAACCATATTGCCATAACTTTTTTTTACGGCAGCACTATAGCCGTATTTAATAATTTTTTAGATGCTAACGAAGTGGATGCAATAGTAAAGCCTCATGATAATTACCAACTGCTTTTTAAAAACAGCATCGCCCCCCAAATATTGATATCAAAATGCGGCATTGAGGTAATTGCGCTGCCAAAGGTTTCCGGCATACCTGCAGACGTTATGATAGAAGAGCCGGAGTTAACAGAACATCAATAATAACATTTTAAAATTTGCACCTATGCTACTAAAAGAAAACATCCCGGTAAGCTATGTATTTGGCAAAATAAAAAAAGAACTGATCCTGGTTGCTGTATACTCGGCGACAATATATTTTATCCATCAGTATTATAATTTCAAAGCGGTTTCCATCCCCTTAACGGTATCAACCATATTGGGTACCATTATCTCGCTGTTGCTTGCCTTCCGCTCAAACCAGGCTTACGACCGCTGGTGGGAGGCCCGTATATTATGGGGCAAAATAGTTAATGATTGCCGCACGTTTACCCGGCAGGTATTAACTTTTGTTGACAGCAGCTACGATGGCGAACAAAAACGTGCTTTAAAGGAACGCATCATCAGGCGGCAAATTGCCTGGTGCTACAGCCTAAGCTGCCATTTGCGCGGGCAAAATGCCAAAGAAAACCTTGAAGGTTATTTAAGTGATGATGATGTAAAAAACATCAAAAAGCTGGACCATATTCCCCTTGCTATAAACGAGCTGCAAGGCCACGACCTGCGCACTTTATACAAGCTTGGCTGGATAAACGAATATCAGCAGGTAGCAATGGATACCTCATTAACCAACTTTATGAACTCGATGGGAGGCTGCGAACGTATCAAGAATACGGTTTTCCCATCTACCTACAGCGTGTATATTCATTGGTTGGTATTGTTTTTTGTACTGCTGTTACCATTTAGCCTCATCGAGTTTTTTGGTATATTCCAGGTGCCATTGGTGATAGCTATTTCATCAGCCTTTTTCCTGATAGAGAAGATGGCTATCCACCTGCAGGACCCGTTTGAGAACATGCCTACCGATACGCCAACAACTGCTATCAGCCGTACTATTGAAAACAATCTTAAACAAATGATGAAGGATGAACTGCCAGAGGATATTAACGCGATGATAAGTAACCAACCCCAAAGGCAGGCGGTGTTTTATATTTTATAAAAGAAAAGCAAGAAGCAGTCCCCCCTATAAACGGCAAAGGTCTCAGGAACAACTAAAATAACAGGGCATACTTTCTGATCTTCAGGTTGTTTTAAAGCCCTCCCTTCCGGGGCTACTGTGTGTACACATCTTTTTAATAAAAGAAAATGTCATTTCGATGGAGCAAGGGGAGGAATGAGCGGCGCGCGAAAGAGAAATCTTGTGCGATATGCTAAGCTGACACGCATAGTTCGCTTGAAAGTCGTACAAGATTTCTCACCCTTGCCCTCCATGGGCCTTCCCTTCAAGGAAATGACAATCTTATTTTAAGAAACCTGAGGGTAAAGATGTGTACACACGGTAGCTTCCGGGGAGGGTTGGGCGGGGCTTATTGCTTCGCGCCGTATAATGGCAATTAGCAGAAAACTCAAGCTTCAATGCCAAAATCCCCTGCTTTAAAAGCATTGCTCCTTACTCCAAAAATCCTTTGCCTTAATAAAATTCTTTTCCCTACTTTGGTAACCGGGAAATTATTACAAATCCTGGTTTATTAAAATGACTTATTGCCTCGGAATTAAGGTTAAAGAAGGTTTACTCGCTATTGCCGATACCCGGATAACTTCGGGAACGGATACTACTGTAAAAAAGAAGATCACTATTGAACAAAAGGATCATTTTTCGCTTTTTATCATGACGAGCGGCCTACGCTCGGCAAGGGATAAAGCCATTGTATATTTTAACGAACTGCTGGAAACCAAAGAGTTTAATAAAATGTACAAAGCTGTAAACGCCTTTGGCGAACAGGTAAAACGTGTGATCTCTGAGGATAAAGCATCATTGGAAGCAGCAGGTTTTAGGTTCGATCTTAATACCATTATAGGCGGCCAGCTAAAGGATGATGACGAGCACAAGCTTTTTTTACTGTACCCCGAAGGCAACTGGGTTGAGTTGGGTCAGGGAGCACCTTATGTGGTAATAGGTAACTCGGGCCATGGCAAAGCGATATTAAACCGCATACTTACCGAAGATAGCAGCCTGAAACTGGCGCTAAAAACAGGTTTTCTTTCGTTCGATTCAACCAGGGTCAGTTCAAATAATGTTGATTTCCCTATTGATGTGGCCCTTTACAAGAAGGATAGCTTTGAGATCATTCAGCAACGTTACGAAAAGAAAGACTTGGAATACATATCTGCCCAATGGGCCGAAGAACTAAAACTGGCCCTGGAGCATATCTCTGAAGACTGGATGGATGCCACATTTAACAAATTAGAGGAAATTAAAACAGGGAGCTGAACAAATGAAATTCGATGTGTTTACCCAAATGGAATATGTAGTACGGTCGCCGGGCACATTGATATTAAACATACACGCTTTACGCACCCTTAATCAAACCGTATTAAACGAAGAGTTTACGATTGAGCCTTATGTTAAGATAGAGGAAATAATATCGGCCCAGGGCGAAAACCGGCTGATGCGTTTTGAGGTTAATGAACCTGGCAACATTAAAGTTACCTACAAAGCTTTGGTTGATAATTGCTATGAGCTAACCGACCACTCGCAGCAACAGGAAACATTTGTAGCACAATTGGATTCATCGGTACTGCCATACCTAAACCCCAGCCGCTATTGCCAGTCGGATAAATTGTACCGCCTATCACACAACCTGTTTGGTCACATCACCAATCCGTTTGAAAAGGTGGTTACCCTTACCGATTGGATCCACAATAATGTGCAGTATTTAAGCGGGTACAGTAACTCGCAAACATCGGCCTTTGATACTGTTACCGAGCAGATTGGCGTTTGCCGCGATTTTGCTCATCTGGGCATTGCCCTTTGCCGTGCTTTAACCATTCCCGCCCGCTATTTTACAGGCTATGCCTATCACTTATATCCTGCCGACTTTCATGCCTGTTTTGAGGCCTACCTGGGCGGAAAATGGATCCTTTTTGATGCCACCAAACTGGTGCCGCTAAACGGGCTCATAAAAATTGCTACCGGCCGCGATGCCGCCGATACCGCGATAGCCAATATTTTTGGCGATGTAACCTTTACAACCATGCAGGTAAGCTGCGAACTGGCCCCGGATGAATATAATTTTGAGCCGGTATATTATATCCATGGCGGTTATAACGGGCTATCGTATTTGTAGTTGGGCCGGTCTCCTAATATTTGTATTTTAGGACATTTGTCTTTATATTTGAAGACAGAAGGCGCTCATCATGCAAAAAGCAAAAACACTGGACTTAAACAAACTGGATTACGGCAGTTCCGAAAGCTGTAAGGCATTCATGTTTTTTATACCTAAAAAGCTATCTGCCGGTTGGGATTGCTCAAATCAATTTGATATTATAAGCGCTATACGTAATGGCTTACCCCGTGAGGCCGTAAATCAGGTACTGGAAAAAACCTGTGTTTCGCGTAATCAGCTTTCCCAAATTCTGCATATCAGTACCAGGCAATTAAATCGTTATGAAAGTAATGAGCGCCTTTCTGCAGAGCAATCCGGTTTCCTGTATGAATTCAGCAGGATCTATGTTCGTGGCCTGGACATTTTTGGCGACCATGATACATTTGAAAGATGGTTGCAGCGCGAACAGATGGCCTTTGGCGGTGCAATCCCGCTTGATCTGCTTGATACTGCCGAAGGATTCCGTATGGTTAATGATGCTCTTTCACAAATTGAGTACGGTTTTTATTCATGATTCTATATCGCATTGCGCGTAAACGCTACGTACATGATTTAACCGGCCAGGGTGGTTTGTTGTCGGCAGCCCGATGGCACGATCATTTACCCGTTATATACGCCTCTGTAAATTCATCAACCTGTATCCTCGAGAAATTGGTTCACATGCATCCGGATGAGATTCACCATGACCTGGAAATAGCTTCTTTATTTATCCCGGATAATTTGGAAAGCGAGTTATTGCTTGCCGAACAATTACCCACAGACTGGAAACGATATCCTGCCCCAGAAGTATTAAAAAGAATAGGGAATGCATGGCTTTTAGCAAAAACTACACCTTTATTATTTATACCAAGCGTTATTGATCCGCTTGCACAAAATGTGCTGATAAACCCTCTCCATCCTGATGCTGTAAATATCAGCATAGAAAAAACCGAACCTTTTACTTTTGACGAACGACTAAGCGGGAAATGGCCCCGCAAAAGTTAGTATATTCAAATATTTATCTTTAAACCTGTATCACCCAAAACAATTTCCCTTCTTCGGTGCTTTTGGATAATAGTTTTTTGCCTCCTATAGCCAGCATATGAGATTAGCTAATCTTTACTTGTTCCAAAATTCTTCATCGGTACTTTATATACTTGTATTTATATTTTCCTGTGCTTCTACCCCGCTGTTTGCCCAAAACAACATTTTTGACCAAAAACCCGAGGTAAAAATTCGCTACAAGAGAGATGCAAGGGATACTACAGTAAAAAGAAGATTTGGCCGTGCCGCGTTTGAATTAGGCATTGCCGAAATTACACCATGGATTTTTGACCGCTATGTTGCCAATAAGGACTATGCCCGCATCAATTGGAAAAGCGTAGGCCACAACCTTAACCCCGGCAGCTGGGAATATGATAACGACCCTTTTCAAACCAACCAGTTTGGCCATCCCTACCATGGCAGCTTGTTTTACAGTGCTTTCCGTAGTAATGGCTTTAGTTTCTGGCAATCTGTACCTGCAACCATGGCGGGTAGTTACCTGTGGGAAACCTTTGCCGAAAACCAGGCACCCGCGCCAAATGATTTTATAAATACCAGTTTTGGTGGTATTGTACTGGGCGAAATGACCTACCGTTTATCCAACCGGATTATCAATAACCGGCAGCGAGGGGTTAAAAGGCAGATAAGTGAAGTAGCAGGTTTAATTGTGAACCCAATGAACGGCCTTAACCGCCTGTTGGATGGCCGGTGGGGCAAGGTTTATGGCAATACTACCGAGCGGGATTCATCCAAAGTAGGTGCTGAGTTTGATTTTGGAGGACGGATATTTAATTCGCAATCGGTAAGCCCCTTTGAGCACGGTCGTTTTGGTTGGTTTGGCAGGGCAGCGTTACTGTATGGCGTGCCCAATGAAGGCTTCAGGAAACCCTTCAGCAACATTTCCATAACTGCCGAATTTGGCAAGGATGATAGCAGCTCGGTTAATGTGATTAGTGTTTATGGCTCACTTACCGGATGGGATATTTCTTTAATTGACCAGGATAAAATGGAAAACCTGGTGATATTATCTGCAAACTATGATTACATCCGCAACCAGGCATTTTTTTACGGGGCGCAAAGTGTAAAATTCAACTTATTCTCCGAACTTAAACTAACACATGGCATAAAGATCAACGGCAGCCTGGGCGCCGGTCCCATCCTTTTAGCCGCCGTACCCGACCCATACATATACAATAGCCGTAACTATGATTACGGACCAGGCTTCTCCATAAACGGGGGCGGAACAATTAAGTTGTTAGATAAATTTTCGTACAGTGCAAATTACCGGGGCGGCTGGATGGTAACCGTAAACGGCAATAAATCACATTATTTTTTGCATACCTTTAGTAACGAGGTAAGCTATATGTTTATTAAAGGCTTATCCATAGCTGCCGAATCCGGTTATTTCAGGTTAGAGGGGAATTATCACGATTATCCTGATGTGAATAAAAAATACCCCTATCTGAGGATTTCTACAAGGTATACAATAGGGAATTTGTAAAAGAGCTGAAAGTGCTCTCTCTGTGCGTCATTGCGAGTGGTCAAATCCGTGGACTCTGAAGGGGGAATGACGTTACTAAAAGGGCTGTCAGTCTGAGCCTGTCGAAGCATAGCGGGCAAAGGCCCTCCGCACGAGTCTTCGACAGGCTCAGACTGACAGGCCTTTACACCTTGAAAGTCTAATACGTCATGGGTAGGGACGAAGCAATCCCTAACGATACAGGGCAGACTTGCAAGTTCGACCTTAAAATTGGGAATTGCTTCGTACCTCGCAATGACGGAGATTAATGAAAGCTTTTTAAGAAAATGTGTAGTGAAAACTTTGATGTCGCGGGCAGATTCGAACTGCCGTTTAGGGTTTTGCAGACCCCCACCTATCCTCTCGGTCACGCGACTTAAAAAAAACTATAAAATCACTTATTAGATTGGCAGGGGGCGAAGATGGTATATTATCTTTCTCCGTTGAATGGAGCAGGAATTAGCACCTTTTACATTATGCGGATGTATAGGTTGCTAAGACGTCTTTGGGCCTTTCCCTCAGTCTTTCTTGATAAGTTAAATAAAGAACGATTGTCTGTGACGACGATACAAACATAAAACATTATTTATATAAATCCTATAGGAATAGTAGAATATTTTATAAATAAATGCCATTCCACTCAAAATCAATACAATAAATTAAAAATAAACAAAATACTCTTGCTAAATTTCAACTCGTGGGGGTATTTTATTTAATTATTCATTTCCCCGCGGCCTGATGGATTATTCCACTATCCAAATACGCCAATCCTCCTCAACCTTTTGCAAAAAAAGCTGAATAACTGTTGCCCGGTATATCTGTATTTTCGATACCTTGATATACAACTATACTTTTGCAGATACATAAGGATAGTTGTATAAACCATAAGCGTTAATATTGCCTTAACCAATTAAGCACACAAAATGAAGGTAGCTTTATTTATACCCTGTTATGTTGATCAGTTTTACCCTAAAGCGGCAATTGCCACTTTGGAGTTGCTGGAGAAACTGGGTTGCGAAGTTCATTATCCAAAAAACCAAACCTGCTGTGGGCAGCCTATGGCCAACTCGGGCTATGAGCACCTTACCGGCGGCTGCAATAATTTGTTCATCGATAATTTTTCGGGATACGATTATATCGTATGCCCATCGGGCAGTTGCACCCTGCATATTAAGGAGCACCTGCACTCCCATGAAAACGAAGATATGGCGGCCGACATCCGTAAACGCGTTTTTGAGCTGACCGAGTTTTTGGTTGATATATTAAGGGTAGAGAGCCTGGAAGCCAGTTTCCCGTATAAAGTGGGTATGCACCAAAGCTGCCACGGCCTGCGCGGTTTGCGCATCTCGCAAATGACCGAGTTGGTTGCCCCCCCCTTTAGTAAACCCGCGCAATTGCTCAACATGGTAAAAGGCCTGGAGCTTGTGCCCCTAAACCGGGCCGACGATTGCTGTGGCTTTGGCGGTACCTTTTGCGTGGTTGAAGAAGCTGTATCATCAAAAATGGGGAAAGATAGGGTTGACGATCATATTGAGCATGGCGCGCAGTACATCACCTCGGCCGATTTAAGCTGTCTGATGCATATGGAAGGCATTTTGCGCCGCCAAAACAGCGATGTTAAAGTAATTCATGTTGCCGAAATTTTAAACCACAGCATCTAATGAGCAGCACCGCAACAAAAGATCATCCTCAATTAGCCGCCATATTTAACCGCGATGAACCCCGTGTTGACTGGCACGACGAAACCCTGTGGTGGGTACGGGCAAAAAGGGACATAGCCGCACATAAATTGCCCGAATGGGAATTGCTGCGCGAAACCGCCTCGCAGATCAAAAACAATGTACTATCAAACTTAAGTACCTACCTGGAGCAGTTTGAAGCTAATGCCATCAAAAACGATGTAGTTGTACACTGGGCGGCTAATGCCGAAGAACACAACCAAATCATTCATAAGTTGCTAAGCGACAGGGGCATCAACCGCATGGTTAAGAGCAAATCCATGCTCACCGAAGAATGCCACCTGAACGAATACCTTTTACAACAGGGCATTGATGTGATAGACTCGGACCTGGGCGAGCGCATTGTTCAGCTGGCTGGTGAACCGCCAAGCCACATTGTACTACCCTGTATCCACAAAAAGAAAGAAGAAATAGGCGATATATTTCACGAACATTTAGGCTCGGCCAAAGGCGAATCGGATCCTAAAATCCTGACCGAAACGGCCCGCCAGCATTTGCGCGAAGTGTTTTTAACCCGCCGTGCAGCCCTTACCGGCGTAAATTTCGCCATTGCCGAAACCGGCGAGATTGTGATTTGCACCAATGAGGGCAATGCCGATATGGGTGCCCACCTCGCCGAAATCCATATCGCTTCTATGGGGATGGAGAAGATCATCCCCGAAAGGAAACATTTGGGTGTGTTTTTACGCCTGCTCACCCGCAGCGCTACCGGGCAGCCTATTACTACCTACTCCAGCCATTTTAGTAAACCGCAGGATGGTAAGGAGATTCATATTGTGATAGTAGATAACGGGCGCAGCATTCAGTTGGGCAGGGAGGATTTTCGTAATTCGTTAAAGTGTATCCGTTGTGGTGCCTGTATGAACACCTGCCCGGTTTATCGCAAAAGCGGCGGCCATAGTTACCATACCGCTGTTGCCGGCCCGATAGGCAGCATCCTGGCCCCCAACCTCGACATGGAAAAATATGCAGACCTGCCCTTTGCCTCCACCCTATGCGGATCGTGCAGTAACGTGTGCCCGGTTAAAATTGATATTCACGACCAGCTGTACAAGTGGCGGCAGGTGATTGTAAAAGCGGGCTACACCCCAAAAGCTAAAACCATAGCTATGAAGGGTATGGCTTTCACGCTGGCCTCCCCTGCCTTATACCGCGCAGCCGGCAAAATGGGCAGGTGGACATTTAAACACGCACCATTCACAGTTAATAACAGTGCAAACCCATGGTATAAACACCGCGAAATGCCCCAAGCGCCCGAGCAATCATTTGGTGAATGGTACGCCAAAAGAAAGGATCAAAAGAAATGAGCAGGGAAAAAATATTAGCGGCCGTAAAAGCCAACCAGTTTACTCATGCCGAACTGCCCGACCTTGAAATACTAAATTCGTTAACAACCACCGATGATGATTTAGTTGAGCGATACACCGCCGTAGGGAGCGCCGGAGGCAGCTTTGTTTATGAAGTAGCCAATTTTGAGGCCATCAAAGCTATTCTGCAAAAAGAGTTCAAACCCGGCGTGAAGATCATATCGGGCATCCGCGAACTGGACAGCTATACTTTTGTGGATGATGTTAAACACGAACTATCCCACAGCTTTGCCGATGTGGAGCTTTGCATCCTGGCATCAAACCTCGGTGTTGCCGAAAATGGCGCACTCTGGTTAACCGAAGCACAAATGACGGTAAGGGTATTACCGTTCATTGCGCAGCACCTGGCCATAGTGATCAGCAAAACCAATCTTGTACCCACTATGGCCCAGGCTTATGCAACAATTGGCAATGCCGGTTACGGTTACGGAGCGTTCATCGCCGGTCCGTCTAAAACTGCCGATATCGAGCAATCCCTGGTCATCGGCGCGCATGGACCACGGAGTTTGTCGGTATTTATACTTCCATAGCCCCTTTATTATCTGGTTATATATTTTTGATTGAGCCTGCCGTTTGATTGACGGCAGGCTTTTTTGTGCCGATTTCCAAAACCGGCACGTCACTACTGTTTTTTTCAGAATTTTCCGATGAATGCATGTAAAAAAGGTTGATATCACAATCATGACACAAAAATGAACATCACCTATTGCAAAAATATACCGATTGGTATATTTTTGTATTGTTGAATTTAACCACTCAACATAAACTAAAAATGAAAACTTCAAAAAACACCGTACTCATTACCGGCGGTAGTGCAGGTATAGGTTTCGAAATAGCCAAACAACTATCAGCCAAAAACAATCATGTAATTATTATAGGTCGCAATGAAGCTCGCCTGCAAAAGGCAGCCAACCAGTTAACAAATGTAACTGCTATTAATGCTGATATCTCTAACGCCGAAGACGTAGAAAAACTGGTTACCAGGCTAACTGCTGAGTTCCCTGAATTGAATATAGTGATTAACAATGCCGGTGCAGCCAACCTGAATAACCTGCTTACCGATACCAATACTTTTGAAAAGGCAGGCGAAGAAATGCTGACCAATTACTTATCTGTCATCCGCCTTAACGAAAAATTATTGCCATCGCTCAAAAAACAAAGCGAAGCCGCCATAGTGAACGTGTCATCGGTGGTTGCCTTTGCGCCAAGTACCAGCCTGGCTACTTACGGCGCTACCAAAGCCGCTTTGCATGCATACACCCGCGCATTACGATTAGTATTGGCCGATACCAGCGTTAAGGTTTTTGAGCTGATGCCACCATTGGTTGATACCGAATTTTCTGCAGAAATAGGAGGAAAAAACGGAATCCCTCCATCACAGGTTGCTGATGAGCTTTTAGCAGGCCTGGAAACTAACACCTACGAAATCAGGGTGGCCAATACCGAGGATTTTTACAGGCTGTACCTGTCAAACCCCGACGAGGCCTTAAGGGTGATCAATCTGCCAAGATAATCCAAATAAAAAATTTGTTATAAAATATACCGTTCGGTATATTTTATAACAATAAACCGTAACCTCCGATGAAAAAAAGCATCCTCATCATAACCGTTATCGCCGCCGCGATTATGGAATTGATTGATACCTCTATAGTAAACGTAGCGCTATCGCACATGAGCGGTAACCTTGGCTCAACCCTGGAAGATACTTCCTGGGTAATTACAGCATACGCTATTGCCAATATTATTGTAATACCTATGACCAGTTTTTTAACCACCAAACTGGGTCGCCGTAACTACTATATAGGCTCCATCATCGCTTTCACCTTTTTTTCGGCCATGTGTGGCCTGGCATCCAACATCTGGACGCTGGTGCTGTTCCGCTTTTTGCAGGGGATCGGCGGCGGGGCCTTGCTGTCGGTATCGCAGGCTATAGTGTTCGAGGTTTATGGCAAAGCCCGTACGGGGGTGGCCAGTGCGCTGTTTGGTGTAGGTGTGTTTTTAGGCCCTACTATTGGGCCAACTCTTGGTGGTTTTATTACAGAAAATTACTCATGGCCATGGATCTTTTACATCAATATCCCTATTGGCATAGCTGTAGCCATATCAAGTATATTGCTTGTTACCGAACCTGAAATAAAGGTTGAACCCAAAGCGGTAGATTGGTGGGGTATCGTGCTGCTGGTTGTTGGCATAGGTTCGCTGCAAACGGTATTGGAGCGCGGCGAAACCGACGATTGGTTTGCGGCCAACTATATTATCGCTTTATCGGTCATCGCCGTATTTAGTATCCTTATATTCATCTGGTGGGAGCTCACGGTACCCAACCCGGTTATCGATTTAAGGGTATTAAAAAGCAAATCGCTGGCAGTTGCAGCTATCCTTACCGCAGTTACCGGGGTAGGTATGTTTACCTCCGTTTTTTTAACACCCGTACTGGCGCAGCGTGTGCTGCTGTTCCCGCCTACTATTACCGGGCTTACTTTATTACCCGGCGCTATACTGGCTATTTTTGGATTATTATTTTCGGCCACACTGCTAAAAAAAGGTGTATCGCCATTAATAATCATTACCACGGGATTTATCATGTTTATGATCTTCAGCTATAAAATGGCCGGGCTCAATCTTGAAGCTACGCCAGGCAATCTTGCCGCAATCCTGATCTTCAGAGCTATGGGGCTTGCATTTTTAACCGTTCCGTTAACGGCGTTAGCGGTTTCGGGGCTCGATGCCAAGGATGTTCCACAGGGATCGGCATTAAATAATATGATGAGGCAATTGGGAGGCTCGTTCGGGATAGCAATGATCAACACCTATGTGGCAAAAAGATTTGGATCGCACAGAAATGATCTTATCTCGGATATCAGCGTTTACAACCCGCAGGCCACCGCCCGTATTCATAACCTAACACAATATTTTTCGGGGAGGGGATCATCCGGTTTTGATGCGCACAATAAGGCCATGACTGTTGTTAACAACGGTATCGACAGGCAATCGTTCCTGTTAAGTTATATGGATGCGTACATATTTGTGGGCTTACTGTTCTTACTAGCTATGCCGCTGCTATTCCTGGTGATTAACCGTAAAAAACAGGTTGGGCCGGTGGTGCTGGTTAGTGATCATTAACGCAAACGCTGTTAAAAACGGAGAGATCGCGTGATTCTCCCATCTATCCCAAAAACTATAACATTCAAATACCAGTTGGTATATTTGCACTATGGAAAAGGAATTATCAAAGGCAGAAAGAACCCGCCAGTTTATTATAGAGACCACTGCCCCTATCTTTAATAAAAAAGGATATGCAGGCACTTCCATGTCTGACCTTACCGGGGCTACCGGCCTTACAAAGGGCAGTATTTATGGTAACTTTACCAATAAAGAGGAAGTTGCAGCAGCAGCTTTTGACTATAATTCGGGCAAAATAAGAAAACAGGTACAGGAGCGGATTCAAAAAGCCGGTACCTACTATGAAAAACTGCTTGTTTATGCGCAGGTTTATCACAGCTTTACCAGGGCAAGCTTCCCTGCCGGCGGCTGCCCCATTTTAAATACCGCTGTTGATGCCGATGATACAAACCCTTTGTTGAAAAACAAAGCCGCCAACGCTGTTCTGCGTTGGAAAAAATCAATTGAAAACCTGGTTCAGGCCGGTATTGAAGCCGGGGAGTTTAAAGGTGATGCAGACGTAAGCGGCACCGCCCTATCCATGATAGCCCTGATTGAGGGCGGGATAATGATAGCCAAGGTAACCAACACCCCCGCCAGCCTTGATGAGGTTTTAAAAACCGTAAATGCAATGGTAACCGGACTTAAACTTCTATAGCTGTAACTCAAAAATTACAAGAAAAATTAAAGGAAAAGAAACAAATGGCACAGGCAAAACGTTATAATGTGTACCAATTATAAAAATGTTATGTCTAAAAAGATCTTGATACTTGATGATAGCGAAGATATCCTTGAGCTGATGAGAGACGTGCTGGAAATGGAAGGCTACGAAGTTGAAACGCTTAACTACACCAACGATATCTGTAAAGCTGCCATGGAGTTTAATGCCGACCTGGTGATACTTGATTATATCCTTTTCGGTATAAATGGAGGCGAACTTTGCCACATGCTTAAAACCAACCCGGTAACAGCCCATATTCCCGTGGTGATGGTTTCGGCTTATCCACGTGTATTGGAGTCGTTGGGAAGCTACGGTTCCGATGCATTTGTTGCCAAACCATTTGACCTTATCGATATTGTAGGTACGGTGCAGGGATGTTTGTTAAAAGCAGGAGATATTGAGCATGTGTAGTTTATAAATCTCTTTTTTACTTTACCTTCCCGGGTAAACTATTTCTGCCTGCAAATAATCGTATTAAAAATTACTTTTTTACTATTGACAATCAGAAAGTTACATACTTGTCAATAATAGCGAAGCGAAGGATCTATTCTCGAACTATGCATAATGGATATGCATGTCGGGTAATAGATGCTTAACTATGCCCGGCATCCTATTTTTATTTTATCAGGAAGCTCACACCAAAGTAAATCCGAGCTTCTTATCAAACCTCCTCTGGTGCTATGCCTGGTTGAATCTGTTCGGAATCGGAATCTCCGATTGGGAGTTACGTTAATTGGTATTTCGCTCCCGGTTTAAAAACTAAAAAAAATGAAATCGCAAATCCGAATTTCGAAATAAAGAATTAGCTTTATCCTATACGCTTATCATAGAGTTAACAGATGAACCTAAACGAATTTAAACTAACTGGTGGAGCAAGGCATGGTATAATGAATGCATCATGGCCTTTTGCTACGTTAAAAGTTACTAAAGACAAACTTGACCTTAATATTTCCTTATTGGGCAACTTACACTTCCGACCGGCAGATGTTATATCAATAGTGCCTTATAGCTACGGCCCCTTTTCTAATGGCATTCGTATCAATCATACGGTCGATGCCTATAAAACAACGGTTGTTTTCAAATCCTTTACAGATACAAACGAGGTGCTAAGGATGATAGCTCAAACCGGTTTTTTGAATAATAAAACCCCTTTAGCACAATATGAGGATATGGAGATTATAGCTTCGCAATCAAAAGGGGGATTCGCCATAAAAACTTCCGCAGCTATTATCATAGTTGCTATCTGGAACGTGTTGCTGTTGCCCGGCTTTTTCGCCATCCTCAAGAATGGAGGGCATGGATTTGGCATTGGCCCGCAATTGGCCTCCGGATTTATGTTATTACTGTGTGTTACCCTTATAGTGTCAGATCCTTTTAGAAACCTGGTATTGAAAGAAGGGCGTACATTTGATGATATAAAATCATTTGCATACTTTATGATATTTATTTCGGGGTTAATGTTGATTTTTTCATCAATAGTTTCAAGAGCCATTTTATGACCGAAGCAGAAAAATACTTTCATGAACTTACCGGTCAAATACCCGATGTGAAACCTGGCAAGATGTTTGGCGCCTTATGTTTTAAAACACCCAATGGAAAAGCGGCAGCCATGTTTTGGCATGATTTCCTGGTTGTAAAACTTAGTGGCGAAGTACGCGATGAAGCCTTACAATTTTTCGACCCGATGGACGGCAGACCAATGAAAGAGTGGATCCAGATCCCCTTTGCTTACAAGGATCGATGGAACGAATTTGCCCTTAGTGCTGCAGCATATGTACGCGAGCTCCCCGTAAAAGCAGCATCAAAAAAGAAATAAGTTATTTTTATGCCAACAGCGCCTGATAATTTTTACCTGCAACAGGATGAACCACTTAAAAGTTGTTTCCTGGCGTTACGTAAGCTTATATTAAAGCACAATGAAAACGTCACCCATGCCTGGAAATACAACATGCCGTTCTTTTTATATAAAGGCAAAATGTTTTGTTATATCTGGACACATAAAAAACTGCAGCAACCATTTATAGGTTTTAATGAAGGTAAAAGATTAAATCACCCCGCCCTTACTTTCGAAAACCGTTCGCGGATAAAGATCATGATATTGGATGCAGGAAAAGAGCTGCCGGTTGAAGCTATTGAAGAAGTTTTGGACATGGCTATTGAGTTGGTAAAACGGGATCTGTAAAACATGACAACACCAATTGATAACTTTTATCTGCAACAACATGAACCCGTAAAAGGCTGCCTGCTGGCTCTACGCGAAATCATCCTTAAACAKGACGCAGATATTACTGCTGCCTGGAAATATGGGATGCCTTTTTTTTGTTATAAGGGTAAAATGTTTTGCTACCTGTGGGTGCATAAAAAGCTTTTACAGCCTTATATTGGTATTGTTGAAGGCCGCCGTTTTGATCATCCAGGCCTCATCGTCGAAAAACGCTCGCGCATGAAGATCATGCTTTTTGACGCAGATCAGGATCTGCCGGTTGAAACCATAGAGGCTATTTTGACGCAGGCAATTGACTTGTATAAAACGGGGGTGATAAAAATAAGCTGATTTAATACGATAGATAAATGATTGTATTATATTGCCGGCGAATAAAATTACTGTCATTGTTACGTGTTTAGTGATTGAATAAAAAGTTAAAAATCATGTCGGCGAGCAAGCGATAAATGCCAACGCCGAGCTCATAAAAATGAAATGGTTTTACTAAAACAGGAGTGATAATTTTTCAATCGCCGACACGTTCATTCATTTACTTTAATTTAATCAATAACCCCTATAATAGTTTCATGTACTGGTACGAGGATGACATCAAACACCTTGAAAAGGATAGTTTGAATTTTATATATGAAGCCGAAACGATTTTTTATGGAAGCTCGTCTGTAAGGTTATGGACAAGCCTTTATGATGATTTTAAATATCTGAAACCCGTTAATCTTGGTTTTGGCGGATCCACATTAGCCGCCTGCGTTTGGTTCTTTGAAAGGGTAATGACAGGTTATAAACCAAAAAGATTGGTTATTTATGCCGGCGACAATGACCTTGGCGATGGCCGCCACCCCGAAGAAGTATTTATATTTTTTCAGCAATTGGTTACCAAAACGCAGCAGCGCTTTGGTGATTTGCCTTGCTATTTTGTTTCTTTAAAACCAAGCATCAGCCGTTGGCACATGATTGATAAGTTTAAATACACTAACAACTTAATAGAAACAGAAATTGTTAAAAAAACTAACAATTGGCAATTTATAAATGTTTATAAAGAAATGATTGATGCCAAAGGTTATCCTAAAAAAGAGTATTTTGTAGGTGATGGTCTGCATTTGAGCCCTGCCGGTTACCAGTTATGGAAACATGTGATTAATGATCATATTAACCGCTAAGCATTACTATTTATTTAATTTGAAGTAATATTTGTTTTGGAAATTTCGCACCAAAAGACCGAACCTAAAATGAAAAGAGCTTACCATAATTGGTTTAGTGCCAGCCTGCATCGTAATATGGAGCTTTTAGTATTTGGACATAGCGGCAAAGCAGTATTATTTTTTCCAACCCGGATGGCCCGGTTTTATGATTACGAAAACTGGGGAATAGTAGAAGCACTCCAGACCCATATAGAAAATGGCGAACTGCAGCTTTTTTGCGTTGATAGTATCGATTCCGAAAGTTTTTATAACCACTGGATACACCCTATTGATCGTATAAACCGCCATTTACAATACGAACAATACATATTGAACGAGGTAATTCCCTTTATGCAAATTGAAAATGGCGAAAACTTTTTTGAAGTAGCCGGTTGCAGCATGGGGGCCTATCATGCAATAAACCTGGCCTTAAAACACCCGGCCATATTTAAAAAAGTAATATGCATGAGTGGCCGGCATGATCTTACACGCCAGATAGATGACTTTAGAGACCTGTTTGATGGCTTCAGAAATGAAGATATATATTTCAATATGCCGCTGCAGTATATGGCCAACCTTGGAGAAGGATATGATTTAGACGCTATACGTAAAATTGAAATTATAATGGCCGTTGGCGAAACCGACCCCTTTGTATCCAGTAACCAGGAATTTAGCGATATACTTTCATCAAAGGGGATTGATCACCGGTTGTACATATGGAGTAAATATGCCCATCGGCCACGATACTGGAAACAAATGGTACAACTATATTTATAGGGGATATATACCTTCCTATAAACGGTTGTGGCACGCAAAAATGTTCCGTTATTACACTAAAGTTAAAAGTCGGTCATTGTTTTGAAAGTCACCCTCCCAACATTATCTGGTTTCCCATTTAATGCGGGTGTAATTGCACCTTTTAATTTCCCGTTTGCTTTACTCACCATTATCTTCCGGAAGGTGTAGTTACCTTTTTCATAATCAAACGTCTCTCCGTCATCATCATATAAAGAATAAGTACCCGGTTTGCTGCCATAATACCTCACCTCCAGGTCAACCTTCTGCCCTGCTTTAGGCGCGTGCAGCATTACCGGCATCATGGGGATAATGCCACCGTCCTTTACATAAACCGGTATTTTGTCCAGGCCCGGTGTAACGTTGATGACTTCTCCATCACCTGCATACTTCCCGGTATAAAAATCGTACCATTTACCTTTAGGCAAGATTACCTTTCTGCTGGTTTGCCCGGCAAATATTGGGGCAACCAGTAAATATTCGCCTGCCATATACTGGTCTTTAACCTCTTTGGTAATGGCCTCTTCATAAGGATTTTCCTCCAGGTTTACTTTTTTGTTCTCATTTTTGACTTCCCCTCCAACAAAGCCATCTTCCAGGTACATAGCCCTGAAAGGCGGGATGCCTTCAAAATGATATTTGGCAAATTCGCTGTACCAGTAAGGCATCATCTGCATGCGCAGGCTGGCCATTGTTTTTACCTGTTCGGCAACCTCCGGGAATGACCACGGTTTGGTGCCGCTGGCCCAGGCATTGATCATAGCCATAGGCGAAAAAACATTCGACTGAAACCGGCGTAACCATTCCTCGCCTGTTTTGGATGAACGTACCTCGGGCGTCCACAACACACCGGCAAAACCACTGTTTACCAATGCGGTTATAAAATCCCGGTGATCGTAATAGTCGTTATAGATCACATAAGGGAAAGAAGAACCACCACCATTTGAAGCACGAACCAGGCCAAATGTACGTTGATTACGTTCATGGTAAATCTCGGCGGTGTAGCGCTGCATCATTAGGCCATAGGTCTGGCGCATTTGCTCGGCATCATGGCCTGATGGGAAATTTGCTACGTCGGGCCATAAATAATTATCCCCGCCATCAACCTCGTCCATTTTATAACCGCTGATGCCAATATCTATTTTGCCTTTTTCCAGTTCGCCAAAAAAGATCTTACGTGCTTCGGGCATACTGATATCGGGTACTATACCGTTCCAAACCGTATGTGAGCCACTATAAGGTAAAATACTTTTATAAACAAGCGCCTCTGGAGATATATAAGGATTAGTCCATAAATTGAGCCTGATATTCTTTTTCAGCATGTCCTGCACAAAACCTTTAGGATCAGGAAACCGGCTGGCATCCCACTCAAAAGTACAGGGGTATGATTTACTTTGCCAGCCTGGCTCAAGCCCGATAAAATCAAGCGGATAACCTTTTTCCTCAAATGCCTTTGCTTCGGCTGCAACACCCTGCGCATCGGTTAAACGCTGCATACGCTGTGTAAAGCCCAGGCCCCAGCGTGGTGGCAAACAGCCTCCGCCGTTTAGCAAATTATAACGCCGTACGGCATCTAAAGTAGTTGGACCGGCAAATACATAGATCTCTACCCCAGACGCGGGCACCAGCATTTCTACACCATCTGAATATGGGTGCGAGTTCCATGTTTTATCAAGATTCCTGTCTTTTACTTCGGGAGCTACTTTACTGTCGCGCCTTACCGCTGTACCTGCGTATACATCGATATACCTGGCCGAGTTGATAAACACACCATAACCATTTGATGATACATAAAAAGGTGTTGGTGCATGGGTGCGCCCGTTATCCTTGCCGGCATAATTGTCAACATGCAGCGTAAGCACTTTACCTCGCTGAAATACAGTTTGGAAATTTAAACCGAAACCAAACAACTGCTCTTTTTTTTCTAACGGAAAGCGCAGGTAAGTTTTGCCCCCCCGTACACTACCTGTGATTTCCTGCTGTGGCAAGGGGAAGGTAGCTTTTGGCATTTGCGCTAAACCAGCATGATAGGGTTGTACTCCCGCTACTTTCAGTAAGTCATATTCTTCGGGCTTTCCTATAATGCCTTTCCATATTCCGGATTCTACTTCCGTCCAGGTGATAGATTGTGCGTGAAGCCCTGCTGTGAAACTCCAAAACAAACAAACCAGCAAAAAGCCTTTTATATTTTTCATCATGTTAGTTAGGTATAATGGTGTAGGTTTTACCTTTTTCTGTAACAAAGTCAATTACATAACCTTTATTAAAAGATACATCCGGCAGTTTGGCATCATCTGCCTTCTGGTAAACCGGTGTTACCGGTGACGTATCTAAAATATTTTTGTTGATACCGGTAGCCGCTTTACTGCTTACCTCAACCACTTTTACAGGTATCGGGGTTCGTAAGCGGCAATTGCCGCCCATCTTCGATTTGATCAGCGCTTTACTCAATTTTCCTTTTTTCCAGTCGATGGCTACTTCAAAGTTTCCGCGGGCTTTGATGCCTTTAATGCTGCCATCGGCCCAGGCATCTGGCAGGGCGGGTAACAATTCAATTTCCCCGTCCTGACTTTGCAACAGCATTTCGGTTATACCAGCCGTTCCTCCAAAATTTCCGTCGATCTGGAAGGGTGGGTGGGCATCAAACAAATTGGGGTACGTACCACCGCCGCTCATCTGTCCCTTTTTTTGTAAGGGATCCATATAGTTAAATGCTGCACCCAATATTTTATAGGCATGGTTACCATCGTGCATCCGCGACCACCAGTTCACTTTCCAGGCCATTGACCAGCCTGTGCTTACATCGCCCCTATAGATCATAGATTGTTTTGCAGCCGCAGCCAACTGGGGCGTATTAAACACGGAGATCTGCCTGCCCGGAAACAAACTAAATAAATGTGATATATGCCGGTGGGTATCTGCGGTATCATCCCAATCCTTGAACCACTCCTGTACCTGGCCGTGTTTACCTATATGAAATGGATAAAGTTTATCATAAGCGGCTTTTACCTGGGCTGCAAACACTTTATCAGTACCCAATATCTCCGCGCTGCTTATACAATCCTGGAATAACTCGCGGATGATAGACATATCCATAGTAGAAGCCATACTTACCTGGTATTCCTTACCACTGATCTTAATAGTATTTTCGGGCGAGGTGGAAGGGTTTGTTACCAGGTACCCTGTTTTAGGATCGCTTACCAGCCAGTGCAGCATAAACTGTGCAGCGCCTTTAATAATAGGGTACGCGGTTTTGCTCAAAAAAAGCTTATTACCTGTAAAAAGGTAATGATCATATAAATGAAGACTCATCCACGCTCCGCCCATTGGCCAGGCCGTCCATCGCACGGCGCTTCTGGGATCATGGTCAAAATTACCAACGGTTGATGTTTTAGCCCAGATATCGCTGTTATGATGCTGTACCCAGCCTTCATTAATGTTATAATTTACTTTGGCTGTAATTGCTCCGTTCACAGTAAGCTGTTTCAGAAAATCAAATAAGGGTTGGTGGCACTCCGAAAGGTTGGTGTTTTCGGCCAGCCAGTAATTCATTTCGGTATTGATGTTGGTGGTATAATTACTGCCCCAGGGCGGTATCACCTGGTCGTTCCAGATGCCCTGCAGGTTGGCAGGCGCGCTGCCCGGCCTTGAGCTTGCAATCAGCAAATACCGGCCAAACTGGTAATACAGGGTTTGTAGTTGCTTATCGGGATTGGCTACACTAAAACTCCGGAGCCGTTCATCAGTAGGTTGTTTTACCATACCGGCATCTGTACCCAAATTAAAATCGACCCGTTTAAACAGGCGCTGATAGTCGGCGATGTGCCTTTGCTTAAGTTGTTCGTATGTTTTTTGCAATGCGGCAAGCAGGCTGACATTGGCCTCAATGGCCGGATCTTTACCCTGCAGCCCCGGCGACTTATCAAATCCGTTAAAACTGGTTGCCTCGGTTAAATAAAGTGTAACCTGGTTAGCGCCCGTAACCTGTAATGCATTGTTATCGGCTATCACCCGCCCGCCATCATTTTTTATTTTAAGGTTAATCTGAAAACCCATACCCTCGCCTTTGGGCTCATCATAAATTACCTGCCGTGGTTCGGATTCCCGGTTGGCCACATAACTTGGGGCTTTACCCTTTAAGATCAGCTTATTGTTGCCATCCTTTTCGATGCTGAAGCGAAGCTTGCTTTGCAAATTAGCGGTGAAATTAATGGCGCCTTTTTTATCCGCGGTAATACGTACCATCATTACTTTATCCGGGTAGCTTATAAAGGTTTCCCGTTGGTAATGCACGCCATCAGCCTCAAATCTCACCGTCGAAACCGCGTTGCTTAAGTTCAGGTCGCGATAGTAATGTGTACTGTCTTTCAGGTTAAAGTTAAGCAGCAGGTCACCTAAGGGCAGATACCTGGCCGTGTATGGCCCTTGCAAATACTTTTTCCATATCTCTGCTGCTTTTTCAAAATCGTTATCAAACACGGCCTTTCGTACTTCAGGCAAATGCGCCGATGCCTGTGGATTATTCCCGGCTTCGGGATAGCCCGACCATAGGTTATGGTCATTAAGCTGGTAATGCTCGTGGTTAATACCGCCAAACACCATAGCGCCGGTGGTAGCATTACCAAGTGGCAACGCCTCTTCCCAGGCAACAGCCGGTTTGGTATACCATAGTTTTAAATATGCATCGGTGTTGTGTGTTTGCGCGCTTGCAAATTCAGTACCTGCCAAACCCGCAACAACCAAATATTTTTTCAGAAAACGTATTTTACAAACCCTCATATTATTTAACTGTTGTTAACTTAAAGGCCATTATCTTTTTAGCCCAAAAGGTAGGCACATACAAAATGTGTTTCACGGTATCATAAGCCAGGTCGGCAGTATTTATCTTTTGCTCCTGTGTATCAAGCAGGGTTTCTATTTTACCATCGGCAGCTACATAAAATATATGTCCCGCCCAACAGGTAATCAGGAAATCGCCGTTACCAACAGGTTCAAGGCCATCGCCTCCGCAGCTTAACATGGTTATTTGTGTTAAATTACCCTGGCTATCTGCTTTCATAAATTTTTGCCCACCCAGTATGTAAAGATCGGTACCGATAGCTTTGAGCCCATTTACACCGCTTACGTTTGTTAAAAACGTGGTTGCGTGGCCATTTTCAATACGGTGTATTTTTTTTGTTTTACTATCTGATACATAAACAACGCCTTTATCATTAACAGTAATGTCATTTAAGGCTTTGGCACTATCAATTGCAATCTTGTTTTTAACCTTACCCGTATTAATATCAATAACTACCACCTCCGACAGATCTGCAACATACAACTCATTACCAAATCGCCCCAATCCTTTAGGTGCATTTAAGCCGGTTGTAAAATCAAGGTTAATGATCTTTCCATCAACAGTAATTTTGGCTACACCTCCTTTACCATCAACAGCGTTAGGGTTTCCATCTATCTCTGATACATATAATATACCTTTTTTAAAATCCGGCAAAACTGATTCGGGAACCCTTATAACCGTATCCGTTTCCCAAAGTTTTTCCAGCTGATGTGTTTGGGCATTACTGTCATAAACAGCAATTATCATTAAAACAGGCAGGATGTATTTAAAAAGTTTGCTCATCATAGTTATATTATTTATTGGTTATTGCTACTTATAAAGTGACCGCTTGTGTACCTCCATCATTTAATTTGTATTGGATGGTTTTGCTACCCTCGGTTACGGTAATATTTAATTTCCCCTTATTCAGCCTCGATATTATAAGGTTGAACACGTGCCCGAATGAATGGATATTATCAAGTGCCATTTCATTCCAGCCATTTGGCAGCCGCGGCGTGCAGTTAAAGCTGTTAAAGCCTGTTGGCCGCATACCGAATAAGCCTTCGGTGAATATTCTGCAGTAAAGTCCGCTCTCGGCAGATAGATGCCTTTGGTTACCCTCGGGATAGGCTTCTACAGGGTAAGGCACGTGCTCTCCTAACAATCTTCTGCGCGAATAATAACGCAGGTAGTCCATTGCCTTTTCTGTTTTACCAGCCTGCAGTACACCACGAAGCGCATACAGGGTTGAGCGATCCCAAAAAGTTTCTTTGCCTGCCTCGGTAGCTAATCCGTCAGCCGTCCATAAGCGGGGCGAAAACAGGGCATTGATGGTTTCTTCGCTCCTATCTAAAATACCCATGGTAAGGGGCAGGCAGATCCAGGCACGCAGTACATCATTGGTTTCGTAGTACTTATAGGTTTCAAAGCCTTCTATGGTTGCTCCGAAATATTTTTCGATATTACTTTTAAGCGTTGCGGCTTGTTTTAAATACTCATCTGTTTGTGCTTTTGGCTGATGCAATTGTTTGCCAAGGTAAGCCGCCGATATCAACGCGTCATAATAAAGGCTGTTGGTTGACAGGTTGGCTTTACCTGATGGAAAGCGACCTTCCAGCTCATCATGATCTGAAGTAACCACGCCCTGGTCGTTTAGCTTCCGGTGACTATATTCCAGGCACCAGGTAATGAGCGGCCACAATACTCTTGCAGAATCGGGGAGGCCATAGGTCAGTGCGTACCGCGAAGCGCCATAGGCTATCATGGCCTGGTCGCCACGGTCACCCGCACCCTTCCATACGGCGTCACCTTCGGCAACTATGGAGCTGGGTATGGGTTTGTACCCCGGGTTCATATACCTGGCAAACAAGCGGTAGCAGGTCATGGCCGACAGGTTACCAATACTATCTCCCGAAAACGCGAAGAAGGGACTAATATACTCGGCCTGGTCATTTGCCCAGATGGCGGCATAGTATGCCAGCCCGCCGGGCCCATGCAGGTAGCCTGCTTTGGTTTTGTAAATACTCTCCGTTCCCCTGATCTTGGCAAAGGAGAACGCAGTATTCAACAAGGTATCGGGTGTTTTTAATTGCAGCGGTGATAAAATTGTATTTACACGGTTTTCACGGGCTTTTTCTTCTGCGTCTGCATTAACCGTAATGGGCCGGGCCGGAAAATCCGTTGCCAAATAATAAACCGCGAAAGTTGTACGCTCACCGGGTTGCACTATACGGCTGCCACTATTGGCAGATCCCATGATGATGGAATGGGGCCTCACTTTACTTTTAAGGCTATCCGTCCTGACCTCATGCCGCAGGTATTCCATGGAAATGGTGACCGGCTTATCGGTAATATTAGTAAACGCAAACTTTTCAATAACCATAGGTTTATCCACCGAGGGAAAAATACATCGTTCAATTTTTACCAGCGCCGGGTTGCCTGTTATCGCCTCAATCCGCATAATGCCTTTGTGGCTGATACTTTTGATGTTATAGGAAAGATCGCCCGACTTTTTCCCGCTGGGCAGGTCAGTTTTTAACTGCCGATTATTAATGTAAAACCGGGGCAGCCCGCTATCCTGAAAAGTATAATCAATATGGGTGCGGGTACCATCGGGCATCATTCTGAATGTTGGGAACACCACCGTTCGCAAAACAGACGATCTGCCAGAGCTATCTAACCCATACTGAACCCAGACTGATACTTTTTCTCCCGACATTTCTATATGATCTGTATGCGGTAATCTGCCATTAATGGTCCATTTGATACTTCCATCTGGTTGTATGGCCCAACGGTCGGTTTGTTTTGGTAAAGCACTCTGCTGGGCATAAAGCCTACAGGGCAGTAGAAAAACTAAGCCTAAAAATACTTTGCAAATATTTGCCTTCATTTTATATTGATCGTCAATTTATTATTCTAATCCAAAACAGCTGTTCCGGCTTTCAAATCAGCAGATAGCTCAACTTTTTTTTGTATGCCGGGGATTTTATTTTCCAGGATATGTACATCACGGCTTGCATTGCCTTCAACACGCACAAATGCATCCGCAGCCCCGGTTACAGTAGTATTATTTATTCGCGCCCCGGTAACATTCTCTAACCTTATTACAGCCTGGGCGCCGGTAGTTTCGGGAATTATGCAGGAATTAAGTTCTATGTTTTTCCCATCCTCACAGATAATGGCTGGCCGAAGATCATTATGGCTTAAGGTAAATTTTACATTGCTGACCTTTAATCCATCCACGTGCCTTGCCCAAACACCGTACGCCGGTACCAGCGGACCAAATGTTTTTACTTCCGGATATTTATCAATGGCTTCGGGCACAACCTGCCTGGCATTTTCATTGCTTCCGCCGCCTGCAAGGTTTATCTCTATGTTTTCTAATGCCAGGTTTTTAATGTAATGCCCGGGAATACCCGTTATCAGGATACCCGATGGCGGCATCAGCTGTGCGTTATCTGCCGCTTTCGCTTTTACATTTTTGATGGTTACGTTTTCAAGCGTCCCTATAAGTTGCTGACTATCCTGATCTTTACGGAATACACTTAACCTGGCACCTAAACGAATGAGTATAGGCGTTTTTACCTCAACCATGGTAATATCACTGATTTGGACGTTCCTGATATTTGCACCATCAACCGAAAGCAGTTTTATACCGCCATTGGCTGTATCATAAATATAACATTGTGATATGCTAATGTTCTCAAATGCCGCCATGGATTCAGTTCCGATCTTGATAGCTCCCTGGCCGCTTTTTAACCGCAATCCAGAAACAACAATGTCTTTACAGGCCATTTTGCTTGATGTTGTTTTAAAACACAAAGCGTCATCGCCGCTTTCCACATCACAATCCTTAATTGTAACACCCTGGCAGCCATCTATATCCATTCCATCATTGTGCGCTACGCCCCTGCTTACAATTTTTACATTTTTAATGCTTACCTGTTTGCATTGAAAGTAATGCGATGTCCAGGCTGCGGCATAATTTAGGGTAACACCATTTAAAGCAACGTTCTGGCAACGTACAATACGCAATAAAAACGGACGCCTGCCCCAGCGCTGCGATTCGGCACGTGTATCGGTTAATATTTGCCGCGCTTTGAGTTTTGATCCCTGGCCATCAATGGTACCCTCGCCCGCAATGCCTATATTTTTTTTATCAACGGCTACAACCAGCGCCCAGCCAACACTTATGCCAAGCCCATCTACAAACGGATCAAGATTTTTATAATCGTTAACATCGGTACTGCCCAATAAAACAGCGCCTTTGTTTAGCTGCAGTGTAATATTATCATTCAGTGCGATTGTGCCTGTTAAAAACACTCCCGAAGGAATAACAACTTTACCACCACCGCTTTTATAACAAGCGTCAATTGCTTTTTGAATAGCCGCGGTATTTAATGTTGTACCATCACCTACAGCACCGTAAGCGGTAATATCCACGTTGGCAGCAAACAAACTTGAATTACATGCTACTGTAAGGATAATACCCAACAATAGCCTGGTTAGCTTGTACATGGTTATTTTTTCCTTTCTGCTTTAAGCATTTCGGTTCCGGCCAATAATAAGGCTCCTAAACCATGTGTATCGTTTAGCTCGGTTGGCCTGGTGTAGTAAAATTTAATGTCGGTATCCATGTTTGTACCAATGCAAACATCCTGCAATTCTCCGCCGGCTGTAATTTTGGTTTTTAAACCATCCCATCCTTCGCGGGCTATAGCTAAGTACTTTTCATTGATCCAGCCCTGGTTTACTGCACGGGCTACGGCATAAGTGTACATAGCTGTAACTGATGTTTCCAGGTATGAATCGGGTTTATCCAATAACTGGTGCCATAAACCGGTTTGATCCTGGTAGCGGGAGTAACCTACAATTTGCCTCAACAGCAATTTTATCAGTTCGGGACGTTTGGGGTGGTTTGCCGGCAAATTGTTTAACAGCTCAACCTGTGCCATGGCTATCCAGCCGTTGCTGCGACCCCAATGGCCTACACCATTGGTTTGATCGTCGGAATAATAATTATGAAAGAAAAGGCCTGTAGCAGGATCGTAAAGATATTTGTTAAAATTCTCTACCTGCTTTATCGCATCATCAAAGTATTTGGTGTTGCCCGTAAGCTTGCCCATACGCGCTAAAAACGGGATGCTCATAAACATATCATCGGCCCAAAGGGTACCAAAACGTGGTTGCGGGCGTGCAAACGTACCATCTGCCAAACGCATCTGTTTGGTTGAAATATAAGCTGCAGATCTTTCTAAATAGGCCTGGTAATCTTTTCTTTGTGCCAGCGAATTTACATCAAACAACCCGGCAGACATTGCCCCGCAAGCATCAAGGTTGGTGATGTTAAATACAGACCCATATTCTACTTTGGGTGTTTTAGCTTTTTGAAGCGTTTCAAAATAATTAAGGTTATCAAAAATGAATGCAAAATTGTGCTGAGAATACTCCGAGTATTTTTTATCCTTAAGCACATCGGCAGTTTGCACCATGCCAATGGCCAAAACACCGTTTACATAGGCCCACTTATTGTATTTGCTATCAGCTTTAATATCGGCCGATGATGCCAATCCTTTTGTAGAATCGTATTTTTCTTTGGTATTGGAATTGATAAATTTAAATGAGGTGTTTTGAACTATATTGTCGGCAACTTTGCGAACAACTGCTTCGGTGTTGGTATCCTGCCCAAATGCTATCGCCGGGCAAACCATTAGTAATAAGTATAAAAATGATTTCATAATATTAAGGTATCTGTTTTAAAAAGGATTTATTTTTTATTAGCGGCTCTTACAGCCTTTACCTGTACTGTACTTATTGCCCCGGCTTTATTGGTAAAGTTTTTCCTGACATAGGTTAACACAGCTGCAATTTCCTGATCTTTCAAAAAATCATGTGCAGGCATCACGTTGGAGTATGATTCACCATCAATATCAACGTTTTCCGAAAACCCGTTAAGCACAACCTTAATCAGGCGGGTTTTATCGCCCAGCACATAAGATGTTTTAGTTAATGGCGGATTCATATTCGGTACCCCGCCTCCATCGGCCTGGTGGCAGGTTAAACAATATTTTACATATACACTTTTGCCGTCAACCACTGGGGCAGCTAAGCTTCGCCGGGGTTTAGTCCGTTTTTTTGTTGAAGCTTTAACCTGGGCCATTAACTGAGAGCAGCTAAAAATGAAGATGATAATCATTAAATATTTTCTCATTGCAGCAATTACTTTTTAGTGTAGATAATGCGGTATATGGTACCTTTTGAATCATCAGTAACATACAAAGAACCATCGGTACCCTGGGCAAGCCCGCAGGGACGATGATCGGCACGACCAGCGGCGGTTTTTTCGGGTGAGCCCGAAAAACCATCTGCAAATACTTCCCAATCGCCGTCGGGCTTTCCATTTTTAAATGGCTGAAAAACCACGAAGTATCCGGCCTGTGGTTCGGGAGCCCTGTTCCATGAACCATGAAATGCTATAAAGGCCCCGTTTTTATACTTCGCCGGATATTGATTGCCGGTATAAAACAGCAAACCGTTGGGCGCCATATGGCCAGGATAGGCGGCAGCCGGATCAAGAAATTTAGCATCGGCTTCTTTTTTTCCATCGCCGCCATACTCAGGGGCTTGTATCTTTTTATGCTGAATCTGGTCGTAATACATGTACGGCCAGCCTGCATTGTCGCCCTTTTTAAGGGCATATAAACATTCGGCTGGTAACTCGGCAGATTGCTTGGTGGTATATAGTTCGGGCCATGCACTGTTGAGGTTATCCCTGCCATGTTGCATTACAAAAAGCTGGTTATCCTGCTGGTTCCAATCCATACCTACCATATTCCTTAGCCCGGTTGCATATCGCACACCATCGCCATAGGTTTGGTTTAATTTGTCGGCTTTAAATTGCCACACCCCTCCCATAGAATCAAGAATAGGGCAGCCCGGTATACCTGGCGAATGCAGCCCGCGGTCTTTTTCCTGGCATGAATTAAACCAGGCACCTATGTTTACATAAATATTGCCATCGTTATCCAATACAAACGATTTGGTTTCATGCTGGCGGCCCGCCTTTAAACCGGTAACTATTTTTTCGGGCTCATCCGGGTTAATAACTTCATTTTTATCATTCACCTTATACCTGAATACCTCGGTATTGGATGAAGCATAGAGGTACCCGTTTTTTAAATAAACTTCGGTACCACCGTAAGTGCCAAAGCCCGATTTGAGTTCGGCCTTGCCATTTGCAGCTTCATGAAATACTAAAATACCTTTACCTTCTTTGTTAAGCTTTGCAAGCTTTACATAAATATCGCCCTGTGGCGTAACCACCAAATGCCTTGCCTTGGCACCTGTTTCGGCAACTTTTAAGGCGCCAAATCCAGCGGGCAATTTTAAACCGGCATTATCGGCATCGGGCACTATATCGGCGGCCGGTTTTAGGGCATAAAGTGTTACGCTTACGGCAAGCGCTGTAAGTATTATTATTGACCTGGATAGTTTACTTTTCATGCAATTATTTATTTTATTAAAGTTCCTTCTTATTCACATCCGCCATCCTGGTGTTTGCTACCGGCAGGCTGTTATATATGTTAAAATCTTTTACTTCATTTAAAACAAATGCCGGCGCATTGGCCGCTTTCTGCGCTTTTATATGCTGAAAATCGGCACCGGTTACATGGTCAAGTATAAATGCCGGGCGAAGATCCTCATCAATATAACTTACCTCCACATCGTTCATTTTAAGATCTTTAACATTGCGGATAAAGAAACCATAGGACGGCATTGTACCAAAACGGTATGGTTCGGGATATTCTTTTTCTAAACCAGGCACCTCACGTGTTGACTGCTCTTTAGTACCGCCACCTTTGTAATAGATCCTGATGTTACTTAACCGCAGGTCTTCAATATCGTGGCCGGGGATTCCGCTTATGATTGCGCCATGCTTATTATCGGCATTATAACATACCACATTGCTGATGATAACTCGTCTGAGCACGCCTACCGGTGTGCCTTCGGGCCCGCGCATGCGTGCCCCTAACCGAACAAAGATTGGTGCGTTTACAATATCGCGCATGGTAATATTGGTAATGGTAACATCTTCTAAAAGCGCGCCATCAACGGTTTCAAGAGCCAAACCACGGCAATAATCAAATACACAATTTGAAATGGTGACATTCTTAAATCCACCATTTGATTCGGTGCCCATTTTTATACGGCCTGTAGGATTGCCGTCGGAGTATTTTTTTTCGTTCCGTTTAAAAGTACCGTCTAAAAACGAACCTTCATCATAACCGCTTACCTGGCAGTTGGTGATGGTAACGTTTTCTGTAGCGCGGGCAAAGCCGAGCCCAAAGGTGCTTTTCAAACATATACCATCATCATAGGGCGAGTTAACACTGCAATTGGAAATACGCACATTACGGCAGCAGTCAATATCCATCCCGTCGCGGTTGGTATCCATTTTCACATTATCAATAGTAAAATTATCTATCCCGGTAGCCAGGATGCCAAACCAGCCGCCATGCAGTATAGATATGTCTTTAATGATCACATTTCGGCATAAATAAAGGCTGATGGTTTTGTTCGGGCGCTTGTCATCCTCTCCTTTGTTACTCCGTACCAGGTCTTTTCCCCAAAGGGTACCCGGACCTAATATGGAAATATCATGCAGGTTTTCGCCCCATATCAAACTGTTATGCCAATGCCTGTGGCCAAAATCCTGGTATTTGTTGTCGATCTTGTCTTCGGGTAAATCATAACCCGAATCATCAGCAATTGGAGCTGCAATTATTGTAGCTCCCTGGTCTATATACAAAGAGATATTACTTTTGAGATGAATGGAACCGCACAAATAATTGCCGGCGGGAAAGTAAACAGTGCCCCCGCCAGCTGTTGCCGCCGCATCTATTGCTTTATTAATCCCTTTGGTATCAATGGCTTTGCCATCTCCTTTTACGCCATAAAGTTTTACGTTATAAGGTGATGTTTCCGGAGATGACTTAACATCAGCCTGGGCCCCAAGGCCATAAAAAAACAAAAGAAAAATAATAAGGATACCCGGTATTGGGTTGTATTTTTTCATAGGGTTTATTGTTACTTAATGTTTTTATAGGTTGACAGTTAAATTATTCTCAAAACCCTGGTTTACCAGCCAGGGTTTTGAGGGTACGGAGTACCGGTAATTGTAGCATCAATCTGTGTTTGCGGAATTGGCCGCAGTACATGAAATGGTTGAATATTATTCTTACCATCAGTGTTATGCAGCTTTACGCGTTCCAATAATTTACCTGTTCTGGCCAGGTCCATCCAGCGTACAAGTTCGCCGCATAATTCTCTTGAACGCTCATCCAAAATAAAATCCAACGTAACTTTATCAGCAGTGATATCCATTGCAGCTGCGTTGCCCGACGGATAAGCAGCCCTTTCGCGCACCGCGTTTACATATGGCACAGCATCGGCTGCACGGCCATCCATCAATAATGCTTCGGCAGCAATTAAATAGGTTTCGGCTAATCTGTATATTATGATTGGCCTGCTGGATGGCGAATTTTGATCTGGTCGTTTGGTATCAAAATACTTGATCATGGCAGGTGACAAAGCAATGCTATATTTATTTGGCGGGATAACCTGGTAACGATATCCGGCAATTTGGCTTGAAGTCATCGCATAACCCGGCATCCATATAGCTGTATCCCCAACAGTAAATTTAGGTGCGCCAGGCTGTGCACTTGCCGGGGCGCCTGCCGGCAAAGGATTAGGCCAGGTAGGTATAGAAGCCGCATTGTTACATAACCACATGGTTTGAAATGTTTTTTTATAACGCTGGTCATTCACCCTTTCTTTAAATACGGTATCTGTAAGCCAATGGGTAGGCACTGCACGAATGTAAGGTCGTCCATAAAGCGTACTGCGCTGCATACCTGGTTGCACCTCATATTTCGGCGCAAATAAATGGCACAAAAGATTATCGGGGCCGCTATTATTTTGAGTAGGCGAACCATTGTAGGCCAGTGTTGTAGTGTGTTGTACTGTCCATAATATTTCGCTGTTACTTTCATTGCCTTCGGCAAATACACTTCCAAAATCCTGCTGCAACCTAAGGCCTGCTGCCGGGGCAACATTAGTGATCAAATCAATTGCATTAGCATACGCATTTTTATAATCATCTGCTTGTTTGGCTGATGAACCGGCTCTTGTTAAATAAACTTTTGCCAGCATGTGCATGGCGGCAGCTTTTGTAGCCTTACCCGGAAGAACGCCACTTGATAAAGGGCCCGCAGGAAGAACGGCGATGGCATCTTTCAGATCCTGAATTATAAAACCATAAGCATCGGCCATTTTGCTGCGTGTTGCAGAGGTTGTAGGGGTCGCCTGAAATGTTTTATTAAGCGTTACATCTCCCCAAAATTGTACTAAGATAAAATAATAGTTTGCACGCAAAAATTTCGCCTCGGCAATACCTCTTGATTTTGTAGCAGTATCAAGTCCCGCCGGTGCATTATTGATTAACCCGTTACAAGTATTGATGTATGTGTAGCAATTTTTCCAGATCCCTGCAACTATACCATCGGCGGTGTTAAAGTTACTGTTATATTTTACCAGTCCATTATTACCATCATTACCGGCAATAAACTCATCGGTACCGGGCACCGTCATTTCAAAATAGGTATCGGGCCCCCATATAGTACGGAACCCGGCATAAGCCGCTGTGAGGCCGGCCTGGAAGCCTTGGTTTGTTGCAAAAAAAGCGGGTGTAAGAGTTGATTTTGGGTCTTCTACCAATGTTTTCTTACATGCTGTAGTTATAAGACCTAAAAATAAACAGGTGTATAAATATATATATATCCTTTTCATCGTATTTTAATTTAAAGTGTCATGTTAATACCGAATGTAAACGACTTGGTAGGAGGAGTATCAATGGCTAAACTTCCTGCTGTTTCGGGGTCAAGACCATGATAAGTATTGCGGTACGGAGAAAAAAGTATAAATGGGTTTTGCGCCGTGGCGTATATCCTTAATGACTTTGCTTTAATACGTTTTGTTATTGATTCGGGCATATAATAACCCAGGGTAGCGCTCCTTATTTTAAGAAAAGTACCATCAAAATAGCTTAGCAACGACGAGTAAGGCGTATTGGTTGCTGCGGAATTTGGCTTAGGATAATAATTTTGATGATTGGTTGGTGTCCAGTAATCCTCATTTATATTATTGTAATTACCCTGGAAGGTGTTGACAAAACCACCGCTCTGAAATAACCTTGACGTTATTGTGCCGCCAACCCTATAAACTCCTACAACGGTAAAATCAAATCCTTTAAAGCCTATCCGGTTGGTAAATCCACCTGTATATTTTGGCTGATCGGATCCGAGTATTATCCTGTCGCTGGCATTAATCTTTCCATCTTTATTTACATCTTCTACTTTTATGGTACCTATAACAGAACCGGTTCCGGTAATGGTAAGTCCCAGGCTTTTAGCCTGAGCAGTATCGGCAGCCGTATTTTGCCAGATGCCGGTTTTTTTATAATCAAATATAGCGCCGAGGGGTTGCCCAACGAACAGGTTGTTAGTGATATCCTGGCTAACACCGTTTGATAATTTGGTTACCTTGCCCCTGTTAAAGGTGATATTAAAACCGGTAGACCAGCTAAAGCTATTTCTTCCATTACCAGGTATATTAATAGTATTTAAGCTTATTTCGATACCTTTATTTTGTGTTTGGCCCACATTGGTTAAAATACTGTTGGGGATACCCGATGTTGGCGGTAAGGACAACGGTAACAACAATGACCGTGTACGCTGCTGATAGGCATCAACCGCACCGGTGATGCGCCCCTGGAAAAAGCCGAAATCAACCCCTGCATTTAATGTAGATGTATATTCCCATGTAAGGTTAGGATTAGGGACGCTTGTTGGATAAGCGCCGGTTAGGTTTGTAGAGCCAAAATTGTAAGTAACTGATGATAAAGCACCCAGCGTTTGGTAAGGATCAATTGCTGTATTACCAACCGTGCCGTAGCTTACACGTAATTTAAGGTTTGATAATACGCGCGAATCACTTAAAAAGCTTTCCTGGGTAACATTCCAGGCAGCGGCCGCTGAAGGGAACACATGATATTTGTTACCCGGAGCCAAACGGGATGACCCATCTGAACGCATGGTTAATGTAAGCAGGTATTTATTGGCATAACCATAGTTTACCCTTGCCATATAGGAGATAATATCCCATTTAGAATATGTTCCTGTGCCGCTTAAATTGGATCCGTATTGCGGATTAAAATACTGAATACCATCTGATAAAATATTATTGTAACTAAACGAGTTATATTGCGACTGGCTTTCCTGCAAACTGTATAAACCGGTAAAATTTATATGATGCTTTTGTGCAATTACTTTATCGTAAGTTAATATATTTTCAAGCGTGTAATTATAGCTGTAAGTACTTTGGTTAGTTGCGGTTGATGCTCCGCCAAGGTTGTTGGTTGTGGCGCCGGCATAAAAGTTTCCGTATACATCGGGCCGTATTTCGGCACCACCATTAAACCTGTATTTTAAGCCCGGTGCAAGATTGGCTTCTGCATATAGTGTAGTAAAAGTTCCAAATCTTTTCCGGGTTTCAACAACCGCATTCGGAACAAAATTAGCAAGGGGATTCCATACCTGGTTAGCGCTTCCGGCTGTAAAACCTACCAGTTTCCCGGTAGCATCATCATATGGAGTTGAAAGCGGGCTTGCCCTTAAGGCCTGGCCAAGCGGGTTGGCATTTTCGCCATTGGTATAACTCAATGTGTTCAGGCTGCTTAAACCAACTTTAACATATTTACCCAATTGCTGATCGATACTAAGCTTAATGGAGTAACGTGCAAAAGACTGGCCGAAATAAATACCTGTTTCATTATAATACCCGCCAGATATGGCATATTGAGTTAGTTCGCTCCCACCTGTAACACCTAACTGATGATCGGTTACAAAACCGTTTCTATAGATAAGATTCTGCCAGTCGGTACTGCGCCCGGTATTAATGGATGTTACCTCCTGGGGAGCAAATGAGCCATCTGTTAAAAACTTTGGATCATCGAGCCCCGTATATTTACCAGGGTTTCCATTGATAAGGCCCCATTTTTTCAGATCTGTAAATTGCGGGCCATTCATAATATTATAATGCCCTAATGGTTGGTTATAACCGGCATAACCACTGTAGGATATAACCGGGCCGCCTTTTTTCCCCCGGCGGGTAGAAACCAACAAAACACCGTTAGCACCCCTCGAACCATAAATAGCGGTTGAAGACGCATCCTTTAATACTTCTAAGGAGGTGATATCATCCGGGTTTATATCATTAAGGCTCCCATTAAAAGGAAGTCCATCAACTACAATCAAAGGAGCATTTGAAGCATTTTTTGACCGGGTTCCCCTGATTAAAATAGAGGGTGATGCACCGGGATGATTATTACCTCCACTTTTTTGAATATCAACGCCGGCGGCCTGTCCCTGTAACGCCTGACCTATATTTGCGGCCGGAATGTCGCGAAGCGCCTGCTCATTAACAGAAACTATTGAACCTGTTATATCTGATTTTTTCTGAACGCCATAACCAACCACAATAACATCACTCAGTGATTTCAGGTCGCTTGTCATGGTTACATTAATAACCGTTTGATTGTTTACGGCTACCTTTTGTGTTTTATACCCGATAGAAGAAAATACAAGTGTGGCATCCGGGGCCGCTTTAAGCGTATAATCGCCATTTGTGTTAGTAATAACGCCCTTAGTGCTACCTTCAATCACTACAGAAACACCAGGTAACGACCCATTTGCATCCGACACCTTACCTGTAATTGTAATATCTGCAGATACATTATTTATATTCGGCCCATCGGTTTCATTGGTTGTTAAACTGGTTTTTAATGATGCTGTTTTCTCATAAATTACAATACCATCGTTAATTTCTTTAAAAGTGAGTTGGGTTTTAGAAAATAAATAATTAAGTACACTACTCAACCTTTCCTCTTTAAATTTATTGGGTTTAATGGAATAACCCTTTAAATCTTCGGGGTTATATGAAAATTTAATGCCCGTTTGCTTTTCGAGCTTACTGATAGAGCTTTGCAGGCTTTCTTTGCCAAATGAAATTTTGACAAGGGTGGCTGAAATTTGGCTCTCTGCTGTTTTAGCCAGCAATAACTGGCAAAACACCAGCGAACAAACTATTACAGTTATTGATACTTTCATGAAAAAAGTAAAAGATTTAGTCAATTTTTTTATCATCTTTACAGAGTTTTTGTTTAAAAACTGTGTAAATCATTGGTTTAGCTTCGAACCTGCCAATAACTTACATTAACTACAGTGTCAGTGTCCGTTAAGCTTTGCTCATGGACATTGACATTTTTTGTTTATTATCTGTTAACTTTTTTTTCCAATAAAACCTCCTTCCCGCTTATTGTATAGTTAACATGGTGTATCGTCTTAATAATTTCAAGCACCTGCTGTAAATTATCCTTATCTGAAAAATGAATAGTTGTTGGTAATGCATTCATTTTATTATGATCATAGTTAACATGAATGTTATAGATGTTTTCCAGCCTGAGCGTTAATTCGGCAAAAGAAACATTGTATAAATTAACCTCATTGGTTCGCCAGGCAGCTATCTTTCGCGAATCAACTTTGCGGATAATATGCTGATTATTTAGCTGATCGTAAGTAACTTCATTATCACGTGCAAGTACACCAAAGCTGTTAATACCTTTTCCAACCTCAACAAGCCCCCTTGTTACAGTTACCCTTACATCGCTAACCTTTTTGAAGTACTTTATATTGAAGGCCGTTCCTAAAACACGTGCGTGTAAACCGCCATAGTGAACTATAAAAGGAGAATGTTCATTATGCTTTATATCAAAATAAGCTTCGCCGTTAATCAGCTGTATCTCGCGGGTTTCGCCAAACCTATCGGGATATTTTATAGATGAACCTGAATTTAACCATACCGTTGATCCATCGGGCAGAGAAATAATATTTATATGTCCCTTTGCGGCGGCTACCGTAACAAAATTGATTCTATTTTTAAAAGAAAGTTTAAGACCCAATGCTATAGAGCAACACAGCAGCACAAATGAGGCTGCAACAGCATATTTGCCAGGTGTTGTTTTTATAAAATACCATTTGCCATAAATCTCTTTATGGATGTTGGTTAACATCTGCTTCTCTACCGCCTTCATTGCCTCCTCATCTTGCAGATGTGCTTCACCAGCTACAGGCTTATGACCAGGCTTCAGCCATTTTATCATTATTATAAAAGTGTATTTGGTTTTAAAATATCCTGCTTACAAGGCAGTTCATGCATTGGTACGTATAATACAAGCCCAACTGGTTTTGGTACCAGATTTATTTTAAAAAAAGGAAAATTATTACCAGGAATACGTCCAATCCGGTACGTAATATTTTGAGGGCATTGGAGATCTGATTTTTTACTGTTCGGGGGGCTATGTTGAGCATCTCGGATATTTCGCTGATGGATAAGTTTTGTTGACGGGATAATACAAATACCTGCTGCATTTTACCGGGAAGTTCTTTAATACGGCCTTCAATTGTAAGTGCGAGCTCTTTGGCAATTAAATCGTCTTCATTAGTAAATTCGTTACCGCCGCTTAACTGCAAAAGTTCATCCACACCTTTTTTCCTGACTGCATCCTTTTTATAAAAGTTAATAATATTATTCTTCAGCGCTCTTAACAGGTAAGATGAATTATATTGATCGGGGCAAAGATTAAACCGGCATTTCCATAAACTGATAAAAACCGTTTGAACAAGATCCTTCGCATCGTCGGGAGAACCTGTTGAACGATATGCCACCTGATATAAGACCCTCCAGTTTCTTTTATAAAACTCATCAAAGGCCCGGATATCTCCTTGCTTAATTAACGTTATTAACTCTACTTCAGACAGCATTTTTCATCTAATAAATAATACAGTCTCCCTTTAAGTAAGCCTATATTACTAATAATTGGTTTTTTGATAATTGGTATCGCAATTAAATTATAATTACGGCTTGTTTATGCAATTAATTTAGCAATTTATTCATCTATATTGCTATCTGGTTAATTACACTAAAGTTAATTTATCAGCTATTAAACAGCCCCATTTTATTTATAAGTATAAATTATTTATACGATGTTAACTGGCTTATAATTTTTGACAGAATTCATTCTGCCACCATTTAAAAGTATATTAAAAATTGGATAAGTACAAAATAGCAACATAAATGTTACTTAAAAACCTGCACCTATATTTTAACGCAAGACACTTATTCACTGCATTTTATATTTCCCAATAATCAAAACCAGCTTTTTTATCCTTTGTTAATTAAACTATTTCCTTTTGGGTATCTGCGCCAGGAGCCATTTAGTTATATCTATTGCCACTTTATCGTTTTCGAAACCAAATGTTGCCGGAAGCCGCCCGTTGGTGTATTCATTATATATCCACGGGTCGCCAACTGCAAACACTATCCCCCTTCCATAACGGGCAATGGCTACAATCACTTTATTACTATCTGTAAGTACCGGTTTTGCATTTAGCGATAATTTAAGCGTTGCTATGTCCTTCAAATAAATCTTCCTGGCCGTTTTAATTACAGGATTATCCGGGGGCACATTTATCGCTCCCATTTCAAATTGCTTGTCAATAACATGCTTATACAAATCATCATTAAAATGGATCCCAAATTTTTCAGCAAGGTTATTTAAATGAGGTAGTTCGGCATTAGCGCTGTCATTTGCAAGCATTACCAACACGCCACCATTTTTAACCCAATCGGTTATGGCTTCAACATGTCGGGGCTCAATATAATTAGGATTGGCCGTTTCTTTCCTCGTATCAGGGTCAACAATAATATAAATATCAGTACCTTTTAAACTTTCTGCGCTGGGTTCGGCTGTAAGGCTTTTCAGGCTTGCGCCATTCTGTTTAAAAATATCCCCCCATATTGAATATCCGGAACTTTTGGTATCCTCCCAGGTATAATGAAAACGCTCCATTGTACCCGATGCATTTTTACGATATTCATTATTAAAGAAATAATCCAAAGTAACGGTTTTAGTTTGAGCCCTTGCTGCAGGTATAATTATTCCGGCAAGCAATGCTATTATAGTGTATTGTTTAAATTGCATCAGTAGCTTATTTAAATTTTAATTCTCTGCATTTATCTCTATTACCATGCTGGTTAACGGGATTAACTTTCCCGGGGTTAAATTAAGCCCCATGGTCATCAAATAATCACCACTAAAAACATGACCATTTTCTGCAAGGTTTGACCTGGCGCCCGGCATAAGGTTTGTTTCTTCCACTTTATATAATTTTTGATTGTCCAATCYCTGTAGCCGCACCCTGTTAAATACTTCTTTATACCTTGTGTTAAGGTTGTAATTAAACAAAACAGCCTTTGACTTTTCGGCATTTACATACATAGCCACCATGCGGTTTTCATCATAGGGAGAAATAATACGGTACAGATCGCCAAACCAGATTGTATTGTTTAGCCGGCTATAGTTTTTAACAGCCTGCTTGCTAAACTGCAATTCCTCATCGGTCATTTTGCTTACTTTAATATCATACCCCAGCTTACCCATCATGGCAACATCTGTACGGAATTTGATAGATTGTTTTCCCCAGGATGTAACGTGGCTTGAGATAGTTGAGGCCGGGAAAAAATTACTATACCCCCATTGTATATACACGCGCTCCAGGGGATCGGTATCATCACTGGGCCAAAACTCGGTGAAGTATTTTAAAGCCCCATAGTCGGTACGGCCCCCGCCTCCCGAACACAGCATAATAGGTAAATGCGGATATTTTTGTCTTATACGATCCAAGATTTTATAAAGGCTTAAAGTATAATCAACAAACAAAGCCGACTGCCTATCCTTTAAATATGGCGACCAGGTATTACTCATACTCCGGTTACAATCCCATTTAATATATGCCAAGCCAGGATTCTTAGTTAGCATATCAACCACCGTATGGTATACATAGTCGGCTACTTTAGGATTTGTAAGGTCTAACACTAACTGGTTGCGCTGATAATTTTCATCCCGGTTAGGTAATTTTAAAATCCAATCCGGATGCTGCTCATATAGTTCACTTTTAGGATTTACCATTTCCGGCTCAAGCCAAATACCGAATTTTAATCCTTTAGCTTCAGCTTGTTTAACCAAATAGCCTATCCCGTTTGGTAGTTTTGCCTTGTTCTCCTGCCAATCTCCTAATCCCGCTTTGTCGTTATCACGGGGGTATTTGTTTCCGAACCATCCGTCATCAAGTAAAAACAGATCGACACCCAGTTTTGTAGCATCATCAAATAAGCCTACCAGTTCTTTTTCATCAAAATTAACATGTGTAGCCTCCCAGTTATTTAATAAGGTGAGGCGCGGTTTATTGCCATCCAGTACACCATAATTGCGTGCCCATTGATGCAAATTCCGGCTCGCCTGTCCCTTTCCTGTAGTTGAGTAAGTAAAAATAAATGCCGGGGTTACAAAGGTTTCGCCTTTTTTTAATTTATAGGTTGATGCATAGGGGTTAATGCCCGATATTACTCTTAACGCGTTGCGTTCATCTATTTCAAAATGGAATTGAAAATTGCCTGTCCAGGCTAATGTACCTGCAATTAGCTCTCCGGTTGTTTCATCTGCCGGTTTATTTAGTGCGAGGAAAAATACCGGGGTTTGGTACATATCTGCACGGGTGCCTAATTTACTGTCTATCTCTTTTACACCGCTTGTAAGCTTGCTTTCCTGCATTTTCATTTCAGAGGCCCAATCGCCGTGAAACTGCGTAAGCCAATAATCTTTAGCCTCAAAATGCAACATAGATGAAGCGTAATTTTCCAAGGTTATTTCACCTTTTTCATCATTTTTTATTTCGGCCCACGATTTTATGATATCCTCCTTATTAAAAGCCTGGTAATGCAATATTACCTGCACCGGATATTTGGGATCCTGCAACAATATGTTGGTTTCTGAAATATTTTCGTCTAAATTTTTTGTTGTGTGATTTACATACCTTAGCTCGAGCGATGGGTTACCGTCGCTATGAATTAAGCGGATGGCGGGTTGTAACAGGTCTTCCATCCCCCCGGTAATATAGGCTTCATGTTTATTATTGGGGATTAAGCTATTATCTGTTTGATTTAAAAACCGTTTCCCCAGGTATGCCTGGTATACCCTGTTATTGGCACCTACTTTAAGTACTACACTTGTGTTTTTTGTTGTTATAGTTATTATTTCTTTACCGGTTTGCGCGCTTGCAGCAGCACCGACAAAAAAAAGTACCAGGTAAATATATAGTACTAATTTATTCATATAAAGAGGTTGATTTTACCTGGATAAACTCTCTTTGATAATTTAAAGGGCTTTTGCCGGTAATCCGTTTAAAATATTTATGAAAATTTGCAAAATTGTTGAAGCCGCTTTCATAACATAATTGCTTTAAGGGCAGCCTGTTTTCTATAAGTAATTTACAGGCATGCCCAACTTTAATCTCCAGCAAAAATTTAGAATAGGTTTTGTGCGTGCGCGATTTAAAATACCGGCAAAATGAGTTTGGACTAACCCCAGCCAATTCGGCAAGTTCATCCATATGTATTTTATTTTTAAAGTTGGCCAGTGAATACTCATAAATAACATTGATGCTGTCATTTCGCGACTCCTCAACATTCGGGCTAAATCCTATTGATGATAAACTATCGGCCTGGTCACATTCGGCAATGGCATTTAATACCTCCATCAATAATAATATTCTTTTTGCCCCTTCGGCTACAAGCAGCCTTCCCATAATTTCGGCAATAGCTTTTTTTGCTTTTCCGGTAATTTGTATCCCACGCCTGGCTTTTTCCAGAACAGTTTTTATCATTTTGTTCTCTGGGAGTTGCAAAAAATCATTTCCCCAAAAATTTTCGCAAAAATGAGCAACCCTGATATCAACTTCGGCACTATTTTCCCTGGAAAAATAGATATCATCAAACCGCCAGTAATGCGGCAGATATGATCCTACCATTACAATATCGCCGGTGTTAAACTGCCGTATATTATCACCTATAAATTGGGTTCCGCTACCTTTTTCAAAGTGGATCAACTCAACTTCCGGGTGATAATGCCATTTGTTATTAATAGAAGGAACCAGGTCGCGCCGTACGCTAAAGGACTGAGCCGGACCAGAAGATACTTTTAACAATTGTGGTTTCATTTAACTTAATTTACCATTAACAATAGTTCAAATTATTAATCAAGCGCCCCGGTTTTTATTTCACCAGCAAGTTTGCCTGTTTGGGTATTCACATCTCCCTTAACCACAAGCTTAATTACTGTGGCAATACCATCAACAGCCTTATCGGTTACATTTATAGTTACGCCATCATTATTAGCCCCGGTTTTTAAACTGCCGCCCCCGTCAAGCATTTTAGCACTAACAACTTCATTTTTTAACCCTGGAATTACCAGTTTACCATCGGCGGGCCAGTTAAATACGGAAAAATACAGGATTGTATTTTTACCATAGGGCTTAAGGGTGCAACGCCCCCAGCTTAGCGGTTGTAACGGGCTTGCCTTGGTAGCGTATATTGCTTCGCTGTTTACCTTCATCCATTCGCCCATCTTTTTTAAAGTAGTTATGCTTTCCTGCGGGAACTCGCCCTCGGCAGTGGGACCAACATTTAACAGGTAATTTCCACCTTTTGAAGCTATATCAACTAAGTTGTGGATCAACGTTTCGGCGGTTTTCCACTTATGGTCGTAACTTTTATAACCCCAGGTTCCATTCATGGTCATGCAGGTTTCCCAGTCTTTTCCGTCAAGCTCACTAAGGTTAGGGATCTTTTGTTCGGGTGTTTTATAATCGCCGGCAAAATTGGGGCGTTTAAGCCGGTCGTTGGTGATGATATTGGGCTGTAGTTTTAACACGTCCTGAAGTTTTTGCGCAAACTCGTCCGTCATTGCTGTTGGCGTATCCCACCAAATTACAGCAACATCGCCATAATTAGTAAGCAGCTCTTTTACCTGCGGTACGGCTACTTTATCAATATATTGAGCCATAGTGTTTGAGGTTTGTGCAGGGTCCCAATGGCCGCTGTTCTCTTTGGTATAGGCATCAATCTTTGCCGAATCGGGGTTTGCCCAGCCTTCGCTGCTTATTTTACGTGCCGCTGCACCACCGGGGTTATTCCAGTCCTGGGCCTGTGAATAATAAAAGCCCAGTTTAATACCATATTTGCGGCAAGCTGCAGCTAATGGTTTTAAAACATCTTTACCATAAGGTGTAGCGTCGGCAATATTCCATTTACTGGCGTTTGATTTAAACATGGCAAAACCATCATGATGCTTTGCAGTTATCACAATGTATTTCATGCCTGCCTCTTTAGCCAGTTTTACCCAGGCGTCCGGATTGTATTTTACAGGATTAAACTTTTTAGCGTACTGTTGGTATTCGGCTACCGGGATTTTACCCCTGTTCATGATCCACTCTCCTCCACGTCCTACCTCATGCCCCTTGTATACGCCTCCCAATCCGGCATAATCGCCCCAGTGAATAAACATTCCGAAACGGGCTTCGCGCCACCATTTCATACGTTCGTCTCGGGTAAGCTCTTTTTGAGCAAAAACAGTATGCGTAAATAATAGCAATAGCAAACAAGCTATAAAATGTTTTTTCATATTGGTTTACTTTTTAGCGGGTTACCGCTATGGTTTATAATGATTTGCAATTATGCTAATTGGTTATGAGCACGCGTTTGCACCGCTCTTACCCTAAGATACAAGCACGATGATGTTTGGTACCACCTCGGATCGGTAATAATCTACGAAAACGTTATAGTAGGGTCATATTTTGCTCTTCGGGCCTGTTTGCTCAAGATACAGGCCCAAATTGTTTATTGCGATAGGTCCGCTGGCTTTAAGTATAGTCAGTTTAACTTTCCAGGCTGTTGTGGCCGGAAATTTCAGGGTCTGTTTCTTTCCAACCACTCCACTCCCTCCAGCTAATAATTTCCAGTCGCTATTTACCATCGCTTCAATTTTATAGCTGTTTATATGCTGTCCCAGCGCCTCGCTGAATTGAAAGGTATTGAGGTCAACAGGGCCTTCCATATCAATCTCAATCGTAGCCTTTGTTACGCCCTCGTCTGCACACCAATAAGTGTTGCTGTTTCCGTCAATTGCTTTCTCTCCACCAAATTCACGGGAATTGCCTTTAACATTGCTGGTGTTTACCGGGCGGTTTAGCGCCAGGTTTAAACCGGGTGGTTTATTATAATCTGTTTCAACCGGAGAGGCTTTTACTTGTTTATTAGGAAACATGCGCACTGTGTTCGCCGCATAACCTATATTTCTTAATCCTGTTATTCCCAGCCTATCTGCCAGCTGTGCCAGGTAAAGGCTTTGTATAGCAACCGGAAACCCGTGAGAATCAAAGTTACCTTCCGCTAAAACCGGACTGCTATCAAACAGTCTTGCTGTTTGCTCCCTTTTGCCAATACATCCGATAGCCCAGTTTACTGCACCAGGCGGGTTTTGGATTATATATGTTTTGGCAACGCAATTCCAGGCAACGGCCCAGCCCATCGTCCAGCCGTGGCCAGAGCCTGCGGCACCACGATTCATAAAATCTATACCTCCATCAGGTACCGTACAGTTATCAACCAATAGGCCGGTAGCCCATCGTTGGTGGGGCTGTATGCGACTGCCTATACCCTTAAAAGTGCAATTAAGCAAAACATTAGGCCCCGGAATTAATGAAGATGTCCAAACAAAATAAGTATTGCCACCTGTAATTTCGCAACGGTCAATCAGGTTTTCGCTCCCTTCCAAACTAAAATCCGTTGGTTTAGATGCGCCAAGATTTGCATAAGTATGCTTAACAATAACCTTTTCCATAGTGATCCTGCTGCCGGCAAGCACAGTTGTATTCATTGTTTCTTCGCAAAACACATTTTTAACCCAGCAGTCATCACCGCCAACGCGTATACCGGCATAGGGGGCATGTCCGTAATCAATTTCGAGGGGCGGGCATTGGATATGAATATTTTCTATCCCAACCTGTGTAACACGCGGTACAGACTTTACTTTTACAACCTCAATACCTGGCGTATTTAAAAACCTGGAATCATAAGAATCAGCAAGCGGGATATTCACGGTTAATTTGTTGCTCGAAATGGCTGTAATCCTTCTTTTGCTAATACCCGTTGCGCCTGTTTTGATCCATGTTTGCGATTTACCCTCGCGGGTCATATTATCCATTCCCATAAAATGAACCCAGTTTTCGGTTACCGGTCTGTTAATGACTATGGTATCTCCAATTGCAAATCCAGACACATCCGCCACAGTAAAAGCTATTGCGCCCGACGGTACATAAGCATCGGTAATTAAGGTTTTGATGGTGTTTACAATATCGCTATCTGATCTTTCTGTTTTTCCTAATGGCACATTTATGTTGCCTCGGCCAATTATTATAGCAGTATGAGGGCTACCAACCATTTTTATTGTAGTTCTTCCGGTTCCACTACTATTACTACCCCGCAATACTATTCCAGGGGTTGACAAAATGATTGAACCAGAACAAATAAATACTCCAGGAGCCAGCTCCACTGCTCCTCTAAATCCATTCTTTAATGGCATTGCCGCCACCTGGTTAATGGCGTTCTGAATTAATTGAGTATCATCGTTTCCGCCTGATGGTTTTACCAAACATTTTACGGGCACAACAGGCAACGCCACACCACCACCCATATAACCGGCTTGCGAAAAATCCATGATCTTATCGCCGGTTGGCGTGGTTTTATAAACCAGTTTGCCATTAGTACCACGATAAACCCACTGGCTTGTTCCTTTTTGCGCAAATGTGTTAACAGCAATTAACCAGCATAGGATGAATGCAGTAATATTTTTCATTGATATAAATAATTCTTTTGTGCTTAATGCTTAGCGTAATAACCTACATCTGCAGCATCAAAAACATGTGCTTTAACAGTTGCAGTGCTAAGCTCATCTGCCCCGATATCAAAAGGTGCAATACGGGGCTGCCCGTCCATATCAACATTAACGCCGGGATAAGATGCAGTTGCATGATCAATGGCAGGGCTGCCGGATTGAAGGTGATAAGTACCTGAAGATGTTTTAACCAGTTTAGGATCAACTGTTTTATAACCCTCAGCGGGTATATTACCGGCATCCTTTACATTGTACAAAATATTGCCTGCCCACTGCGGGTTGGTATAAGGCCCTGAAATAGCGGCCGCAGATCCCCCACCCTGAATAATATTATTGACCACTTTAACATAAGTGGCTCCCATTCCATTCTTCCGTTCTGTTTGAATAATATTTTCCTTATTGTTAATCAGCGTGTTAAATCCAATCAATATCCTGTCGGGCCGGTCATGAGCGGTTAGCTGTGCACCATCAGCTACTTCACCGTCGCCATTACCAATTACCATGGCCGAACTGCAATTTTCAAAATAATTACTATAGATCAGGTGGTCGTCACCAAAAATGCGAAGTCCCGGCGTATTGAAGAAATAATTGCCGTAAACCAAACTTTTGTTGCCATGGCGTAAAGTAAACTGAGCCGGACAATCCCGAATGGTATTATACCTGAGTGTTACCGCCGACGCTTTAACCGAGATCAATTCATTCTCGCCCTGGCACTTTTCAAATAAATTATACTCAACAATACTATTGCTTGATGATAAACTAAAACCGCTTAACCCAAACTGAAGCGCTTCGGCACCGTTTTTACCGCCCTGGCTGGCAAAATTGTTAAAATAGTTATGATGAATATGCAATCTTTCGGCAATTTGCTTCCCTTCGCCACGGATAGCGATAAACCGTCCCATGGCATTTTTATTTTGAAAGGTATTATAATCAATTTCCTGGTCGCTGCCGGCAACGGTCAGTTCCTCGCCATCACCCGGGTTTTCAAAAAGATTTTGTGTAAAACGGCAATAGCTTGTACCTACGCCTGTTTTTGCACGGCCGGCGGCATGTGTAAATTTAAAGCCCCGTATAACAATATATGCTGCCGGGTTCATCAGGCTAAAGCCACCTTTCCCAGTAATTTCCGCCCTGCCTAAGTTTTGTGCGGTAATTGTTATGGGCTCCTTCTCAGTACCTTTATTATTAACAATAATATCCTCTGTTGTTGTATAAACGCCATCAGTAAGGGTAATCAGGTCACCAGGTTGAGCCTTATTAATGGCCTTTTGCAAATCGGCAATAGAAGACACTGTTATAGTATTTGCTAAAAGTATTGTTGAAGAAAATAACGATAAAACAATAAATACAAAAGCTATCCTGACGCTAATACTTTTTAAATAAATCTGAAGGTGTTTCTTATACATTATCATAGGTTTTTTTATTGGATGGATATGACAACGCTAACTTCGACTTAATTTTTATTGGTTTAATTGCACAAAAAAGCTAATTGGTATGCTGAATTGACCATACCATTATTGTTACAATTGAGTAGAAAACTACTCACGCAACCCTACTACCTGTACAGCTATCCCGAACGTTGACACCTGGGGTATCAGCCTTGCAGAATAGACGCTGGAAGAATAAAAACAGAGAAAGGATACCTATTTATTAAAAACGCTCTGCCATGTGTAAAATCATAGCAGGGCGTTTTGGCTCAATACCCGTTTTTTTGGCTGTGCTTAGGATTTAAAAATCAACTTTTTGAACGCTATTGGTCGCGTGTTTATATAGTTGCCTACAGATATCTTAAAGACGAAGAAGCATATCGGCCAATTGAAAAAATTAAAAGAGAATTTGCCAATAACTTTATAGCTATCAAAATCACATATGGTTTAAATCAATTTCCTATATTTGCGCAAATGCTCCCGTAGTTCAACGGATAGAATTATGGTTTCCGGTACCATCGATATGAGTTCGAATCTCGTCGGGAGCACTAAATGCGACTACATTGCTACCAAAGGATTGCTGCAAAAAGAGCAATCCTTTTTTTATTGACTTCCAATAAGTTGCAGGCAAACACATGGTTAACCCCCGGTGTCCTAAATGCCCCATCACTATCTAAGATTTTAATTTCTTTCATTTGATTTACGCATTTATGATTAAACCAAACTGTTCTCTGGTATTGAATGAGCGCCAATAAACTCATCCGGGAAGCTGATGTGCTTCAACTTTAGCTCATCTTCTATCTGCCTGATCGCTTTAACCGTTTTCATGAACGAGTCGGGGGTTACAGAAATGGTATCAATTCCTTCTTCAACCAGGAACTGGGCAAAATCTGGAAAATCGGATGGTCCCTGGCCGCAGATTCCCACTTTTACCTTCATTTCTTTAGCTACACGTATCAGGAAAGAGATCATCATTTTTACAGCCTCATTACGCTCATTATATAAACCTGCTACCAGCGATGAATCCCGGTCGAGCCCCAATACCAATTGGGTAAGGTCATTCGAGCCAATAGAAAATCCATCAATATGCGCCGCGAATCGCCTGGCTAATATCACGTTTGATGGAACTTCGGCCATTAAAAAAACCTCCAGCTTATTTTCGCCTCTCTTTAAGCCAAAACTATCCATGGTATTGTAAACCATAAGCAATTCATTAACCGTACGGCAAAAGGGTATCATCACCACAACATTATCCAGGCCCATCACCTCCCGTACTTTCTTTATGGCTTTGCATTCCATCCCGAAAGCTTCCTTGTACACCTCAGAATAGTAACGTGATGCACCCCGCCAGCCAATCATCGGATTTTCCTCTACCGGCTCAAAGTATTTACCTCCCGGCATATTGAAATATTCGTTGGTCTTAAAATCCGAAAATCTTACAATTACTTTATTAGGGTAAAAGGCAGCCGCAATTTTTGCAATACCGTATGATAGCTTTTCAATAAAAAACGCCTCCCCATTTTCGTAACCCTTCGTTACCCCGGCAATATGTTCGGTTAAGGCAGTATCGTTTAGCTGCTCATGCTTAAGCAAAGCCATAGGATGCACCTTGATATAGTTGTTGATGATAAATTCTTCCCTGGCCAAACCAACGCCCTTGTTTGGGTAATGCGCATAATGAAAAGCCATATCCGGCGATGCCACATTCATCATTACCGGTGTGGTGGTTTCCGGAAGATCTTTGAGACTATGCTCCACTTTATCAAAAGAAATGATGCCTTCATATATGATACCAGCCTCTCCTTCGGCACAGGACACTGTTATCAGCTGGCCGGTTTTCAATAGTTCGGTGGCATTTTCGCACCCTACTATTGCCGGAACCCCTAATTCGCGGGCCACTATGGCAGCATGGCATGTGCGGCCGCCTTTATTGGTGACGATGGCTGCCGCTTTTTTCATTACGGGCTCCCAGTCCGGATCGGTCATATCTGTAACCATGATATCCCCTGGCTGAAAATTTATGTCATGGATATTTTGTTTTTCAAGGCCTTCCAGTAAGTGCACCCTGCCGGATGCTATTTTGTCGCCTACGGCTATACCTTTTAATACAACCTTTTCATGCCGGTTGTCATCATTAATCTTAAATTCGATAATGGAGCCATCCTCCCTGCGGGAATGTATCGTTTCGGGCCTGGCCTGTACAATAAAAAGCTGCCCCGACAGGCCATCAACCGCCCATTCCACATCCATAGGGCACCATTTGCCTTTGAGTGCGGAATAATAATCTTCTATGATTACAACCCATTTACTCAGCTGCAGTACTTGTTCGTCTGTGAGGCAAAAGCGCTCGGCATCAGCTTTATCGGTTTTAATTACCTGCACTCTTTCAGCTGCACTATTACCGTAAATCATCTTCTGGTGTTTACTGCCCAGCTTTTTTTCAATAATTGATTGGAAACCCATTTTGAGTAAGGGCTTGAACACAATAAATTCATCGGGGCTGATGGAGCCTTGTACAATCATTTCTCCAAGCCCGTATGAACCGTTAATGATCACGGCATCCTTAAATCCACTTTCGGTGTCCAGTGAAAAAGCTACACCCGACACACCCTTATCAGACCGGACCATTTTTTGAATGCAGACCGATAAGCCGATCAAAAAATCATCATAGCCAAACATCTTCCGGTAACTGATAGCTCTATCGGTAAACAGGGAGGCAAAGCAATTTTTTATGGCAATTAAAAGACCTTCTTCGCCGCTTATATTTAAATAGGTATCCTGCTGACCCGCAAACGATGCATCGGGCAAATCCTCGGCTGTAGCAGATGACCTGACAGCGACATCAACATCGGGCTGATCATATTGTGCACAGAGGTTTACATAGCCTTCGGCGATTTGGGCTTTCAGGTCATCCGGAAACAGACCATCCTGAATTAGCTTACGGATACTTGCACCACATTGCATTAATTCCTGCATATCATCCACGTTGGTGCCTGCAACAATTTGTTTTATTCTTTCATCCAGTTTATTGGAAGTGATAAAATGATAGTAGGCTGCAGCGGTTATAATGAACCCGTCGGGAATATTTATCCCAAACCCGCTCAAATTTTGAAGCATCTCGCCCAACGAGGCATTTTTTCCGCCAACAGTTTCAATATCGTTAATCGAAGCCTCGGTTAATTTCAGGATAAATTTTGCTGTTTCCATAAATATTTCGTTTAATCAAAACTACTTATCTAAAAAAAGTCTTCATTTGTAAATAATAATAAAAAATGATACTATATTAACCTATATTCTTTATTATATTAAAATTAAGGTTAGCATAATATAATGAAAACTATATTCTACCCATTTTTTAAAGAGAATACAAATTCTTTCAACGTTGTGGAAAGTAAGTTGTACCATGCGTTCAACGATTTTCATTATCATGCCGAGCTTGAATTGATCTATATAGCGGAAGGAGAGGGAACCTTGCTGATTGGCGATCAGTTTGAACAGGTTAAAGCCAATACCATGATCTTAATAGGCGGAAATGTACCGCACATGTTTAAGTTTGATACGTTCAGGTTTCAGAATGAATTGATGAACCGGGGGAAGATTTCAATTCCGTTAAGGCTTATTACCCTACATTTTGACCCTCATACCTGGGGAGAAAGTTTTTTAAACCTGCCGGAGAATGACACATTGAATCAATTATTTGCCGACTGCCAAAGAGGAATGACGATACAAAGCCACGATCAGGAACTTGTGAAGGACATGATGGTGATGATAATGAATACACCTGCCTATGAACATTTTTCGTTGCTGATTAAACTCTTTACAACCATCGCCACCTGCAAAACTTCCCGGTTTATAACCGAACGTCCGGATAAACATGCCTATAATAAGATTGATGAACAGCGACTATCCAAGATCTATATATACACGCTGAATAATTTTACAAAAACGATCAAACTGAAAGACGTAGCAGACATCATCTACATGTGTCCGAACGCTTTTTGCCGCTATTTTAAATTGCGGACTAATAGAAGCTATTTTGAGTTCCTGATGGAAGTAAGGATCAATTATGCCTGCAAACTGCTGCGCGAAAAGGATTTTAGCACAGTGGTGATCTGTTATAATTCAGGATTCGGAAACCTTTCTAATTTTAACCGGCATTTCAAAGCATTAACAGGAAAAACGCCTTTGGAATATCGAAGAAACTTTTCATCTCAAATCAGGCCGTTACATAAGTTCGTCCATTTGGTAAAGGATTGACTCATAATTTTCTAAAACCGAAACCTATTAAAAGCAAAAAACCGCCTCATATTTAATTATGAGACGGCTCCTTCTTATTAAGAGTCAACAGGGTAAGAAACTAAAACTTCCAGGTTTCTCACCTATATTCATGTTCCTTTTTCTTATCTCCCTTCCACAGTCAAGAGGCTAAACATTAAACCTGAAATGCATTATGTCGCCATCCTGCACAATGTAGGTTTTACCTTCAATACCCAGCTTACCGTTTTCTTTTATCGTAGCCTCAACACCATTGTATTTTACAAAATCATCGTATTTAGTAACCTCGGCGCGGATAAAGCCCTTTTCAAAATCGGTATGAATAACACCAGCCGCCTGTGGCGCGGTAAAGCCCTGGGTAATTGTCCAGGCGCGCACTTCCTGCACACCTGCGGTAAAATAGGTAGCCAGGTTAAGCAAACGGTAAGCGGCTTTAATCAGCTTGTTAACGCCCGATTCTGTTAAACCCAGGTCGTTCAAAAACATCTGGCGCTCCTCGTATGATTCAAGTTCGGCAATCTCAGCTTCTATTTGTGCCGATATGATCAGCACTTCGGCTTTTTCATCAGCAACGGCAGCTTTCACTTTTTCAACATAAGCGTTACCGGTACTTACAGATCCTTCATCAACATTACAAACGTACATTACCGGTTTGGCAGTAAGTAACCATATATCAGCAATGTATTCTTTATCCTCTTCGGCCACCGGAGCAGTACGGGCCGATTTACCAGAAAGCAAGTGATTTTTATAAACGGTTAAAACATCAAAGGTTTTTTTTGCCTCTTTGTCGCCACCGGTTTTGGCCATTTTTTCAACTTTCTGGATCTTTTTTTCAATTGAATCCAAATCTTTCAACTGCAATTCGGTATCAATGATCTCTTTATCGCGAATAGGATCAACAGAGCCGTCAACATGTATCACGTTATCATTATCAAAGCAACGCAAAACGTGGATAATAGCGTTTGTAGCGCGTATATTGGCCAAAAACTGGTTACCCAACCCTTCGCCTTTGCTGGCACCTTTTACAAGGCCGGCAATATCAACAATTTCGATAACGTTGGGCACAATGGCCTTCGGTTTAACTATCTCGGTAAGTGTTGTTAAGCGCTCATCCGGCACAGTAATTACGCCTACGTTTGGCTCAATAGTGCAAAACGGAAAATTTGCCGCCTGCGCCTTGGCATTTGATAAGCAATTAAAAAGTGTTGATTTGCCCACATTTGGTAAACCCACTATCCCACATTGTAAACCCATTTTGTTAAAAATTAAATAAGCCCCCTCTAAATCTCCCCCGGAAGGGGAGACTTCCTATGTTATTTGTGTTAAAATAGCCCTCCCTTCCGGGGAGGGTTGGGTGGGGCTTAAAGGCTGCAAAGATAACAGAAATTTTTGCCTAATAATTTGAAAAAATAAACGACTTTTGCCATCGTTAAAAAACGGAAAACGGTTTATAATAAGATGTAAAAAACGAGGGCTTTTTATGGAAGAGATGGTTGAGCAAATAGAATTACTACTGGAAAAGGAAGACAATACCGAATTACAGGAATATTTGAACAACCTTAATATATCGGATGTTGAAGAACTGATTGATGAACTTCCTGAACACGGCCCCCTTTTTATCGAGATCCTTTCTCTTAATCGTGCCGTTAACGTGTTCCGTATATTGGATTTCCCAACGCAGGAACGTATTATCAAAAAGCTTTCGGGTCAAAAAGTTGAAGAACTTATAAATGAGCTCCCTCCCGATGACCGCACATCCCTTTTTAGTGAATTGCATGGTGATGCCGTTCAAAAACTAATCCTGCATCTATCGCCCGAAAACCGCAAGGAAGCACTATCGCTTTTAGGGTATGAAGAGGACAGCGTTGGCCGTTTGATGACGCCAGATTACATTGCCGTAAAAAAAACATGGGATGTTACCCGTGTATTATCGCACATCCGTCGTTACGGTAAAAACTCCGAGACGATTGATGTAATTTATGTTATAGATGAAAACGGCCAGTTGCTGGATGATATCCGGATTCGCGAGATATTGCTGGTGAAACCCGAAACAAAGGTAAACGACCTGATGGATGGCCGCCTGATTGCCCTGAGTGCCAGTGATCCGCAGGAAGAAGCTATCAATATTTTCAGGATGAACAACCGCACAGCACTGCCCGTGGTTGATAAGGAAAATATTTTGCTTGGCATAGTAACCATTGATGACATTTTATGGATAGCTAACGAAGAGTATACAGAAGATATTCAAAAGATAGGTGGTACCGAGGCACTGGATGAACCATACCTGGATATTAATTTATTCCTGCTGGTAAAAAAACGCGTCGGCTGGCTGATCATCCTGTTTCTTGGCGAAATGCTTACCGCTACCGCGATGGGCTTTTTTGAAAAATCAATTGCCAAAGCTGTTGTGTTGGCCTTGTTTATCCCGCTTATTATATCAAGCGGCGGTAACAGTGGCTCGCAGGCATCAACCCTTATTATACAGGCCATGGCATTAGGCGAAGTTACTGTGACCGACTGGTGGCGGGTTATGCGCCGCGAACTACTATCGGGCCTTATGCTTGGCTTAACCCTTGGATTGATAGGTTTCATGCGCATATACATCTGGACATTATTTTCGCCTATTTATGGCCCGTACTGGATACTGGTTGGTTTAACTGTAGGCTGTGCCCTGGTAGGTGTGGTTTTATGGGGATCATTAGCCGGATCAATGCTCCCGCTGATATTGAAAAAACTGGGAGCCGACCCTGCCACCTCATCCGCACCGTTTGTGGCTACACTGGTTGATGTTACCGGCCTTATTATTTATTTTACCGTTGCGGTAATTTTAATGAAGGGCACGCTGCTTTAGGGATAAAATTACCAGGGTGTTACTCAGGTTTATTGATACTAAACCTTAAAACGGAATAGGATTAAAACAAAGAAACCCCGCCAAAAGCAGGGTTTTCTTGTAATATTAGTTTAGTGGTTGTTCAGTGTTATATCTCGAATGAGAAATCTTCATCGGCAGCTGCTTTGGCAATTTCGGCGTTTTCGCCGTATTCGTAGCGTTTTTCAACAACGTCCTGGTTTGCCTTAATGTAGTCAACAGTATCTTTTAACCCTTCGGCAAATTTTTCAAAATCTTCTTTATATAAAAATATCTTGTGTTTTATAAAAACACCATCCTCCAAACGTTTCTTGCTTTCTGTTATAGTAACATAGTAGTCGTTTGATCGGGTTGCTTTTACATCAAAAAAATATGTCCTCTTCCCGGCTCTCACCTTCTTTGAAAATACCTCTTCCCGCTCTCTATTGTCAAAATCTCCCATAATGAATATACCTGTAATTAGTTTTGGTTGGCATAAATATAAATAAAATTTCAAACTGCAAGTATTTTATTGAATTTTATTGCGCATTTTAAAACAAAACAGGCAATTCCTTGTGTCTGATTTTAATTATTAAGCGTCCTGCTCTTCTTCAAGCAGTTGTTTTTCGTACAGATCAAAATAGGTACCCTTAAGCTGCATCAGGTATTCGTGGTTGCCGTGCTCTACAATTTGGCCTTTGTCCATCACCAATATCTTATCAGCATTCTTAATGGTTGATATGCGGTGCGAAATGATAATACTCGTTTTACCCTGCATCACGCGACCCAGGTTATTCAGTATCTCTTCCTCGGTACGGGTATCCACTGCCGATAGGCAATCATCAAATATCAGGATCTGTGGATGCTTAAAAATGGCCCTCGCTATTGATACACGCTGCTTTTGACCTCCGGATAGCGTTACACCGCGTTCCCCTATCAGGGTTGTAAAACCGTGTTCCAGTTCCATAATGTTATTATAAACAGCGGCATCCTTAGCAGCCTGCTCCACAACCGGCAAATCAAGCACATCGGCACTGAAGGCTATATTATTGGCTATGGTATCCGAGAACAGGAAAACCTCCTGCGGCACAAAACCGATCTGCGACCGGTAGCCCTCCAGGTTAAATTGCTGCAAGGGAATATCATCTGCAGTTATTTCGCCGCCGGTGACATCGTACATCCGCATTACCAAATTGGCAATGGTTGATTTACCCGAACCTGTACGACCAATAATTGCCACCATTTGCCCCGGATCAACCTTAAAGGAAACATTTTTTAAAGCTTGTATACCGGTATCCGGGTAAGTAAATGATACATTATTAAACTCAAGCGCGCCTTTAAGGGTATGTACCGGCGCTTTGATCGAAATAATTTCGGGCTGCTGTTGCAAAAACTCGTTGATCCGTTTTTGCGAGGCCGCCGCGCGCTGGATGAGTGAAGTTACCCAGCCCAGGGAGATCACCGGGAAGGTAAGCATATTTAAATACACAATAAATTCGGCAATGTTACCCGATGTAATGTTTCCCTTCATTACCTCAACCCCGCCAACGTACATGGTAATTACGTTGCTTAAACCCACCAGCAACAGCATAATAGGATAAAACAAAGCTTGCACCCGGGCCAAAGCCATGGAGTGGGTTTTATAGTTCTCACTTTCGGCTGCGAAGTTTTTACGAACAAAACCTTCGCGCACATATGATTTGATGACCCTGATGCCCGAAAAATTTTCCTGCACAAAGCTGGACAGGCCCGATAACCGCTGCTGGATCTGCTCGCTGCGGTAATTGATCACATTGTTTACATAGTAAATGATGCCCGCCAATATAGGCAGCGGCAATACCGAAAATATGGCCAGCCTTACATTCACCGTAAGCATGGCGTATATCACCAGGATAAACAGCACCACCGTATTTATGGTATACATAATACCCGGACCCAGGTACATACGTACGCGACTTACATCCTCGGTAACGCGGTTCATCAGATCGCCGGTATTGTGGCGGCGGTAGAAGGCCAGGGAAAGGCGCTGGTAGTGACCGTAAATTTCGTTCTTCAGATCGTACTCAATATGGCGCGACATGAGGATGATGGTTTGCCGCATAAAAAACAGGAAAAGCCCCCTCAGCAGGGCCAGCAGCAATACCAACACGCCGAAAAGCATCAGGCTGCTGCCAAAGATATCATAGATCATACCCTGGCGGTTAAAACCCGCGAAAAGCTGGTAAGCGCCGATGTTTTCGGTAACCAGGTCAAAGGCTACGCGGATAACCTGGGCGGGCAGTACGCCAAAAACATTGGATATAATTACAAACAGCACACCGGGAATTAATCGCCAGCGGTATTTGTAAAAGAATTTGTTGAGGTACGCGAGGTCTTTCATAAAGCCGAAAGTCTGGAGTTTTAAGTCCGTAGTCAAAAGTATTAAAATTTGGGAGGATTGTTGCTGAGGGAAAGTAAACCGGGTGTAAGAAAAAAAATTGGCTGGAATTTTGGGCCAACGGTTAAGCCAATCTGCATCCGGGAAAATATGTTCATTTAAGTTAACTAAAATGGACAATAATTGATATAAAGAATAGAAATTATTAAAAAAAATCGAGAAAAATATAGAAATATTACATGATGCTTTTTTTAACCGAACTATCACCGTAGTCTGCCTCCCGGCGTTGCGTTCTTGTCCTGTTGGTTCACTTAAGTGTTCCCTTAAAAGCACCTTTGGGGTACCATCTTATCCAATGGGCTAAAACAAACAAATCTGATTCCTATTAAACTGAATAGTTACAGGTACGCTGCGCTTTTGCCCGCGCTGTGTCCCCAGGCCAAATCAGGAATAAAATCATCTACTGACAAAGTAGTGTCACCATAGGTATGGCAGGGGCTGCGTAACTTTGTATGTATCCCGGTTGTGAGGACCCACGAAGTTTTGAATTAAACATATCAAGTAAATTTTAAAAAAAATGTTAAAAGCACATTTTATATTAAATAAAATATATTATTTTTATCACACAAATAAAATCATATTACAATTCCTAATACCTTTTACCTACAACCTATTTAACCACCTTAACCCCTATCACAATAACATGAAACTATCTCATCAGTACTCTTAAGATACAACCCACACAATTCCTGATTTTAACTCATTCAGCATAGCCATAAAATGGTTGTTATGCCTGTTATGTTAATTTTTTTGAGCGGAACAAAGTTCTAATTACATTTTTTTTATCTCCCAAATAAACTATTACTCATCGTGAAAAAACTATCTTTTACACTTATTATTCTTTTATCAGTTTCGCAATTCTTACATGCGCAATGGACCAATGGCACAAATATTAATAACACCAATACAGGTAACGTTGGTATTGGCACTTCTACACCTCAGGCACAGCTGGATGTATCTGTAAACAGCCAGATCGGGGCTGGAGCAAATAAATTCAATACCGCTTTGACGCTGATCAAAAATGGTGATCAGTATGGTACCGATAATCCGGTATTCCTGATTAAGCACAGTGGCAACGGTAGTAATGTATTTGCCGGAGTTGGCTCAGATCTGGGAATAATCAGAATCCAGGGGTTCAACGCAACTGTGGCCAATAAGGCTATAAATTCAAATGATAATTTTTATGTCTTTACCAATGGTACGGTGGGTATTAATACCAATTCTATACCGGCCGGCTATCAACTTGCCGTAAACGGCAGCGCGATGGTAAATGGCAATATAAAAGCAGTATTAGAGCCAGTTTTCCCAACTAAGAATAATGTTAGTATTACCAATCTTGGCTTTTCTGGGCCTACGGGGGCACTAAACTGGGCAATAAGGGGCGTATATCAATACGGGGGTGGGGTTAATTTAAATGCGGATGGGGGAGATTTAGATATTATTAAATCATTAGATGGCAATACGATTTTGGGTACCAAATCTGATGGAACCGCATTGGGTAATGTTGGCATAGGTACAATAGATCCCAAAGGTTATAAACTTGCTGTAAATGGCAGTGCCATAGCAACCTCCATGACCGTGAAGCTTTACGCCAACTGGCCCGACTACGTTTTCAAAAAAGATTACCAACTCCCATCCCTCACCGATGTAAAAACCTACATCGACCAAAATCAGCATTTACCGGATATGCCATCTGAAGCGGAAGTTGCCAAAAATGGCCTTAACCTGGGCGAGATGAATAAGCTGCTGGTAAAAAAGATGGAGGAAATGACGCTGTATATGATAGAAGCGAAAGAAGAGATCAACGAATTAAAAAAACAAGTACAAGATTTAAAAAAACAAAATAAATAGATATATGAAAAAAGCTTTACTGCTAATGCTGGCCGGTTTAACCAGTATACATTTTGCTGATGCGCAAACCAAAAACGTTACGGTTGATGCTACTAATGATATATTAAATAGTAATACCAAAATAGTAGCCCAAACCTCAAATGGGCAAACATTTTTTACAGGGCATCAATTAGGCACAGGTTATTATTACCCCGCGGGGATTTTCCGGGCAATAACAGACAATAATAATAATGCTGCAAACTATTACTATGATGGTATAACAAATGGCACGCTTAACTTCAGTGTAAGGGCTGACGGGCAGGGTTTTTTTGCACGGAATGTGGGAATCGGCACGTCAGCTCCACTCGCACTTCTTCATTTATCCGGCAGCGGTGTTTCAACAGATGGAGGTAATAATGTTGGTATCAGCGGAAATGATCTGGCAATCCAGGCAAATACGGGTAGTCGGTCTACAACGTCCGGGGCTCAACTGGAATTTGTTATCCCGGCCAATACAGATGGCACTAACTTATGGGGACAAGCAAGAATAATTACAGTAGCGGGAAATTCAAATACACAAGACGCGACAGGGCAAATGATTTTAGGTACAAGGCGGATGTTTAACAAACTTGGAACCGGATCTCAATGGTATTATGGTAATGATTTAGTAATAGATGGATCTGGAAATGTTGGGATAGGCACAACCACACCTCGTGAGGCCCTATCTGTAAACGGCAACATCCGTTCCAAACAAATAAAAGTAGAAATCGCCAACTGGCCCGATTACGTTTTCAAAAAAGATTATCAACTCCCATCCTTAACCGATGTAAAAACCTACATCGATCAAAATCAGCATTTACCAGATATGCCATCTGAGGCGGAAGTTGCCAAAGACGGGCTAAACCTGGGCGAAATGAATAAGCTGCTGGTAAAAAAGGTGGAGGAGCTGACGCTTTATCTGATTGAACAAAATAAACGAATTGAAAAACTTGAATCACAAATAAATAAAAGTCATGAATAATAAGTCGAATTTATTTAAATCAGCTTTACTGCTGATCATATTAACAACATTGTCTGGGTTAGCTCACGCGCAATATTCTTATGAATATGTTGGAGGGGCAGCGCGTGTTTCATTGTTAGCAGGTAGTTTACCACCAGATAATGATGGTAACTGCGCCAAACTCCAGATTGATGTTCTTGGTGGTGGATGGGGTTCAAATAATACGGGGGTAGCCACTTATTATGTAGGTAATCGGGGCGGCTTGATTATTCACCAGGTAACTAATGGCAATGCTACAAGTTGTTTTACAATAAAAGCTTATGCCAACCCAAATGGCAATACCGATATATACATAGTTATTACGCAGGATTGGCAAGCGTTCTCTGTTAAATCCTGCAAATTAGGTAACGGAGGGCAATCACAATTGCAGACTATTGTAGTACAAACCCCGGTTGGGACAGATGTAACTCCCGCTATATTGCCAGTATTGATTACCGATGCCAATGGAAACATCGCTCTTAATACTTATGATTCCAAAGGCTACAAATTTGCGGTAAACGGCAACGCCATAGCTACTTCCATGACCGTTAAGCTACAGGCCAACTGGCCCGACTACGTTTTCAAAAAAGACTACCAACTCCCATCCTTAACCGATGTAAAAAACTACATCGATCAAAACCAGCATTTACCGGATATGCCATCGGAGGCAGAGGTTGCCAAAGATGGGCTGAACCTGGGCGAAATGAATAAGTTGCTGGTGAAAAAGGTGGAGGAGTTGACTTTGTATTTGATTGAGAAGGATAAGGAACAGAGGGAGTTAAAAGAAACAATGAGAATATTAGCCGAACGCCTGCAGGTTTTAGAAAAGAATTGATATGCTGAATGATAATGCATCATTTATCCATAAAATTAAACACACTTATGAATCCATTTAAAAATAATATAATTAAAGTGAAAAAGATTGCAACAACGATGGTTACAGTCTTCTTATTAGTTCAGCATGCTTTAGGGCAAGCCGAGTTGCCTAAAGTAATGCCGCCTTCACCCGAAGCAAGCTCTCTTGGTAAGTTTGTTGATATGCCGGTAGGGTTGTATAACGGTATTCCGCAAATTAGTATCCCCATTTTTAATATCCCTATCAATGGGAAGTCAATACCTATCTCGTTAAGTTACCATGCCAGTGGAATAAAAGTAAATGAGATACCATCATCTGTGGGCTTGGGTTGGGCATTAAATGCCGGTGGAGTTATTACCAGGACAGTAAGAGGAAAAGTAGACGAAATCGATGGTTATATGTATTCAGCTGCAATACCACAAGATCCTAATTGTTTGGTCGGAGAGCCCATGCAGGAATATATGCTCAATAGTAGTCAAAGTGCCGGGCATGGTGATACAGAGCCAGATTTATTTTATTTCAATTTTAATGGCATTTCCGGAAAGTTTGTGATTGATAAAAATAAGATTGTTCATCAAATCCCTTATACCAATATGAAGATAATACCGCTCAGTAATGGTCTGGGAGGGTGGAAGATTGTTACGGAAGATGGTATAGAATACAGTTTTACTACAATAGAAACCACCTCCGTAGCAGGTGTGGTTTCGTCTAATTCCTTCTACTTAACAAATATTAAATATCCGGACTCTGATCAAAGCGTTTCTTTTTTATATACAGCAAGTCAAATTAATTATGATCTTCCTCTTGGGGAAACATTGTACGAGCGTTCGACGACTACACAGAGCGGGGGTTGCGAAGGTGATTTGATGCCTGGCGTTATTCAGCAAAGTAGCTCCGGGTTAGCATTGTCATCCAAACAAATCTCAAAAATTACATTTCCTAACGGTCAAGTGGAGTTTTTACCAGGCAACTACCGTAAGGATTATACAGGAGGACGTGTTTTAGACAGGATTAAGATAAGTAACAATAATGGTTTAATTAAGAGCTTAAAATTAAACTATAATTACTTTGCCCCGGGTGCATTTTTAGAGGATGACGGCACGGCGACCGCCACCACAACAGCGAATACAAATCTGCGGTTGTGTTTAAAAAATGTACAGGAATTTGCGGCAGATAATATTACTGCTAAACAACCGTATATCTTTCAATATTATACTGCCGCTACTCTACCGGACCGATTTTCGTCAAAAGCACAGGATCATTGGGGGTATTTTAACGGACAAGCTAATACTACCCTGCTTCCTACGCATACAAGAGTTGACGGAACTACATTTGCTGGAGCTAACAGGTCCCCCAATGTAACCTACGCAAAAGCCGGTATGCTTACACAGATTACTTATCCAACCGGAGGGACAACAAACTATGATTTTGAATTAAACCAGGCGGCATCAGGTTTTTTCCCCGATGGGACAGCTTCTGGCTTTACCGGCAATTATATAGTTGGGGATTGCCATGCAGCAGGTGTAATGCAGTTCACTATTAGTGACGATTATAAAAGTTCGGTTCCTGTTACTATACAATTGAGGACCTATCAGGCAAATGATACTTATACAATAACCCGCCAAATATGTAGTGGTAATTCCAACGGCCCGCTTCCTACATCGGTGGTCACCAACATCTATTTCCAGATACTGAATGTTACAGATCCTAACGCTCCGCAAATTGTTTATAGCAGTTATGATGATAACTGGTGTATTGGTGACCTTAGTATGGCATTAGGCAAAACAATAGTTTTACCCAACGGAACCTACAGGATTAAAGCTATTCGGGGAAATAGCAATTTAACACTATCTGCACCAGAAATTATTTCCTCCGACGGTAATTTTACCTCCAGGTTCATATTTGAAGCCAAAGGTACCGTTCATAAAAAGCCGCTGGACGGTATAACTTCTACCCCGGTTGGCGGCCTCAGGATAAAACAAATATCGGCATACGATCCCGTTACGCAGAAAAAAATTATAAAATCTTATGATTATATTAACAACAATGTTTCGTCGGGTATGGCAAATTGGGCGCCAATTTACCAGTATACTTTTAATCGGGACTTTGTGCATTGCGATGTCACTTCGGGCGGCTATGGAAGCACAGCTTCTCATAGTTATACAGTGTATCATTCAAGCTCCAGCCTACCGTTGTCAGAAATGTTGGGTAATATTGTAGGCTACGGGAAAGTTACCGTTACTGAAGTTAATGAACAAAACCAGGCAGGCCTTAACGGAAAAACGGAATACTTTTATACGAACCCACCGGATTATAGCTTTAGTCCGGTCACTGCAGATACTTACCCCTACACGTCTTCGATATGTTTCTCTAACAGGTCGACAACGGCCTTAAACCAATTTCCTTTTGGACCAACGCTCTCACCTGACTGGAACAAAGGACTTTTAACAGACCAAATAGACTATCTACGGAACAGTGATGGTTCTTTCACCATGGTGAAAGAGACAACTCATAAATACAAGAGTGACTATCTTGGACAAATGTATGATTATAATCCTCAATATGATGTTGTAGGTATGGCAATGGGTATCAGTGATCAGAGGGACAGCCGCCCGGAAGACCTTGGATTACCTAATAGAAGCGTCTTTAGAGCACAGTTTTACTATATCCCTTCCCGGTATTCTAAATTAATAGAAACGGATGAAACTTTATATGGTCCATCAGCATCAACCACTACCGTCAAAACATTTGCATATGATAATTTGACAAATTTACAACCAACCAGTGTGACGTTTACTGATAGTAAAAAAGATGTTTATAAAACACTATATAAATACCCCAACGATTTTTCATCTGTGCCGGTTTTCGCTGCAATGATGGGTAAAAACATAATTAATCCGGTTGTGCAGCAGGATAACTATAAAAACAATGTGTTTTTAAACCAGGTAAAAACAAACTACGATACCTGGGGCAATGTAATAGCGCCTTCAACGGTGCAAACCACTACACTGAATAACCCGGTTGATTTACGCCTGCAATATTACTTTTATAACGGTAGTGGAAACATTTTAGATGTATCAAAAGCCCAGGGTCCGCACATAGGGTATCATTGGGCTTATAACAATCAGTATCCCGTAGCAGAGTGTAAAAACGCCACCAATAACGAATTTTATTACGAAGGCTATGAAGAAAGTACTGCCGCGGGAGTAACAACGGGAGTTTCGCATACTGGCAGTAAATATACTACCATTGCCACGGTGAGTTGGGCGAAGCCCGGTAGCCGTACTTACATGATCAGTTATTGGTACCTCAATAGCGGTGTATGGAAATATTCGGGCGAACAGCCTTATACAACAAACACTTATACCATGCAAACCGCCAACGGATATGATGATGTGCGTATTTACCCTGCCGATGCCCAAATGACTACCTATACCTTTACCCCGCTCATAGGCGTAACCAGCGCTACCGATGCTAAAGGTGAAACCATATATTTCGAGTATGACGGATTTCAGCGGCTGATGAACATTAAGGATAAGGATGGTTATATAATTAAACATACCGATTACCATTACCAGGGACTATAAACTAATACACCAAACCTTAAACATCAACAATATGGCCATTACCCATATCACCATAAAACCAGGGCTAAAACAGCTATGTTTAGCTTTAAGCCTTGTACTTGGGGCTTTAAGCTCAAAAGCGCAAACATACCTGCCGCCACCGGCAACACTGACCGCAACGCCTGCGGCAGGCTCATACTATAGTAATACCAGCATTACGCTAAGCCCTACTTTCAGCTTTGCGGCAGGCACAGGCAGCAGCCTGGTTTTATATATTGTAAATCCCGATTGCGTGCCGCAAACCACGGCTTTAAGCGCTAATCAAAACTATATATTAACATCGGTGCCGCGAATTGGGGGGATCACCACAGCAGCAGGGCTGGCCAACCGCAGTACTTGCGAGCTTAAGCAAACGGTGCAATACTTTGATGGCCTGGGCAGACTATTGCAAACTGTGCAAGTTAAAGGCTCCACCGCACTTAAAGATATTGTACAGCCTATAGCCTACGATAGTTATGGCCGCGAAGCTACAAAATACCTGCCTTATGCGTCTCCCACAGCCGATGGCAGTTATAAAGTTAATGCGATAAGTTCCGAAGTCGGTAATTTTTATTATCCCCCAGGCAGTACAGCAGCATCGGGCACCCAGCAAGGTAATAACATTGTTTATAACCCCTACCCCTACAGTATTACCAATTTCGAACTCTCGCCGCTCAATCGGGTAACCGAGCAGAGTGCACCAGGTGCAGACTGGCAGCCTGCTGCCGGCCACACCCGAAAAATGGTTTATACCAACAATAACCTTAACGCTTTTAGCGGGGCGGATACTACTATAAGTATGCGGGTAACGCTTTACAACGCGGCCATCAACAGTGATCAGAGTCGTACACTGACAATTGGGAACAGCGAGGGTAATTATTACCAACCCGGGCAGTTGTATGTGACTATAAGCAAAGACGAGAACTGGAAAAGCGGGAGAGGGGGCACCATCGAAGAATATACAGATATGAATGGCCGTGTAATACTTAAACGCACTTTTAACTTTACAGCGGGCGTCTTGCAACAGTTCTCTACCTATTACGTGTACGATGACCTGGGTGGCCTGGCTTTTGTGTTGCCGCCCCTGAGTAATGCCGATAATGGTATTACCAGTGCGGCCAACCAAACCACGCTCAACAACCTTTGTTACCAGTACCAGTATGATATGCGAAACCGGCTTATTCAAAAAAGGCTGCCCGGCAAAGACTGGGAATACATAGTTTACAACAAGTTAGACCAGGTGATAGCCACCCAGGATGCCATGCAGCGCGGTAAAGCCCCCCAACAATGGACTTTCACCAAATATGATGCTATGGGTAGGCCGGCTTATCAGGGTATTTACCAGTATCCCAATAGCACCCCCGGTACCAATTACCGGGCCGCCCTGCAATTGACAGCCGACGGGCAATCAACACTGTGGGAACGTCAGCAAGGCACCGGCACGGGCTACAGCGGCGGGGCATGGCCCCAGGCTAATATCCTGCGCTACCTGCAAATCAATTTTTATGATAATTACAGTTTCCCCAGCAATCCCTATGTTCCCAGTATAAGCGGGACGCTAAGCAACCCAACCGGGTTGCCTACAGCCAGTATGACAACTGTACTACTACCCGATGGCACTTACGGCACCATGCTATGGTCCATCAATTACTACGATGCCAAAGGCAGGCCAGTACAGGTGCTCAAACAGCATTACCTGGGCGGGGAAGCCAGTTTAAACGCCAACAATTACGATGAAATAAACACTATATACGACGACTTTACCAGCGAAGTTAAACAAACCATTCGCCACCATTATGTTGCCGGCGCGCAGGTATTGTGGACGGCTACCGGGTACACATACGACCATATGGGCCGCAAGCTGCAGACCACCGAAGCCATTGCCAGCGGCACCGCCGCCCTTCCATCACCTACTGTGTTGTCGCAGTTCGATTATAACGAGATTGGACAGGTGAAGACCAAACATCTGCACAGCGCTCCGGGAAAAACTACCTTTATGCAGGACATCGGCTATACTTACAATGAACGAGGCTGGCTGTTAAAAAGCAGCGCCCAGCTGTTTGAAGAAGAGCTTCAATATAATACAGGCATTATCAAAAACTTGATGACACCCCCTAAATATTACAATGGCAACATCGCCAGCCAGAGCTGGGTAACGGCTGCAGCGCAAAACTCGAAAACCTATATCTACAGTTACGACCAGCTGAACAGGCTAACCAGCGGCAACTCATCTGATAATTATAATGAAAACGGGATAACGTATGACCTGGGGGGCAATATAAAAGCTCTGCAGCGCACCATGGGCAGCACAACGGCAATAGATAACCTTACCTATACCTATACCGATGCAGGCAATAACTACACCAACCAGGTGCAAAACATCAGCGATATAGCACCGGATAATAGCACCAAAGGCTATAAATTTGGCAATAACCAGGCGTACCAGTACGATGCCAACGGTAACATGAAGGCCGATGCCAGCAAGGGCATCACCAATATCAGTTATAACCTGTTCAATCTGCCACAAACGGTAACAGCTACCGCGGGGACAGTTACCTTTACGTATAATGCGGCAGGCAAAAAACTGCACAAAACGAGCACCATATCGGGCGCGAATACCGATTATATAGACGGGATTCAATACGAAGGCGGCAGCATCAGTTTTATACAAACGGAAGAAGGGCGTGCGATAAATAGCGCGGGCACCTACCATTACCAGTATACCCTTCCCGACCATTTGGGCAACAGCCGTTTGAGTTTTGATACCAATACCGGCACCGCAACTACCCTACAGCAGGATGATTACTACCCTTTCGGTTACGAAATAACAAGAGGAACTACAGTGAGCCCTAAAAATGAATATCTTTACAATAATAAAGAATTGCAGGAGGATTTAAAGCTTCTTGATTACGGGGCGCGGTACTATGATCCGGTAATTGCGAGGTGGACAACAATTGATCCGCTGGCGGAAGTATCAAGAAGATGGTCGCCTTATAATTATGCAGCCAATAATCCTGTAAACAGGATAGATGTTGATGGATTATTCGATCAAGCCTTGTTAGATCAGTGGCGAAAAGAGGATTTAGACGAGCAAAGGGAGTATATAGAGAAAAATGGTTTAGGTGGCGGGGGCTTTGTCAATCCAGACGCGCCTGCTGTAGCACAATCTTCAGATGATAAAGAAGATGATGGGAGCGATGATCAATGCTGTGTCACTAACCGGGATGCCACGCAAACTTCGAGCCAAGCTAATAAAAATGGAATCGCTACAGGTCCAACTATTGTTGAAAACGGCAAAAGAATACATGTTTCAACAATAAAAAAAGGGGTTATCTCAATGGACGGCGTAACCAGTATAGAAAAATATGTCAATGTTTTAAAGGGTGCAGTTAAAGCGAAAGGTAATGTTAAAGCATCTGCAGACGAAGCAAATCCTTATCTTGACAATTTGGAAGATTCTTATGGAATAAAGGGTAATTCGGTTAATGCTTTAAACCTTGTTGTTGGAGTCACTCAAACTATGAAAGGCGTTTCCAAGGGTCCAACGGTGGCTACAATTTTGGCGTTTGCTGCCTATAGTTATCAGCTAAGCGTTATAAAAGATGCAATCGAACAAATTAGAAAAGATTACAGCGATTCAGGTGGGGGAGGGCTTATCGTAATTACCGAGAAAATAGGGAGCCATTTACCTGAGCAGAGTCCAGTTAATACTACAGTAATAAAGTTTTATCATCCTGAAGGAGGGCTATTCAGGCAACTTTCAATTATTGAATAATATAATAATATATATGAAAAAAAGTTTGCTGAATAAGATATTTTTGCCTGTGATAATCACAGTTGTTATACTTGTTAGTATTATATTAATATGGCCCGTTTTTAAAATGGCAAGCCACAATTTAGTATTCGGTACGTTCTTTTTATTTTTAATTATGTTAACAATGATTCGTCCTAAGATTAACCCAAGATATAAAAATATAGAAGCGGCTATTATAGGAATGTTAATTTTATTGGTCTTACTTTTTTTACGAATCTGGGGACAAAATATAAAGATATAGCCCACGCTGCCGCAAGCCTCCGAGCTTGTGGCCCGCATGCTAAGTATTGAATTTGCAAATCCCGGATGTACGTTTCATCCGGGATTTTTTGTACCGTCGCTGGTGCACGCGTGTCGCGTGTACCTCAGCTGGCGCACGCTCGCCTCAGCTGGCCGTCGCTGGTGCACGCGTGTCGCGTGTACCTCAGCTGGCGCACGCTCGCCTCAGCTGGCGCACGCGTGTCGCGTGTGCCCCGCTGATAGGTAAACAATATGCTTAGTAATGAATTGAAAAGCCCGGATGAGTGTTCATATCCGGGCTTTTCTTGCAATATGGTGCAGTTTGATATTTATTTTAACGGAATGGTTTTAACTTTATGCAGCTAAACCAAATTAATGAGCAGGAAATATAAATTTACATTACGGTAAACGACCAGGACACACGCGACACGCGTGCGCCAGCCAAGGGGATGATAAGATGCTTAGAGCGTTAAAGGCCTTTGGTTGGCCAGGTAAACTATTTTAAAAATGGGGACATTTAATACATTAATTATTCCGACAGAATGCCAGAACTGTCATCGTTTGTTTGACCAAAAGATCCAATTCTGCTTTGGCGAAACATGGCAGCATTTTTACAAACGAGGAGACAAGATTAAACGGAGCAATCCCGTCCATGATATAGGCAAGCCAGGCTTGCCAAGGGTGAAGGCTTTCGGAAGCTCTGAAAGTGGCGTTTGCCCGTTCTGTAATTACCAGAATCCTGACGAGTATAACATAATAATCGAAAATGACATTATTAAGGGAATCGACGCTCCCGTTGATATGGATAAATACACTGAAGAAAACAACTATAATTATTATGTCGACGAATAATTACAGCCACCGTAGCTGGGGTACGCATGCCTCCCTCTGCTGGTGCACGCGTGTCGCGTGTACCCCGCTGATAAGTGAACACTATGCAAATCCCGGATGTTAATTCATCCGGGATTTTTTTGCATCCCAAATGTCGCGTAAAGGATAGAAACGGATACCGGCCAAAGTGGCTAAGGCCTCGCGCAGTATGAGTGCATAGCCTGCCCCCCGCTTCTACCAGCGGGGGATACGCCCAAATAATGATTAAAGAATACGGTCGATTACCTTGTGTGGCAGGAATGCAAGCCTATACAAGCAGCCAAAACACCAGCCCATTAATGCCCGACGCTTACCACTCGTGTTACTTTCCATTGGCCATCTTTATATTGCCATATGTGTACAAATTTCATGACACCTATTACCGGCTGGCCGTTTTCGGTATGGGTAAAGCGGTGGGTTCCCATTTCAATAGCCCCAAAGCCGGGCATCGGGTATACCTCCAGGCTTTCGGGCAGCAGGTCGCGCCGCAGATCGGCGGCCTGTTTGTTTTCAAAAATGCCTTTAAAACCGGCCATGGTGCCATCGTAGCCGGTAAGGCCCTTGCCATCGTTATAAAACTCTACATCGGCCGCAAATAAAGTTTTAAGCACCTCCAGGTTACGGCTGTTAAAGGCGTTAAACATTACGCTATCCATATGGGCAATTACTTCAAACAGCGCAGGGTCTTTAGGCTTAAAAGCCGTGGTTTGGGCATTGGCGGTAAAACCGACTGCAATGGTAATAAACATTGCAAAAAAACATATGCGGGAAAATAGACGTTGGGTTTTCATGGTTAAAAGTGTTAGTTATACCGGGTAGACGCCCGCGAAGTGCCCATAGTTACAATTAAACTAAAATATTTGCCTCGACCTGTTTTTTTGCCAAAAAGCGCCTGGCAAGCCATTTCCGCACAGGCTCGTCGTACAATTTTAGCGAGGCATAAGCAATGGCAACGCTAACTACAAACAAAAGCAGGCCAATCCAGATACCATAATCCATAGGCACCTTATTTTTTGCCACCCAGCCGGTATACAGGTATATCAATGGGTAATGTGTAATATAAATTGGGTATGATATTTCGCCAAAAAACCGGCACACCTTTGCCGAAAACTTACTGCTTATGTGCCCCCCCGCGCCAATGGCAACAATGAGCGGGAAAATAAGGATGATAACAATAGATTCATACAAGCCATTCATCCACAAGTGTTCGCTGCCGCCAATGCGGGGGATAAACAACACAAGGGCTACCAGCAGGCTGCTTACCGTAAAGGCGCCTTTTATATGAATGAGCCTGCCCATGCGCGAAAGCAGCAGTCCCGCAAAAAACGGGTAAAGCAAACGGGCGAAACCAATATTAAGCTGAGCTGTATTAATGCTCCAGCCACCAATAACATCGCCCTGAGGCCCCATTATCAAATACTGAACAAGAAAACCGGCGAATAAAAGCACCAATACCGCAAGCACCTTTTGCGAAACTTTACGAAAAACCAGCGCATACATAATATTGGCAATGTATTCAAAAAACAGCGACCAGGCGGGGCCATCCAACGGATGCATTTCCTGCCAGCCGCGTATATCCATAGATACAGGCAGCGGGATCATGGTAAAACCAACCAGCATTACCAGCAGCAGCTGCCAAACGGGCGTACCTGCTATAAGCGGAAACGCCGGACTGGCCTGGAAATAGAAAAGCAAAGCGCCAATTACAGTCCCCATAATAACCATGGGCTGCAGCCTGATGAGCCTGCGTTTGTAAAAATCCCACTGGCTCATTTTCCCCCAGCGGTCGTCATAAGCGTAAGCCACCACAAAACCCGAAAGCAGGAAAAAGAAATCGACCGCCAGGTAGCCATGATTAATGATCTGGTTGAAACGGTTACCGGAGTAGGTTTCTAAAACGTGAAAAGCCACCACAATAAGGGCGGCAACGCCACGCAGGCCATCTAAAATTGGGTAATGTTTTTTCGAATCGGGATAAGCAGGCGATACATTCATTTTACTTTGTGATAATTATAAATGGATAAAATAATGTTTAATCAGGTTAATGGCGCCCTTTGGTTGAGGCAGCAGCATTTGATGCTAAATGTGCTTAAATAAATTGGAAATACATAAATGAAATTTTGCGGGCTGGAAGCACCCCAAAATACCGGCTTGCATTTTAGTTACAAATATGAGAAAGCTTTCTTTTGTAGCATTCAGGATGGCGAAGCAGTTTTGGCTTTTGACTTTTGGCTTTTGACTTTTGACTTTTGACTTTTAACTTTTAACTTTAAAAAGGGCGACTACCCCACCTACCTATGCAACTTCCTTTTGCGCAAATAAGCCAACAGTTCCCTGGGCCTGTCGGTTTGGATCATGGTGGCGCCGTGGGCTATAAGCCAATCCCAGCTGTCTTTGATATTGCCATCGTCTACAGCTGTATCGTCGTCGTGACCCCCGTTAAGGCTGGCCCATAGGGAGTTGATCCATATTTTTGAGCCATATTGGTTAATGAACCGGCTATCGGCTAAAACCGAGGAGGTATCTTTTTTAAAGTTGAGCTCAAACGCAACGGGCTTTATTTGTTTTTGATACTCGCTGATGATGGCCCTGGCCGCTGGCTGATCTAAAGAAACTACCGGCATAAAAACTATGCTATCCAGCAGTGCCGGGTACCGTTTGCGTACTTCGGGATAGGTGGCATCGGTTTTAAAAATGGCCTGCTGCAGGGTGCCTGTTTTTTTTAATACCTGGTAAGCCTGGGTGTAATAATCATAGCTTTTATCAAGGTTTACCAATACTTTACCTTTTGCCAGCAGCATTACCTCTTCAAGTGTTGGGATGGTTTGTTTGGTTACCCGGCCGAGGGCATTTTTAAGGTGGAACTTTTTAAGTTCGGCCATGGTATAATCGCCGGGTTTGCCTTTACCATCAGTAGTACGGTCGATGGTCCAATCGTGCATAATTACAATTACGCCATCACTGGTGGTGTTTAAATCAATTTCTATTACATCAACCCCCATATCAATAGCATACTGATAGGCCTGCAATGAGTTTTCGGGCGCGTTACGCCAGTCGCCACGGTGGGCGGTTACCATTATATTTTTATCAGCAGGGCGGTGTAACTGCGCAGTAATGTATTGCAGTTGCGCGCTGCCCTGTCCAAAACCTTTGCCCGCAGCTAATTGCAGCCCGGCAATGGTGATCAATGTTAAAAGCTTTTTCATTTATTTTTGGCTACTGTTTAATGAAAGCGACCGGCAGTTCTGCCGGTCTCTTTCAAATTCATTTTAATGTTTAATAACCAGGGTTTTGCGGAAATGCAGCCGGATTATTCATAATGTTTATTTCGGTTTGCGGGATGGGGTACAAAAACTGGTAAGGGGGAACAGTTAGTTTAGTTAAGCCGGAGTTTTGCAGCGCCGCTATGGCCGTATTGGTGCGCACCAGGTCGAACCACCGCTGTAATTCAAGCGGCATTTCCAGTCGGCGCTCCTGCAGCACAGCAGTACGAAAACTTACCTGATCTGGCAAACCGGCAGCAGTAAATGTTGTTGCGTTGGCTCTTGACCTTACCGCATTAAGGTACACAAATGCATCGCCGTTAACGTCGGCATTATAAGCTACCTCGTTCAGGGCTTCGGCATACATCAGCAATACATCGGCATACCTTAAAATAATATAGTCGTTACCAAGCGTATTGTTTGATGGATCGAAGGTGTCGTAATATTTTTTTACCGGCTTATTGTTGGCGTTCAGGGTAACGGTGTTCAGCAAGTCGCGGCGGGTATCCGTAGCCCCATACGCACTTAACAACAATGGATCTAAAGCCGGCTGGTTAAAGTAAGCGGCCAGGGCATGGCCCTGCCCTACCAGTGTTTTCTCGTACCTTACCGCGAAAATAATTTCGGAATTCATTTTATTGGTTACGCTAAAAACATCGGCCACATTGGGCAACAAAACATATTTGTAAGCATTACTTCCCGGCGGCACGAGGGCGGCCAGCGTGCTTACTGCCTGCGGGTATTTTTTTTCGGTAAGGTAAACCTTGCCCAACAGCGCTTTGGCTGCGCCGGATGTAGCCCTGCCAATATCTGTTTTAGCGGTGTAGCCGGCAGGCAACTGGGCAATAGCCTGGTTAAGGTCGGCTTCAATAGCGCTGTACAATTCGGTTGTTGAATTGCGACTTAGTTTTTTTGCATCAGCAGCGGTTATTGTTTTTAACACCAGCGGGGCTGCACCCCATAAACGCACAATGTTAAAATAGTGCAGGGCCCTTAAAAATTTAACCTCCCCTTCGTACTGGTTTTTTAAAGTGGCATCGGCAACCAGGCTGGTGTGTTCCAAAACATTGTTGCAGCGCGCTATAGCATTATATAACGATGCGTAAGCATCATTGATGCCGGTATTATCGGCCTTGGCTAAAAAACGGTCGATGTTAAAATCGCGCCCTACGTTGCCGCCGGGGTTTTGGTCTTCTACGTTATCGCCACGGGTTTCCATCATGGTAATAAACCTGTCCTGGTACATGGTTTGGTCCTGCAGGGCGGCATAGCTGGCTGTTACGGCATTGGCAACATCGGCAGCCGATTTAAAAAAACTGGCATCGGTAACCTGCGATTGTGGTGTAAGATCAATAAACTGCTTGGTGCATGACAGCAGCAGGGTACTGCTTAATATAATGGTAACGAATATCTTTTTCATTGTTGTTTGCTGTAAATGTTAAAACTTAAGGTTGATACCCAACAGGAAGGTTTTTGATAAAGGGTACGACCCATAATCGACCCCTGGCGTTAAAGGGCTGTTATTGGCCGCTATAGGGTTGTTGCCCGTATCGTTACTCACCTCGGGGTTATAGCCGTTGTATTTGGTAAACGTGAACAGGTTTTGCCCCGTAACATAAATCCTTAAGCCTGCAATACCCACTTTTTTAATAAGCTGCTGCGGAACGGTTACGCCCAAAGTAATATCCCTGATGCGCAGGTACGAACCATCGGACAGGTGATAGGTTGAAATTTGTGCGTTTAAACCTGTTGCACTTCGGTTTAACCTTGGTACAAAACCGTTGCCTGGCTGTGCCGGCGAAATGTACCTGTTATCGTAAATCAGCGGCGATGAATTTCCGTAACCTTCGGTTGAGCTATAATGCCTTTGCCCTATATTGGCTACCGTATTACCAAACAAGCCCTGCGCGGCTACGCTTAAATCAACGATGCCATATTGCAGTTGAGTTGAAAAACCGTAGGTAAATTTGGGCATGTAATTACCGGTGATGGCTTTATCATTGCCATCAATAATACCATCGCCGTTGATGTCTTTATATTTCATATCGCCGGGCTTGGCTCCCGATACTTTTGCAGGGGTGTTGTCAATATCCGCCTGGTCTTTATAAATCCCGGTTTGTACCAGGGTATAATAATTGCCAATTGGCTTGCCCACCTGCGTAATAAAGTAAATGGTATTTTCGGCCTGTGTAACGATAGACTTAACGCCTCCTAAATCAATCACCTTATTAATGTTTCTCGAAAAATTAGCGCTGTTAGATATTTTTAGCTTACCAATCTGGTTGCTGCTGCTTAACGATACCTCGAAACCGCGGTTATTAACCTTACCAACATTAACCAGGTTGGTAGTGTAACCTGTACTTTGCGGTACCGGCACGTTTAGCAGCAGGTTGGTGGTGTTGTTATTATAAACATCTATAGTTGCTGTAAGGTCATCATGAAAAAGGCCTATATCGGTACCAACATTGATGGCAGATGTTTTTTCCCAGCCCAGGTTGGGGTTGCTGGCGGTTGACTGGTATAAACCGGTTGACAATGCAGTGCCGCCTGCCGGGCCATAAACATAGTTAGCCGGCGAATAGCTGGCCAGGTACGAGTAATTACCAATCTGGAAGTTACCCGTAACACCATAACTTGCCCTTAACTTAAATGAGCTGATGGTTTTAACATTTTTCATAAAATCCTCATCGCTGATTATCCACCCCGCTGATACCGATGGGAAATAACCATATTTATTATTGGCGCCAAACCTGGATGAACCATCCCGGCGAATGGCACCCGAAAGCAAATAACGGCCCTTGTAGCTGTATTGAACCCTGCTTAATGCCGATAGCAGCGACCACTCCTGTATGGCAGATGTAAAGCCGGTTATACTGGTTGCACCATTTAAAGTTTGCACAATATCTGTAGGATAACCGGTGGCCGATATAGCACTTGAAGTGCTGCGCTCCTTTTGCGCAGTATAGCCCAATATAGCTTTGATGGAGTGATCGCCAAAGGCTTTGTTGTATGACAGGGTATTTTCAACAAGCCAGTTGGTAATACCGGCGGTTATATAATTGCCGGTAGGTATTGATGGCGTAAGCCTGGTAATTGGGTTAGGCAAGGTTGAAGGGCGGTAAGTGCTCCTGGAAAAATCGCTGATATCTGCACCTGCCGAGATCTTATACTTCAGGTCCTTCAGTATTTCATATTCGGCAAAAATGTTTGCTAACAGCTTTTTCTCATAGGTCCTGTCTTTTTTTAACATGGCCAGGGCAACCGGGTTAAGTACGCCAGGTTGCGAATATTGCCATTTATACTGATCGTAGTTATAGGAACCATTAGCGTTATATACCGGAAAAAACGGTGAGGCTACCAGTGCCGCCGAAATAATATTTTCGGAGTTATCATTAAACCGGCCTTCGGTAGGTAAATAATTGTAAATACCATAATCATAGTTAATACGGGTGCCTAACCTCAACCTGTCGTAGTGGGCATCAAGGTTAACCCTGCCTGTATATTTCTTGTAACCTGAGTTAATAACAACCCCATCCTGGTTAAGGTAGTTTCCGGAAATGTAATAGCTTATTTTATCCGATCCGGCGGCAATTGATAAGGTATGGCTTTGCATTGGCGCCTGGTGAAAAATCTGGTCCTGCCAGTCGACATTAGTTAAACCGGTTTGTTTGTTTAAATAGGGGGAAATTTCGGGAGGCAGCAAGTAGGCAAGGCTGGTATTGGTTGCTGCTGCGCCTAATTTGCTCAGGCGGCTGGCATTATCATCAGTAGCGCTGCCGGTAAGCCCTTTACTTGCCAAAAAATCAAAGTAAGTATTATTGTGGGCATTATAAATTAAATCGGCATATTGATAAGCATCAAGCCGGGGGATTTTTTTTGTAACCGATTGGATGCCATAATAGCTGTTTAAACTAATCGCCGGTTTATCTTTATTTCCTTTTTTTGTAGTGATAATAACAACACCATTTGACCCGCGCGAACCATATATTGCCGCCGCCGAAGCATCTTTTAACACATCAATGCTTTCAATATCATTCACGTTGATAGCATTTAAGGGATTTACTTTAAAACCTGGCCCGTTAACATCGTTATCAGATAAAGGCACCCCATCAACCACATACAAGGGATCGCTGCCAGATGTTACACTGCCCCTGCCCCTTATTGCTATAGCTATACCTGCACCCGGCGCACCAGCGGGCTGTAAAACTTGTACACCTGCCAGTTTACCGGTTAAAGCTTTATCGAGCCCTGTTGATGGGAAATTATTGATCTGACCGGCGCCTAAAGAGGCTACCGAAGTGGTGATATCCTTTTTATTTTGGGTGCCATAACCTACTACAACTACATCCTTTAGCTGGTTGGTTGAAGGCTTTAAAACTACATTGAGGGTAAGTTGTCCGCCGATAGCTTTCTCTAACCTTTCATAGCCTACAAAATAAAACAGCAGCGTATTGTTTGCATCGGTGTTGATATGAAAATTGCCATCAGTATCGGATATGGTTGTTTTATTATCCTCTTTTACCGTTACGGTAACACCTGGCAGGGGCAGGCCCTTTTCGTCAACTATTTTGCCGGTGATATTTACGGGGTTAAATTTCCGTGTAACTTTAGGCTTGGTTTCTTTATCAATAAGTATGTTATCGCCAAGCTGTTTAAAATTAAGGTTTTTGGGCGCAAGCAGTTCTTTTAAAACCTGGTCGACCGTTGCGTTTTTGACCGAGAGTTTTTTTACCTGCTGATCTTTAACCTGGATACTTGGGTATACAAAATGAAAATTTGTTAATTTTTCAATTCTGCTTAACACATTCGCCAGCGGTTCGTTTTTTACATCGATACTAATTTTAACTTCCTTGAGCGCCTGTGCGTCGCTGGTATGCGCTAATAACGTTAGTGCGCTTGCACACACGGTTATTAAAACAATTAAAGAAATTTTCATTACTTGAATCAGGGTTTTAAAGGCATACGTAGGTGAGGTTTCATCCGCGTTATTGCAATACGATGCCGGTGCATTTCTTTTTAAAAGAAATTTCATAAATTTGATAGATTTTAAATGTTTAAATGCTAATAGTTAAAGTCATTTTAAAACCGTTTTGTCTCGACCACAAAGCGGTTTTGTTTTTTTAAAGCCTTGCTTTATATTTTCTTTATAGCGTTACAGGTAATCGTCTTTGTTCATAATCATTTTATTTAATGGTTATCAATTTATTCCTTACATCCTGTTCCTGAGAATGCAACTGTTTTTTCCTTGTTGTTTATAGTGTAAGCGGTATTGCTGATAGCCTTTAATACCTTAAGTAAATTGGCGAGCTGAATTTTATTATTAAAACTTGCTGTATAACGGCAGTCTTTTAACCCTTTGTTATCAAAACTAAAAGTATAACCATACCATTGCGAAAGCCTGATGGCGATATCCTGCAAGGTTTGATCTGAAAATTGCAGTTTGCCATCTTTCCAGCTCATCAGCGCCTCTGCATCAACAGCCGACAATTTGCTTTTACCGGTAGCCGGCAGGTAAGTAATTTGTTTGCCTGGCGTAATTAAACCCAAAACACGCGGCCCGGCGGCTACTTGTACTTTTCCCCTTATAACGGTTACGGCATTACTACCCGCGTTTTTGTAAGCCGCTACCGAAAAAGCAGTACCCAATACCGTAGTGGTTAATTTGGCGGTATGCACAATAAATGGCCTTGTTACATTGTGTTTCACATCAAAAAAGGCTTCGCCGCTTAAATAAACATCGCGGGTGGCAGTAGTTAAACTTTCGGTGTATTTTAAACTGCTGCCGGCATTTAGCCAAACAGACGAGCTATCGGCAAGTATAATATGTAAGGTATGCCCGGTTGCCGCAGTTACCTGTTTAAAGACAGCTTTTTGCGAAGTGCTGATTTTTTGATAAATAACTACAGTAATGCTCAAAAAAAGCAGCAGGCTTGCCGCAATGGACAAGGGTTTAATAAATTTAATAATACCGATTTTTTTGGAGACTGCAGTGTTTCTGTGTAATAAGGTTATTTTATCTTCAACCGCTTTTAACGATTCCTTTGCCGACCGCGCTATTTTTGCAGCATCGTTATTATAAAACTCCGGCAGGTTTTTGTCCATAGCATTGTAGTATTGCTCAACCAACAATTTTTCTTCTGCCGTGCATTTTCCCGAAAGGTATTTTTCAATTAATATTTCCCACTTATCATCGTGCATTTACTTCTCTGTTTTTGTAAGCTATATTGCTTCTGCAACCCATTACCGCCACTACCAAATGAAATATATTTTTGTTTACCTTAATTTAATATATATTTAACACCAGTAAACCAATTACTTAACGGCATATCTATACTTTTACGGCAACTCAAACTAAAGTTATCAGCGCGCTGCAAAACCATACCGACAATGAACTTATCGGCCTTATAGCAAAGGAAGACAGGGCGGCATTTACCGTAATTTATTTTAGATATTACGAGATGTTAGGCAGATCGGCCTTTAAAAGGCTGCAAAATGAAGCTATTGTTGAAGAATTGGTACAGGATGTTTTTGTAAACCTTTGGATAAAGGCTAATGAGCTGGAAAGTGATGGCAACGTAAAAGCTTATTTATTTGCAACTTTAAGAAACAAGGTATTGCACGAGCTGCGTTCATGCATGGTTGTTGCCAAACACGCCCGTATTATTGCCCAAAGCGATGAAACTTACGCCGAAGATTTTTCTGAAGTGCTGCAAGCCAGACAACTGGAGCAAAAATTTCAATTGGTGGTAAAGGAATTACCTCCGCAGTGCAGGGAAGCATTTACGTTAAGCCGGTTCGAAAACCTGTCATATAAATCCATTGCTCAAAAAATGAACATCTCGGTTAACACGGTAGAAAAGCATATTGGCAAAGCGCTCTCCATAATGCGCCAAAAGTTTAAAGAATACGACCTTATATCGGTGACGCTATTTGCGTTTATATTGTATTACTGCCATTAAATGATCTAAGGTTCATGTTAAACACCTCAGCCACCGTATTGCGTATTCATCGAAATTAACCTCAAGGACAAAGCCTCTTAGCGTAAGTATTGTATATTAATCACTATCTAATCCGGTGAAGAACGGATCTGCTGATAATTCCTGCTCATATCTTCGCAAATAGTTTCATATTTCTTAAATATTTCATCGAGCTCTTTCTTTGTGGTCTTACCTTCTCCGCGGGCGTATAAAAAAATAAGCTTTTCGCTAATCGACTTTAAAGATATAACTGCAATGTTATAAATGATCCATAGATCTTTATAATCAAAAAATTTATTCAGCGAAGTAATACCCGACGCAAGTGCACTTACCACCAAAGCATAATTTAAATAATTATGATTCACCTCAAGACCACCTTTTTCGTCAAATACTTTCCAGCCTATCAATACAGTAGTACCAACAGAAAATATTACGGACAATGATTGCATCGTAACAGCAAATATTTTATTCCGTTTTTTCTTTTTCCCGTAATCTATAATTTTTTCAAAAATGCGATTATAAAGACTTTTAATCTGCTCTAATGTTACCGGTGTATTATCATCCAATGGCAGGTTGGAGTGAGTGTTTGCAGGGATAGTCATAATTTTAGGTTAATTGCCAATTATACGGTTTTATATTTATTCACCTAAAATTTAGTTTTATTTTTGACGGTAGTTTTTGCAAACAAGTAAAACAGACATAAGGCGGTGTTATCACTGCCCTCCTACTCCCGCCGGCAAGCATCCAGTATACTTTTAAAATCTGTTTCTGCATTAATATAGCTTCAGGATTATGACACATGCGCCGGCATTCGTAATTTTAAACACATTTGCGAAAAAGTTAATTTCTTTACTCCATGAAATACATTTACCTTTTTATATCAATTTTATTGGTTCGGCCGGGTTTTGCACAATCAAAACTGCCTGTCATTAAAGCAACCTCTAAAAGTGTCACCATCAATGATGGAGGCTTTTTAGATAAAAACGCATGGACACTTTCGCCTAAAATTAAACCAGATATTTTTACTGCAGATAGAACCAGGAAAACAAAATGGCTTACTTTTTATACGGATATAGATTCGATAAAGGTACGGGTGAAACCAGGAACCAGGTATAACTTTGTTGTATTGTTAAACGGAAAAGATTCGTGCTATACCCAAATTGCCAGCGCTATACCGCCAGAAAATCCGCTAAAAAATAATGTTGCTACAAACGATACCATCCCCTTTGCACTTACATCATTTAATGCTATCCAGGTACAAGCTGTTATTAATGATACAGATACTTTAAAGATGTATTTTGATACTGGTTCATGGGATTTTCGTTTAAAAAAGGACATCATATTAAAAAAGACAAAATTGCTCTCAAACCAACCCGATGCTTTAGCAGGGAAAGCAAAGCCAGATTACAATAATTTGAATAAGGTATTTAAAATACAAATGGGAAATTTAACCTGGAATAATCCGGAGACTGGCCTTACCGCGTTAACCGCTCATGATATGGATGGGCGTTTTGGCTGGAATTTATTTGAAGGTAAAATGGTGGAGGTTAATTATGATAAAAACCTTTTAATCATCCACTCCCATCTACCAAAAGTTTTGAAAGGCTACGTTAAATCAAAGCTGGAATTTATTCATTCGTTTGTTTGCGCTCAGGGGGCCATTGAAATAGAAAATAAAAAATACGCCGGCAATTTTTTATTTGATACAGGATCCGACCAGGCAATTATTTTAGATAGTACCTGGATCAGCAGGCAACACTTTCCTAAGAATTTAAAACTAATAACGTCATCGGTACTTCACGACCCAAGAGGCGCAAAATATGAAACTAAAGTAGTGCTTTCCCCGCTTCTGAAAATCAACAGTTTTGGGCTTACCAATATCCCAAGTTTGATTTTAGGCAGCAAAAACCCTGTAGGATTCGAAATCAATTATTTAGGCAATGACCTGTTAAAGCGGTTTAATATGATACTGGATTTTAAAAATGATTACCTGTACCTGAAACCCAATAAATTAATGGGCGTGAAATACAGGGGCGACTCAAACTCCTAAGATTTCAGCCAAAATAATCTTCGGTAGATGCTACTAAGGTCAACAATTCCAATACCGGCTCAACTTCCAGCTGGCTTGCCCAAAGCTGCTCATCAAATTTTTTGAAAGATTGCAGGGAAGTGAGCACCTGGTGAGCTTCTTCGTTTTCAAGCTGGTCGAAATGCATAAAGGTTTTACCATCGGGCAGTAACCAGGCGCCGTATTTAATACCGGGGTGATTCAACTCTTTTAGTTCTTTCACAATACCGGCGATATTTTCCTGGTTTGTTGCTGCAAATTGGGCGGTGGTGGTGTATTGTACCCGTACTATTTTCATGGTGATAAATTTTTAATAAATTGATGATCAGTTATTTAGTTTACATCTGCGGCCGGGCGCAGCCGATTGATTATTTATCAAAACCCACCGGCGCCACTCTATAATTCAAGCCTGCGGTTGTGCCGCTTGTTACATCAATGGTAACGCCTGTTATTTTGCCTGCCAGTTCTGATGCCAGGAAGGTGGCTGTATTGGCTATATCGGCCATTAGCGGCAGTTTTTTCAGCATGGTGTCTGCCTCCAACTGCCTCAGGATGGGCGCCATCACTTCCGGCTGAGCGGCAATAACATCTGCAAATATCTTTGAATCCGGGGAACCGCCCGACCGGATATTTACCACCCGCACGCCATATACACCTAACTCAGCAGCCAGGTTCCTGCTAAAGCTTTCTACCGCACAGCATGCCGCCGCGAAGCCACCCGTATAGGGATAACCTATTCCACCGGGCGTTGCTGTAAGCGACAAAATAACCCCCGATCCCTGTTTCATCATTACCCTACCGGCGGCCGTAGCGGTTAAAAACAGGGTTTGCAGGGTGGTAGTTACCGGGCGCACAAAGTCGTCTACAGGCAGGTCAACCAAAGGAATGCGCTGCACAACATTAACACCAATAGCATTAAACGAGATATCAACCGTACCTGCTTTAAGTGCAACACTATTGATATGGTTGTTTATGACCTTTTCATCAAATCCATCCACTTCGGCCACTTCTGCAAGCCCGCCGCTGGCAATAATTCCATCTGCTACTTTTTGTACAGAAATCAAATTCCTGCCGGTTAAAAACACCCTGGCGCCTGCAGCGGCCAATGCCCTGGCAACCGCGCCGCCTAACGAGCCCCCGGCGCCATATATAACCGCGTTTTTGTTTTGGAGTATCATGCTGGTTTGTTTATTTATTTGAAGGATTATGCTATACAAACCTAAAATTAAATATTCTTTTTAACCGGGTTATTACGGACAATTTAAGGGTGTTATTGCGACATGTGAGATTAAATTTGGAACCCTGGAGACTGAGCGTATTAGCTTTGTATGTCGGCCAAGACTCATCCCTGACCAGCCTTCGCCAGTCGACTTTCTCTTCGGCGTCGTTGGAGCGAGGGTTGAGAAAATTGCTTTTTTTTCCCATCTATGCACACAGGCTCCAACCCTATCCACCACTCACTATTCACAACTAAACTTTGCCAGTCAAAAAAAAACCGCTACTTTTGTGCTGCCTTAAAACATTTACTACCGCAACTAATGCCTGTTCAACCATCGCAATCCATATTCGACCAACTCGAAACTTTCGGGCATAAAAAGGTTGTATTTTGCAGCGATCCGGATACTGGATTAAAAGCAATCATCGCTATTCATGATACTACGCTCGGTCCTGCTTTTGGCAGTACACGCATGTGGAGTTATAAATCAGAGGCAGATGCCTTAAATGATGTTTTGCGCCTGTCAAAAAGCATGACCTATAAATGTGCTATTGCCGGCCTTAACATGGGCGGCGGCTATTCGGTCATCCTCGGCGATTCGCGCAGGGATAAAACAGAGGCGCTGATGCGTAAATTTGGCCGCTTTATTAAAAACCTTAACGGCGAATTCATCACATCCGAAGATGTTGGCACCAATCCGCGCGATATGGAATACATCCGCATGGAAACAGAATATGTTACTGGCATCCCGGAAAGCCTTGGTGGCAGCGGCGATCCGTCGCCTGTTGCCGCGCAGGGAGTTTTGATGGGTATAAAAGCCTGCGTTAAAGAGCAATTTGGCACTGATAATCTTACCGGCAAATCGGTAATTGTACAGGGCGTGGGTCACGTTGGCGAGCACCTTGTACGCTTGCTTCGGGATGAGAATGTTAAAGTTTATATAAGCGATATCCAGGAAGAACGCATTGGGCAGATAGCCAAAAAATATGGTGCCGAAGCAATATCAAACAACAGTATTTTTGATATTGATGCCGATATATACGCACCCTGCGCACTGGGCGGCACAGTAAATGAGCAAACCATCAACAAGTTAAAATGCGGTATTATTGCCGGCTCGGCCAATAACCAGCTGCTGGATGAAAGTGCGCACGGCGAAATGTTGCTGGATAAAGGCATCATGTTTGCGCCCGATTATGTGATAAATGCCGGTGGTATTATCAACTGTTATTCGGAGTTAAAGGGGTTCAGTAAAAAACGCACCATGCAGCTTACCGAAAATATTTATGAGGTTACCCGTAATATTTTAAAACTTTCTAAGCTCGAAAACATTTCAACTATTGACGCGGCGAATAAAATAGCCGAAAAACGGATAACGGATATAAAAAAAGTAAAATCATCATATTAATTATAATTTAAACTGTGGGCTATCCGGCTCACCAAATCGTTCTTACACATGTTAAACAGAAGGCACCTAAGGGTAAAAGTATTGCAGGCGTTGTACGCGTTTCATTCGTCAGATACAAGGGAGATCACTCATCATGAAAAAAACATGCTGCACAGTATCGACCAGGTTTTTGAAATGTATATTTGGATGTTATCATTAATATCCGAGGTGGTTAATTACGCCGCAAACGATAAAGAAGAACGCGCCAACAAATATTTACCCTCCGCCGAAGACCTTAATGCTGACGTTAAAATACTCAGCAACAGGTTCATCCTCTCCCTAAATGATAACAGGGACTACCTCATCGCTTTAAAAAAGTATAAAGTTGAGTGGCATTTTGAGCCCGAACTGGCTAAATCGCTGTTTATCATTCTTAAAAAATCGCCAGAGTATGCCGAATACCTGGCAAAAACCGGCGATACCATCCAAACGGATAAAGACATTATCAAATTCATTTTCAAAAAAGTAATTTTAAAATCATCATTAGCCGAACAGGTTTTTGAAGATAAATTTATTTTTTGGCCGGTTGACCGTGATGTATTGCAGGCTTTGATAGCCAAAACATTCAAAAACTTTAGCAGCGACGACTACAAACAGAACCACCTGGCCGAAATTACCGGTAACTGGGTAGAAGATCGAGAGTTTGTGGTTGACCTGTTTGAAAAAAGCATTCGTTTTGATAAAGCCTACCAGGAACTAATAGCAGCCAAAACTACCAACTGGGAGCCTGATCGTATAGCGATGATGGATACCCTGCTGATGAAAATGGCCATTACGGAATTTGTTAACTTTACTTCTATCCCGGTAAAAGTGACAATTAACGAGTACCTTGAAATTTCAAAGGAGTTTAGCACGCCTAAGAGTAATTCATTTATAAACGGTATCTTAGACAAGATTTTGATAGACCTTAAAGCCGAGAACAAAATACGTAAAATAGGCAGGGGATTAATAGAATAACCATAGATCATTTAGATGAAGAAATTATTTTTAAGCTTAATAACCGCGGGTTTGTTATTATCGGCCTGCGATCAATCAAAAACAAGTGGTTCAACCGTGGCTGCAGATAGCGCTGCAACAACTACCGCTAATGCAGCCAATGCCCCAGTCATGAAGTTTGAAAAAGAAAGTCATGATTTTGGCAAAATTAAACAGGGCGATAAGGTTAACTACGATTTTAAATTTACCAATACAGGTAAATCGCCATTAATCATCTCAGAAGCGCATGCAACTTGTGGCTGTACTATACCCGAGTGGCCTAAAACACCTGTTAAACCGGGCGAAAGTGCTGTAATAAAAGTAACTTTTAACAGCGCGGGTAAAACCGGTTTACAAGACAAGCAAATTACTGTTACAGCCAACACAGTACCTGCCCAAACCATGGTACACCTTATAGGCGAAGTTTTAACTAAATAATTCAATTAATTTAAACAATGATAGCAACTATTTTATTACAGGCACCGGCAGGTGGTTCAGGTGGTTACGGTATGTTAATACCTATGGTATTAATTATCGTAGTGTTTTATTTTTTCATGATCCGCCCGCAGGTTAAAAAGCAAAAAGATCAGAAGAAATACGTAGATGAACTGAAGAAAGGCGACAAAGTAGTTACAACAGCCGGTATCCATGGTCGTATCATCGACCTTAATGATGCTACTTTTTTGGTTGAGGTAGAAAACGGCAAGATCCGTTTTGATAAATCGGCAATATCTTTAGATGCCTCAAAAGCGTTGAATACACCGGCGCCGGTAAAAGCTTAAGCTTTTATGAGCAAGGATGGAAGGAGCAAGGAATAAGGACTGAAAGACAAAAAACTAAAAACCTTAAAAGGCGAAAGATGACCGGTAATTTTACCTTAAACTTTCGCCTTATGTTTTTTAAAAACTCTTTGTCTATTAATCTGTCATCCAAAGTCCTTGATCCTTAATCCAAAAATCCTTGATCCCAAAAAATGGCTATAGTAAAATTATCCACAACAGAACGGCGACGGCTTTCGGCATTTTTTACCTGCCTGGGGCTGGCTGTTATTGCATGGATCTTTACTACCCTTTCCAGTCCTTTACCCTATACTGTTAACGAAACTATAGCATATAAAAATGCCCCTCAAAAACGCGCGTTCCATTCCTTACAGGCCGATACTATAAAAGCAACTATACAGGGTACGGGCTGGCAAATGCTGTTTGCCAGGATGAAGCCGGAGAGCAAGCCAATTATTGTTGACCTGGCATCGCTGGAAACCCGCAACTACGTGGTGCTAAGCACCCAGCTTAAACAGATCAATGCAGCCAGGGAGGCGAGTCAGCAGATTACCGTTATTGATCCCGATACGCTATATTTTGATTTTAGCAACCGCTTAACCCGCAAAGTACCCGTGAAGGCCATGATGGGTATTAAGTACCAAAAACAGTTTGCAATATCGGGCAGTGTATCCATAAAACCAGCTTATATAACCGTAAGCGGCCCAACAGAACGCCTGCAAAAAATAGTGGAATGGAAAACCGATTCGATAAAAGCGGATGATATTAATGAAACTATTACTACACGTGTAAATTTGCAAGCCGTTAACGAAGGAAATTTAAGTATTTATCCAAAAATTGTACAGGTTATTATCCCGGTTGATGAGTTCACCGAAAAAACCTTAGAGATTCCGGTGAAGCTGGTAAACAATCATAATTACGATAACGTTAAGGTTTTTCCTCAAAAAATTAAGGTGACTTTTACCACTTCATTAAACCGTTATAAGGATATGACCGCAGACCTGTTTGAGGCTACCGCCGATTTGGACCTTTGGCGCGATCATGGCTATTCAACCCTGCCCGTACAGCTCACCCGTTTCCCGCCGTTTTGTAAAATAGTGAAAGTAATTCCGGCTAATGTTGATTTTATTGTAAAAAAATAATGCTTAAAATAGGTTTAACAGGCAACATAGGCAGCGGCAAAACCACGGTAGCAAAAGTTTTTGAGCTTTTGGGTATCCCGGTTTTTTATGCTGATGACGAAGCCAAAAAAGTGATGATTACTGATGCTGATCTGATTGAGGCAATCAAACAAACTTTTGGAGCCGAATCATATTTGGAGGATGGCACCCTCAACCGTAAACATATTGCAGCTATCGTTTTTAACAATCCCGCCCAATTGGAGAAACTAAACTCGCTTGTACATCCTGCAGTTTTCAGGGCTTTTGAGGCCTTAGAATCAAAAGCAAAAAATGCCCCCTATATTATACGGGAAGCCGCGATACTATTTGAAAGTGGCTCAAACAAAACATGTAACCGTACAGTAATAGTTACAGCACCACTGGATACACGCATTGCAAGGGTAACGCGACGCGATGGCATATCCCGCGAGGAAGTTGAAAAACGTGAAGCCCGGCAGATCTCAGAAGAAGAAAAGAAAAAGCTGGCAGATGATATCATTATAAACGATGATCATCAGCTGGTAATTCCGCAGGTGCTTGCATTACACAGCAAATATTTAGCCCTCGCCAATATTTAAATTTAGCCGGTAAAAGCTATTGATATCGAATTTTAGCTTTTAGCTTTACACATTGAGCTTTTAGCTTTATTATGATGATACTTGATGATTTTGTACAGATAGATGATAAGGGCCTGTATTGCAAATACGGCGATTTTTATCTCGATCCAAAACTACCTGCAAAAAAGGCGGTAATTACCCATGCCCATGCCGACCATGCCATCAGTGGTAATAATGAGGTTTACTGCACAAGAGCCACCGCGACCATTATGCAGCTACGGTATGACCGTACAGCTGCCAGGATTTTCAATATCGTTCCCTTTAACGAGTTGTTTACTGTTGGCGACGTAAAGATAACCCTTATACCTGCAGGCCATATGCTGGGTTCGGCCCAGGTATTAATGGTATATGAGGGCACACGTTACCTGTACACGGGCGATTACAAGCTGCAACCCGATGCCACCTGTGAGCCTATTGCATGGGTTACTACCGACGTACTGATTACCGAAAGCACTTTTGCAGATCCGACTGTAATCCACCCCGACCCTATCGAAGAAATTAAAAAGATAAACGCCATTAAAAGCAATATTCTGTTGGGTGCTTATGGGTTGGGTAAAAGCCAAAGGTTGATCAATTTAATAACAGAACACGCGCCACAAAAAAAAATCCTGGTACATCATAAAATTATGCCCATTAATGCCATTTACGAAAAGATGGGGTTCCCTCCCGGCAAATATCAAATGTATGGTCGAAAGCTGATGAAGGTACAGGACGAGTTTGTGTACATTGTACCACCGTTTACATTTGACAGCTACATTAGGGCTACCGGCGTTAAGCGCCTGTTTGCCTCGGGCTGGAAAAACCTGCAGGTAAACAACCAGGATACACTTTTTATATCCGACCATGTGGACTGGAACGATATCCTGGAAACCATAGTCCAAACTCAACCCAAACAGGTATGGACCCTGCATGGCGACGGCAGGCATTTAAAAAATCATTTCCATAACCAGATATTTGTTAAAATACTTAACTAATGCTGCGGGAAGGTATTGATTACTATATAAACGAAGATGGCAACTTTGTTTTTACAAAGCAGTATCACCTTACCCGCGGCTATTGCTGCAAAAACAAATGTCTGCACTGTCCCTGGGATTATGGCAAACCAAAAACAGCTGAAAATAAGAAAGATACAAATAATGAGAATTAAGCCTCATACCAATAGCCTGATGAGGTAACAACAATTTAAAAATAAATAAACATATTTGTACTTTAGTCATTAAAACTATTATGCGGATAGAGGACGAAATACAAAGCAATAAATTTGAAGATAATTACCACAAAGTAGTAATCAACATCAGTTATACTTCTGGCTGGCTAAACAATGTATTTCGTTGTCATTTTGATAAGTATAACCTTACGCAGCAACAATTTAATGTCCTGCGCATATTAAGAGGGCAATATCCAAAACCGGCAACAATCAATTTGCTGAAGGAAAGGATGATTGATAAAATGTCTGATGCCTCCCGCATCGTCGACCGGCTGATTCAGAAGGAACTGGTTTCGCGTTGTACCAATAATAAAGACCGCCGCGCGGTTGATATCCGTATCAGTGATCTTGGCCTGCAAACCCTTGCCAAAATGGACGAAGAATTTAAAACCCGCGAAGTACTCCAAGGTAACCTTAGCCCCGAAGAAGCAGATCAGCTTAGCCACCTGCTGGATAAGTTGAGAGGTTAGGTTTTTGGACGAAAGATTGAAAGACGAAGGAATAAGGACGGAAAGCGTTCTGATACACTCTAACCTATAAAACTACCGCCATTGCGATGCACGAAGCAATGACGGTAACTTAGTACTACTGTATTATAAATCATCTGCACATCTGAAATCTGCATATCTGCACATCTACCCTTTCATTTCCTCGTGTAGGATATCCAAAATAGTAGGCGTTACCTTCCCAAAAAATGAGATCCCGGCAGCGCCATTCTTCAAGGCATATTGTATTCCGGAACGTACTTCTTCATCATTTTTAAAATCAGAGATATACAAACCGGCATACAGCGGAAATTTACCATCTAAAAAGTGAACACCTTCGGCCACGGCATCTCCTATCCAGCTTACGCCTTCTTTATAAAAGCCATGGTATATCATCGGGCATACGCCATCAAGGTGAAAGTTTGTCCAGTCTTGCCGTACGTTACGGCGGGCAACTTCTGGCGTTGGGAAAACCGCCGCTGTAATTGCTTTTTTATGTTGTTTGGCTATTGCCGAAATGCTGTTCACCACCCTGATAATATTACCATACCTGAACAAGCGCCAGGAAAGGCTGGCGTCCGGGTATTGGATGGCTTTAACATCCTGCCCGTATTGCTCTTTAAATTTGGCCTGGCAAACTTCGCAATAACAGTAGTCATACTCGGGCAGTTCTTTGGTTTGCTCTATTTTATATTTATCCCAAAGATTTACGGGCAACACCACGTCGCAATAACGCACGTAATCCAGGTGGATGCCATCAACATAATCAAGCGCCAAAATCTTATCAACCGTACTGGTCAGGTAATTCTGTACCTCCGGGCGCGATGGACAGAGCCAGCGGTAATATGTTACGTAAGGCGGTTTATCGGCGCATGAATCGCCGTTACGATTTTTGCTATACCACTCCGGGTGTTCGGTAAGCAGCTCTGCCCGGTTAAAGGTCCATATCCAGCGATGGGCTTCCATTCCGGCAGCTTTGGCCGCGCGGAAATGCCTTTCGCTGTCGTTCTCGAAAAATATCCCGGTTATCCCTTTTGCCTTGTATGCCGAATAGTTGGCCTTCAGCTCATCGTCCGTATCTTTCAGACTGGGGTTTATCCAGATCCAGTTTTTCTTTGCTTTTTTTTTAGGGTTAGGGGGATTCATCACGGAGGCATTACTTAATAAAGGCAACTGCGAGGCAACGCCGGCCAATAAACCGGCTTTTAAAAATTGGCGCTTATTCATGGTCGTATCGGTTTTAATTGTTCTATGAAACCTTCATGGTTTATGGTATAGGTTATGTTAGTTTTTTTATCCGTTACAGTAGCTTCAAACTGGCTTTTGGTAGCTTCCAATTTTAACTTATTGCTGTTCCCGGCAATATCGTATTTACCCTTTACCCCCAATTTACCAAGCGAAGATGCAAATTCATGGTGTTGCCTATACCACAATTTTTGGCGGTAGTAAACCAGCCACAGGTATTTCTTTTGCTCTTCCGCATAAGGTAGGGTAAACACTACATCATCGGCCTCGTGCTTACTAAACAGCAGGTAGCCCCAATGCTCGGGAGTGTGCATATTGATCTCGCCTTGCGATGACCATGCCCAGTTATGTTCGGGCAGATCACGTCCGGTTGAATCTTTCAGTTTTACATTACGGCCATCAACAATTTTGGTATCATACTGCACCCTCGAAAAATTGATCCGGTATATGGTTCCATCTTTAGGGATCCGGGAGCTAAAACCCATTGTAATAGCACTAAAAGGGATAGCCATTTCAACCGTCCATCCCTTATCGGTATCAGCTGCATTATTTAACGTACCCTGCACCTTTACCGCCGATAGCAGGCCGTTTGCATCCCATCCTATAAGTCCGCCGCCGCCGTTACGGTAAGGTTTGTTTAAAAATAGATCAAAAATGGTGTTCAGCGCATTTACCTCAATCTCATAATAAGTATGCGTGGTGGTAGCAGGATCAATAAACAGCTCAAAATCATTATCGTGATATACAATATCATCATGATTTTTTAAGGTAGCCCAAACCTGCGGGTCATTTATACGGGCGGCCACATACAGGTATTTATCGTCCCAAAGCATTTTAACATTGGTTTGCAGCGGTGGTTTGGGTTTCAAATCGCCCTCAATATCCACAAAGTCGCCGGTCCATTTAGCTTGTTGCCATGCGGCATCATCAATATCCCCATCAATAACCGGTGGCTTTGTAATATGCCTTACCACATAGTTTTGCGGAACGGGCAACAGGTTTTCGAGCCCCGCAAATGGTGATTGCGCAATTACAGCATGAGGCAAAAACAACACTGTTGTTATTACTGCTGCTTTTATACTGCCATTGATTTTTGATGCCATGGTAATTAACTGCCCAGTTCCAGGATCCTGTCAAACTCTTCGCGTTTTAACGCCATAACAGATAAGCGGCCCTGGCGTACCAGGCCCACATCTTTTAGTTGCTCGTCGGCTTTTATTACCTCCAGCGTTACCGGTTTTTTAAGCGTTTCAACCGGCGACAGATCAACCACCACCCAGTTAGGATCCGTGGTAGTGGGGTCCTGGTAAAATTCTTTTACCACTTTGGCTATACCTACCACCTCCTTACCATCATTACTGTGGTAAAACAGCACCAGGTCGCCCTCCTGCATCAGTTTTAAATTATTGCGGGCCTGGTAGTTACGCACGCCATCCCAAAAGGTGCGGCCGTCTTTATTAAATTTTTCCCAGCTATATTTTACGGGTTCGGACTTTACTAACCAATGCTGCATAGATCGCTAATGAATTTTTACTTTTTGTATTCGTAAAGATGTTAAAAAGCTTCGATAAGTTAAGGGAACTTTTGTAAAAAGATGGCTATGTAGGAAATTTGAAGGAGATAGATATTTTAATCTATGAGGGATCGGCAATTATTAAATCAATGTATAGTCTCAGATACGACCGTAACAATAGAATCACATTCAATTAGCCCGTAAAGCCATTTTAGCTTCTCTCTTTTTTATAAAAAAATAGCCAATCCGTTGCATTGGTAATTCAACAAATTTATACAGCACTGTAGAAACCGCTACGGTTATTGCCAAAACTAAACTTAACCTTATTGCATAATTGCCCATAGCTGTGATCGGGCTTGAAACAGAAATAAAATCAAGCATATTATATTTGGTTAACCAATTCAACACAGCAAAATGTGTTAAATACATGCTAAAACTTATTTTACCCATGTACACAATAACTGTATTAACTATAATTTTATATTCATACTTGCTTAATGCAAGGGCTAACACAAAAAATGCTATGGTACAAAAAATATAGTCGGGTAATATAACTATTCCCACATATTGCATAAGTAAAAAGGTAGCGGCAATGAGTATTATATACGGCTTTACTTTTAACTGGTAATTATCTTTTATCACAAAGTAAAATAAAACCCCCAGTGCAAACACGGGAAGCTGGCTTGGAAAATAAAAGTAAATATAATTATACCATAAAATATTGTTGTCAATCAGGTGGAATTTGCGAAACACCATATCTAACAGGTAACGAAAAACAACACTTAAAATAAAAAAGATCGCCGCCTTTTGGGCATTATTTACCTTGTAAAATAAAAATGGTATTATAAGGTAAAAAAGCATTTCCACAGCAATTGACCAACCTCCCGGCACCAGGCTATTAATCCAGTAAGGATTAAAACCATGTAAAAAAAGAACATTGGCTATGATATTACCGCCCGTAATTCCGGGTGCATCTCCAAGCCAGTATCTTCCGCCAAAACCATCCTGCCATAAATAGTAAATTATAGCTAAATAGTACATTGGCGCTATCCTAAAAAAACGACGAATAAAAAAATTTCCTATAAAATTATCTTCTCCGCTCTTTGTATGCATGGAAAGGAATAAGGTAAATGCACTTATAAAAAAAAATAACTGAACGCCATTTGCGCCACGACCTAATACATGAGTTACTAAATCAGGAAGCTGCTTATTATTTCCGACCATGGAAGTGTGTACAATTACAACCGCCAAAATTGCCAGTCCCCTTAAAGCATCAATATATCTTAATTTTAACATGTTATAACTTAAGGTCAATCACCTGCTTTCTCCTGATGTAGACTGTAAAACGTGACGGCCGACTAATATTCCTGCGGATAATTTTGCTGTAATTCAAAGCGGACTACCTTTATTAGATTTCCAAATTATATTTACCGGCTCTTTACCCGTAAAGATGTTAAAAAACTACCATATGTTAAGTTGCTGCCTGTAAAAACATAATTATTTCACTCCCGATATTTTCAGCTTCACCTTTAATTTTCACCAGCTGATGTTTATCTTTAGGTAGATTTACCTGATGGAAAAAACCGAGAAGCAGTTATGGTTTTACAGTTCGATACTAATTGCCCTGTTGCTGAATAGCGGAAAGCTATTGGCCTTGCGCGAAAACGGCATTGTGGCCCATTACTGGCGTTTTAACCTGGGCGAATACCTGTTTCAGCTGCTTGCACAATTTGCGTTTTGCTATCTGCTCTTCTACCTTAACTTAAAAAAAGCCCAGCTTTCAACTTACCGCGATAACAACAAATATCTGCCGTATCTTATTTATAATTTTCTCATCTCCTTTACCTGTATGGTGGCTTGCGGAGCCATACAAAAACGTTTGTTCGCTTTTAGTTTAAATCAAATTAAAGGAGCGTTTTGGCTGGGCTATTTTACACGTTTTGCATTAGGGGTACTGCTGGTGGGCATTATAATCAGGATCATCCTGCTTTTACGCCAAAACAAGCAGCAGGTACAGGAAAACGAACAACTAAAAAACGCCTACACCATTGCCGAACTGGAGCTGCTGAAAGAGCAGCTTAACCCCCATTTCCTGTTCAATTCGTTAAGCAGCCTATCGGGTGTAGTGCGGGAGAATCCGCCTTTGGCACAACAATACATCAAACATTTATCGTACGTTTTCAGGTACACGCTGGTAAAGCCAGTCAATAATTTAGTCACCGTGGCCGAGGAATTAACCATGGTAAAATCATTCGCACAGTTACTAAAAATGCGCTTTGAAGATGCCTTTGAATTTAAAATTGAGGTTGGCGACGAGTTTCTTAAATATAAACTTCCTCATTTATCCTTACAGCCATTGTTAGAAAACGCGGCCAAGCACAATGCGGCTACACTTAAGGTGCCTCTATTGGTTTCAATTAGCATTGCCGGCAACTATTTATTGGTCAGTAATAGCCTTAACCCTGTTGATGCAGAGGGTACCGGAACCGGCCTGTCCAATCTTAACCAGCGTTATAAAATATTGCTTCAGCAAGATATTGATATTGAAAGGACAAATAATCGTTTCACAGTTAAACTCCCTTTGCAACATGGATAAGCTGCGTATAGTTATTGTAGAGGATGAGCCGGTTACCGCCCGTAACCTTGCCCATGTTTTGCAAACCATTGATGAGCAAATCAATATAGCGGCTTCGTTAGCCGATGTTAAGGATGCCGCAGCATGGTTCGATACCCATCGCGAAGGTTATGATCTTGTTTTTATGGACATTCGCCTGGCCGATGGTTTATCTTTTGATATTTTTAAGCAGGTAGAGATCCTGAAACCGGTAATATTTGTAACCGCCTATAACGATTATGCTATCCAGGCCTTTAAAAATAATGGCATCGACTATATCCTAAAACCATTTGATGAGGCAGAAATTGAACAGGCGCTTAACAAGTTTAAAAGGTGGATAACCCAAAAGCCCACTGTTGATGATAGTTTACCATTTGCTCAATTATTGGAGCAGATGAAAACGCTGGCCAGGCCTTATAAAAAATCTTTCCTGGTGCATTTCAGAGGTAAACTGATCCCGGTTGAAACTGCCAAAATAGCCTGGTTTTATACTGCCCATGAAATTGTATATGCCCAAACGGTTGATGGTCATCAATACAATATAGAGTTTACCATGGAGCAGTTGGAGCAACAATTGGAACCGGGCATGTTCTTCAGGGCCAACCGCCAGTTCATTATCAATCGTAATTCCTTAACCGAGGCAGATTTTTATTTCAACGGGCGATTATCACTAAAAATGAAGCCCGAACCACCCGAGCGCATCCTCATCAGCAAGGCCCGCGTGCCGGAATTTAAGCATTGGATGGATAGCTAAAAGCCTGACTTCGGATTTCGGATGTTCGATTTAGGATTTCTAAATGGTTGTTTTAGTGAGTACCGATAGCTACATATAAAACTTCCCCCAATAAAATCATTTCGCCCCCCGGTTTTTCAGCTTCACCGGGTTTCTCAAAATTTAAGCCGCGCTTTCTGGTCAACTTTATATTGTCAATCAAAAAAGACATATAATTAAAATACCAGGAAAATGAAACATCAAATTGGCCCCTACCGCATATACATATTATTATTCCTGCTGGTACTTGTTACCGGCGAGATCATCTGGAGCTGGAAAAAAGAAAAAGGTGCATATGATATCAAAGAAACGTTCTCCAATCTATCAGTATTCGCTGGCTTCCAGTTTTCTAAATACATTTTCGCAGGTTACCAGTTAGCTGTGCTGGGCTTTTTTGCAGGCATGACACCACTTAACTTACCCCGCAACGGATGGGTTTTCGTGTTGACGTTTTTTACAGCCGATTTTATTTATTACTGGTTTCATCGTGTTTCGCACCATTGGAAACCCTTATGGGCATTTCATTTAATTCACCATTCGGCCATGCATATGAACCTTACAGCAGCCTATAGGCTCAACTGGTTCTCGGCAATTATTAGTCCGCTGTTTTTTATACCGGCAGCATTGCTGGGGTTGCCAACAGATTTCATTGTGATCTCCTATGCCTTAAGCCTGGCTTACCAGTTCTTTTTACATACCGAAGTTGTGGGCAAACTGGGTATTATAGAAAATATAATGGATACCCCCTCATCGCACCGCGTACATCACGGCAGTAACCCTATTTACATCGATAAAAACTTTGGTGGTGTGCTCATCATCTGGGACAAATTGTTTGGCACCTATCAGCCAGAAACCGAGAAGGTAAACTATGGGCTTACCACAGGCTTTGTAAGCAACAACCCTTTTGTGCTGGTTGCGCAAGGGTTTATAGGCTTATTCAGCGGTAAAAAGCTATCTGAAACAAAGAAAAAGGCAACTGCAATTAACTTAAAAAGTCCTCCAATCGGCAAGCAAAACTATGATCCGATAGTATCCTGATCCGTAAAAACAAATAAACTATTCAAAATCAAACAAAAGATAATAATCCAAACATTAAAATTTAATATTATGAAAAACGTGAAAACAACAACGGTAATGTTATTAATAGTATCGGGCCTTACATTAGGTTTAAATTCCTGCAAAAAAGATGGCGCAGCAAGTAGTTCAACCACCGTTACCGAGGCTGACGCAGCCGAAGTAGCTACAGACGCGGTTGTACCAACAACCGGCGGCCTCACCCTACAGGCCAGCAGCTCGGTAAGTATTTACAAAACCGTAACCCTAAGCTGTGGCGTAAAAAAAGACTCTACCATCAGCAAATCAAATGCAAGCGGTGCAACGCCATCCTACAACTACAGCCTCAGCTTGGATTATACACTTGCCTGTGCAGGCATAGTACCCAGCCAGTTAACCTTTAACTTTAATGGCAGCAGCACTTATGATGGTTTAAGGATGTCATCGGACGATAAAAGCACCGGCGGATTTGTACTTACCGGTCTTCAGCCTTCCGCTACTGCTTATGTACTTAACACCACCTATACCCGCACAGGCACACAAACTTCAAAAATTGCCCGTAAGTATACCTTTACAAGTAACCTCAGCATCACCTCATCAGATATTACAGTTGATAAAACCACGCTGAAGATCCTGTCGGGCACTGCAGCGGTTAGCGTTTCAGGCACTTCATCATCTGGCAATAAATTCAGCTTTAACGGTACCATTACCTTCCTGGGTGGCAACAAGGCAACATTAGTATTAAATAGCGGCGCAAGCTACGCTATTCAGTGGTAAACAGTATTTTAGCTAAAACATAAGCAATGAAAAAGCACGGAATAATTACAAAGGTTTGGTTCATGATAGGCATAATGGCTTTCATGTTTATACTGAGCAAACCAGCCATGGCGCAAGGTGTAGGAAAAGATCTTAAAAACTCCACACCCGAAGACAGGGCGAAATATCAAAGCGGCGTTATGATCACCAAATTAAAACTGGATAGTGTACAGGCTGAAAAGGTAAGGGTAATAAATTTGACCTATGCCCGCAAAATGCAGGTGATACTAAAAAGCGATGATGGCCGCATGAGTAAATTGAGGCAGGTCAGGAAACTCCAGGAAGCTAAAGATGCAGAACTGGAACCCGTTTTTACTGCTGAACAGTTTAAACAATACAAAGAATTTGAAGAAGGCATGAAAAGCCAGTTTAAGCAAAAGGCTAAAACATTCCAATAACCTAAAGCATCGCATATTTTACGCGATATTTATTTATAATCTATGCTGATATCATGAAAAAGACCCTCACGTTATTGTTTTTTATTTTTGCTGTCGCGATAGCAAAAGCCCAGCACCATTTTGAAAAGGTAGACCAATGGCTGACAGACAATACCGAAAAAATGGGTGGCCGGTGTGTATTAATGGTTTATAAGGAAGGAAAAATAATTTACACCGGCATAAAGACAGACATGAGTATGAAGCAAAGATTTGCCACCAAAATGATAGCCCGCAAAATGGGCAAAACACCAAACCTGGATAGCTTCAACCCTAACACCAAAATACCAGTTGCCAGCTGCAGCAAATGGCTTAGCGCAGCCCTGGTAATGACCTTTGTAGATGAAGGCAAATTAAAACTGACTGATACTGTTGGCAAATACCTGCCCGTACTTTCAAAAAGCGGCAAGGGTGGTATTACTATCAGCCAGTGCCTTTCGCATCTAACCGGCATTAAAGCCCCGCCAATAAAAGAAAGCCTGCAGGATATGAAAGACATTCATAGTATGGATGAATCCATTCAAAACATTGCAGGTATGCCAATAGAAGGCAAACCCGGAACCCTGTTCAGGTACAGCAATGTGGGCCTGCAAATGACAGCGGCTGTTATTGAAAAAATAAGCGGTAAAAATTTTGAGACCCTGTTTGCTGAACGCATTGCCGGGCCATGTGGTATGACTAATACTGATTTTGGGAAAGGCCCGGTAGCATTCCCTGCCGGAGGCGCATGGAGTACACCCACCGATTATCTGAACTTTTTGGTGATGATCCTAAACAAAGGCACTTACAACGGTAAACAAATTCTGACTGAAAAAAGCGTGAACGAAATGCAGATCGACCGAATTACTGCTGCTGTAAAAGTAGCATACACTCCGGAAGAAGCCGGCAATGCCGGATACGGTTTTGGCGAGTGGGTTTTGAAAGCATCGGGTGCACAAAACCCGACACCTGCCATAAGCAGTCCAGGTTTATTTGGCAGTTTTCCGTGGATAAATAACGACAAGCATTATGCCGCATTCATGATGTGTTTTTATATTAAAAATGATGGCAGGCATGAGCGTTATTACGCTTTGAAGCAGTTGGTTGATGAGGCGTTGTGAAGTTAACCCCAGCTTTAATTATTCCGTATTTACCGACGGCATCAAAACGAGGCACGAAGCAACAAGCCCCACCCAACCCTCCCCGGAAGGGAGGGCTTTAAACAACTCGAAGATCAAAAAGTCTCCCCTACCGGGGGAGATTTAGAGGGGGCTCATTGCTTCACCCCTCGCAATTGACGGTAACATATGTCTTATTATTTAAAAACAAACTATGACCTATCCGGCGCAAAAGCCTCAATACTAATAGTTGTGGGTTTACCTGATATTATCTCCTGGGCCAGCAATCCTGTCGCTGCTCCCAGGCTCAGCCCCATCATACCGTGTCCTGTTGCGATAGTGAGGTTATTGAATTTATTACTCCTGCCAATGTAAGGTAAGCCATCAGCAGATGATGGGCGAAAACCAAACCAGGTATCTTTTTCGGCCGGAACAGCCGGTTTTAAATCAGGGAAATATTTTGGCACCGACTCTACAATGCCCTTCACCCGGTTCATGTTGATGCGGCTATTGATCTTATCCAGCTCCATGGTGCCTCCGTAGCGTAAACCGCCGTTCATAGGCGTTATAGCAACACGGGCCTCGGCCAGCAGGGCCGGGATCTGCATGGATGGAATTTCTTCCTTCACATTAAATGAGTAGCCCTTGCCAGGCATCAGCAATATTTTTATACCCAACAATTTCCCAATTGCCGGCGACCATGAGCCACCTGCAATTATGTATTCATCGGCAATAAACTTTTCATCAAATGATAAAACGCCGCTTACTTTCCCTGCGGTAGTTTCAATTTTAGTTACTTCTTTATTGGTAACAAGGTTTACACCTGCCCCCTTAAGGTATTTTATCAAAGCAGCCATTAGCTTATTTGGCGATAGGTGCGCATCGCAACGGTAATGCACCGCGCCCAATACATCAAGCTTAAGGTTGGGCTGCAGCTTAACACACTCAGCCGGACTAAGCACTACCATATCCAAACCTAATTCCCTACCCTTTTCGGCCATGTGGGCTTCTTCTTCTCCTGCTTTTTCTGTTTTATAAAACATCAGGATGCCCTTCTCTACCAAATCGAAATCAAAACCGGGCTCTTTGCTCAAATCCTCATAAAGCTTCTTACTTAATAAGGAAAGCTCGGTTAACGGTACCGTCGACCGTTCCACATGCCCGGCATTGGCTTTCTGTAAAAATTTTAGTCCCCAGGAAATTAATTGCGGGTTGAGGGATGGCTTAACATAAAAAGGGCTTTTGCTGTTAAACATCCAGCGGATTCCCTGTGTAACCATACCAGGGGTAGCAAGCGGAATAAAATGACTTGGCACTATCATACCCGCGTTTCCATATGAGCAGTTATCGGTCATATCACCTTTATCAAGCACCGTAACCTGATGCCCGGCCTTATGTAAATAATAAGCCGAACTTAAACCAACTATCCCACCACCAATGATCAGCACTTTTGCCATATTTTTTGAAGCTTAAAGCTAAAGGCATAAAGCCAAAAGCTTAAATATTGTATAGTTTAATCATCACCGTCTTTGCGAGGTACAAAGCAATCCCCGATAAGCAGGTCAGCCATATTGGCTTGCTCTGTAATGTTGGGGATTGCTTCGTACCTACCTATGACAAGTTGTAGAATCCCAGACTTACGAAGTTTTAAAAACTTCGTAAGTCTTTCGCCGATTTGTCATTTCCACCTTCAGAGTCCCCGGATTTTAGCTCTCGCAATGACGGATTTATTATTTCTTGATCTATTTATTAACCTTATATCACCTGGAAACCGTGCGCGTACGGATCGTCGTCATCTATCTTGATAGTGTTGTAGCCATATACCTTGGCCCAGCCTTCCACACTTGGGATAATAGCATCCATATCATTGATCTTCACCACTTCCTCAACCCGGCCGGTAAATTTACTGCCAATGATGCTTTCATGAATAAAAGGCTCGCCAACTTTCAGTTTACCTTTTGCAAACCACTGCGCCATGCGGGCTGATGTACCCGTACCACAAGGAGATCTGTCAATGGCTTTATCGCCATAAAAAACAGCGTTACGGGCGGTAGCATCTTCCGATAACGTAGCACCGGCCCAAAGGATATGTGTACAGGTATTGATAGTAGGGTCCTGCGGATGAACAAATTGATATTTTTCGTTAATGCGTTTGCGCAACACCTGGCTCCAGGCTATCAACTGCCCGGCAGTGTAATTTTCAAGACCGGCAAAATTTGGCTGCGGATCAACAATGGCGTAATAATTACCGCCGTAAGATACATCAATGGTAAGCATGCCCAGGTCGGGGCACTCTACCTCTAAATTTGTTGCGGCAAGGTAAGCCGCAACATTCCTCAGTTTTACTGATGTTACCTTTTTACCTTCCTGCTTATATTCTATCAGCACAAGGCCTGCAGGCGCTTCCATGCGCACTATACCTGGTACCCTGGGGGTTATCAATCCTTCTTCAATAGCAATGGTGATGGTGCCTATAGTGCCGTGCCCACACATAGGCAGGCAGCCGCTGGTTTCTATAAACAATACGGCCACATCATTTGCCGGGTCATGAGGCGGGTACAATATACTGCCCGACATCATATCATGCCCCCTTGGCTCAAACATCAGCCCCGTACGAATCCAGTCGTATTCTTTTAAAAAGTGCTGGCGCTTCTGGCTCATGTTATCGCCCTTCAGCGTTGGCCCGCCGCCGGCAACCAGTCTAACCGGGTTGCCGCACGTATGCGCATCTATACAAAAAAATGTTTTACTACTCATTATATAAGCCAAAAGCTTAAGGCAGAAAGCCAAAGGCTAACTGCAAGCTTTAATTTTAAGATTAACTTGATATCGAATATTAAGCTTCAACTTCGCTTAACTTTCCCCAGCTGCCTACAGGCAATACAGGGCGTACCGCTAAAGCGTCATTGATAATTTTTTGCACTTTAGCACGCTCTTCGCCAATTAATGGTAAACGCGGAGCACGTACATTTTCGGTACCAATACCGGTAGCAACTTCGGCAAGTTTTATATATTGTACCAATTTTGGGTGGATATCAAGCTCAAGCACAGGTAAAAACCAACGATAGATAGCTAAAGCTTCAGCAATTCTGTTGGCCTTTACCAAACGGTAAATAGCTACGGTTTCTTTAGGGAAGGCATCAACCAAACCGGCAACCCAACCATCAGCACCCATCACTAAACTCTCCATAGCCAACGGATCAACACCTGTAAATACGGCAAAACGGTTACCAAAACGGTTAAACATCCGGGTTACATTTGATACATCGCGGGTTGATTCTTTTACCGCCTTAATATTATCAAAAGCAGCTAACTGCTCAAACATGTTCAATGTAACTTCAACCTTATAATCAACCGGGTTGTTATAAATCATGATCGGCAACTGCGTGCTTTTAGCAACCGCGCCAATATAGGCAAGAGTTTCACGTTCTTCGCTGTTGTAACGCATTGGCGGCAACAGCATCAGGCCATCTGCACCGGTATCAAACGCTTTTTGAGCACAGGCTACAGCTGCTTTGGTGGTTTGCTCGGCAATGTTCAGTATCACAGGCACTTTACCATTAACAAAAGCAACGGTATGCTTCAGTAACGAAAACTTTTCATCGTCACTAAGCACACTGGCTTCGCCTAATGATCCGCCTAAAATAAAGCCGTCGACACCGGCTTCAAGCTGTGCATTTAAGTTAATGTCAAATGCATCAAAATCAATTTCGTCACTATCCGTGAACTTTGTAGTTACCGCGGGGAATACGCCTTTCCAGTCAAAAGTTATCATTACTAAATATTTTTTTCAAAAGTAATACAGTATCATAAATTATTGAGCTAACAATTTAGCAATCATTACCCATATTTTAGCATGTATGATCTTTTTTTGTGAAGGAAACGATTAAGAAAGGATAATTTGAGTTAAGATATGATTACCTCATACCTAAAAAGCAGTAGTTATCCTTTGAATTTGTTCATGGATCCGGGCTGTTGACAGGGACGTGACTCCGGGAATTAATTAGACTTTTTTATCGACGAACTCCTGATCATCAATTCTGTTTTTAAAATAATGGATTTTGATTTCTCCTGAACCGATAGTGCGTTAAGTTTATTTAGTAAAACGGTTATCACATTATCTGCAATCTCCTCCACAGGCTGGGCTATGGCCGATACAGGCGGAGTGTGTAATTTAAAAACATCATGATCATCAAAAGATACTAATGCTATATTGCCGGGGATTTGTATATTAAACTCTTTCATGATCTTAAGGCAGCAGATACCAATGTGGTTGTTACCAAAAAGTATGGCATCAAGATTTTGGTTCGCCTTTAAAAAATCACGTAATGGCTCCATGATCAATTCGTCGTTGTGGTTAAACGCAATCTCCTTTATTGTAGCATCAAGGTTTTCACTTTTTATGGCCTCACTATATCCTTTTACACGATCAACCATTTGTGTTTGCGGTGAAAAAAATGTAACGAAGGCGATTCTCTTAAATCCCTGCTCAATAAGATGCCGCGTAGCATTATATGCACTAAAAAGATTATCTATCTCAACAAAATCTGCATCTACTTTAGGTAAGTGCCTGTCAAACAATACCACCGGCATACCATCTTTTAGCAGCGATTCAATATCTTCCTCAATCCCTTCAGGCGGAGCCATAATATATCCATCCACATGCCTGTCTCTAAACATATCTATCAATTCGCGGGTTTTGTGGGTATCGTTGTCGGTACTGCAATAAATAATTTTGTAGCCGTTTTTGTAGGCACGGTCTTCAATCAGCCTGGCTATGCTTGCAAAAAACGGGTTCGAAATATCCTCCACCATTAAACCTATGGTATTTGATTTACCTGTACGTAAACTTTTGGCAAGCGAATTGGGCTTATAGCCTACTTCAGTTACATATTTCATCACGCGTTCAACCAATTCGCTGCTGATCCGTTTTTCCTGGGCGCGACCGTTCAGGATAAACGAAATAGTAGTTTTTGATACGTTTAACGCATTGGCTATATCAACAATCGATAGTTTTTTTTTCACCCTCTTATTTTATTTACTTCAAATATTGGGTAATATATTAAATTGAATTTATACGCTAAACCTTTAATCGATTTATTTTAATAATAAATCGGTTTACTAATCTTAGTATCCTTATTAATAATAGTTTACTAAAGTAGTATATATCATAAAAAACGCTCCAACAATTTGCCGGGTTGTGTAGGCTGCTAAAAAGAATCCCGATTTTAACTCATCGACGGAAAAGATATGCCTTTGATCTTCCTAAACAATTCTACGGCATACAGGTCTGTCATCCCCGATACAAAATCCAGTACGCTTTGAATTTTTGAATAATCATCCTGTTTGCTGGTCAGGAATTGTTTGGGGATCAATTCAACCAGTTTTTGATGGTATTTGGAGCTATTTTGCAAATAGGCCGGAATAAACTCCTCCAGTATACCTCCCATAACCTTATAACCCGCAACCTCTATTTGTACAACCGACGAATAGTTATAGATTTTTTTTACCGATAGTTTTGTGATGTTTTTCATGATAGAGCGAAACGGCTCATCTATCATATCAATCAATGAATAATTAAAATCTCCATCCAAAATAGTTTGCTGCTCCTGGTAAAACAATTTGGAGCAGGCTTGTATCAGCGTGTTGATAGACCGGGCACGTAAATAAGCAACTTTAGCATCTGTATCATCAATGTCTTCCAACCTGGCTTTCATTTTAGGATCGTTGCACAAGGGCAGCATTATATCTTCAACATCCTGGTAGGATAATATTTTTAAGCGATGGGCATCTTCCAGGTCGATAATATTATAACAAATATCATCGGCGGCCTCTACCAGGTATACTAATGGATGGCGCTTATACATCAAAGGCGATTCCTGCACCTTACTCAACTGAAGCTCCGACGCTATCTTTTCAAATCCCGCCTGTTCCGACTGGAAAAAACCATACTTTTTGGTATAGATGTTTGTTTTATCGCCACCAGCAATGGAAGCACACGGATATTTAGCAATAGCGGCAATGGTAGTATAGGTAAGGGCAAAACTGCCGTATCCTTTGCCTGCATAAGGATGGGTTAAAATACGCAGCGCATTGGCATTACCTTCAAAATTGACCAGGTCGCTCCATTGCTCAGCGGTAACGCTTTTTTGAAAACGCATACCGTCACCATCGGTAAAGTAATGAGATATTGCAGATTCGCCCGAATGCCCGAATGCCGGATTACCAAGGTCATGCGCCAAACATGCCGCAGATACGATGTTGCCAATCTCGCTGATGAGTGGCAGGCGGGTATCCAGATCAGGCTCTTCTTCCTTTAATTTATTATAGTATATGCGGCCTAAAGACTTGCCAACGCTGGCTACTTCCAGGCTATGTGTAAGGCGGTTATGAACAAAGATGCTCCCCGGCAAAGGGAATACCTGGGTTTTATTCTGCAGCCTCCTGAATGGTGAAGAAAATATAATACGGTCATAGTCCCTCTGAAATTCAGAACGTGCATCGGCCTGACTTGCAATATATTTATCTTCATGCCCCCACCGTTTAGCCGATAATAATGTTTCCCAATTCATAATATGCGATGTATAAAATCTTCCTTTTTATTGACCGGCAATATTATCCTATAAATTTCAATAAACTAAACAGTATTGAACATTTTATGGTCATAAGTAAGGTGGCGCTAATTAGCTTCCGAAATTACTGTAACCTCAGTCCTCCTGTTCAACTGATGATCCGTTTCGGCGCATTTTACATGTTCTGTACATTTGTTTACAAGGTGTTTTTCGCTGTAGCCTGTGGCCGTTATTCTCAAAACAGAAATCCCTTTTGCAACAAGGTAATCCGTTGCAGCTTTGGCCCGGCGTTGTGATAGTGCCAGGTTATATTGATAGGATGCCCTTGAATCGCAGTAGGAGGATAATGCTATTTTTAATACCGGATATTGCTTTAAAATAGCAGCCAGCTTATCCAGTTCTGCAGCGGCATCAGGCCTGATGAATGATTTATCAAGATCGTAATATATAGTCCTGACCGAAAAATCCGGATTTGTTGTGGCAAAAACTGGCTTGGGTGATTCGGCCACCGGCTTTATTGTTATAGTATCCTTAGTGAGGGTAAAAGCATAAATATCGTCGCTGCCCTGGCCATTATCTCGGTTTGATGACAGGTAGCCACTTTGACCATCCTTAGTTATAAAATTAAAATCATCGCTGGTAGTGTTAATGGGGTATTTCAGGTTTTGAGGTGTATTCCAATTAGCCTTTTCGCCATGCGCGGCATAAATTTCGTAGCCGCCCATGCCGGGCAAGCCCCTGGATGCATAATACAAAATGTTATTTTCATCTACGTTAGGAAAGTTTTCCTCCTCTTTGCTGTTGATGGTTTGGCCACAATTCACGGGCTTTCCCCATAACCCATCCGCAAGTTTTTCACAGTACCACAGATCGGTTTTACCCATACCCCCAGGCATATCCGAACTGAAATAGATCAGCTTACCATCCCTGGATAAGGCAGCATTACCAACCGAATACAGTTGAACATTATTGTAAGGGAAACTCCCCGAGATAACCCAATGTTCATTCTTTTTTACAGCCATTACCAGTTGCAGGCGGCGTGTATAAAGCCTTTGCCCGTTTTTGCCAATACGCTTATCTATTGGTAATTTTTTAGCCGTTACTTCGGTAGTAAGCGTAATATAAGCGGTGTCGCTTGTCCGGTTCAAAGCCATCGGACCAACATGATATGCATCTTCAAACTCCGCGCTATTACCCCCATCTAAAGAAAATGGCTTTGTTTCCCTGGTGTTTAAATCGTATGTGTATAATTTAAACCAGCCATTGCCGGTACGGTTATCCGTTTTGTCATCCCCGGTTTCACGGTCGGATGTGAATACAATCCCAGTTTTGCCATCGTAAGCTGCCCCCCAGTCAGAATATGGCGTGTTTACATTCCCGGCATTATTCACTTTGTATGGCGATGGCTGTTTTATCCACGCCATGGCCGAATCACAATCGGCTATTTTTAGCGCTAATGCTCCGTCGTCATCTGCGAAGTAAAGTTTATATTGTTGTTTGGCCTGGTCAAACTTCTGATCCCTGAGCAATACTTCGGCATAAAAATAATGGCTGAGCTTTTCGGCTTTAGGATCTGTTAGTGCTTTTGCATACCATTCTTCAGCTTCCGGGTAATGGTTTGTATAGCGGTAGCAGGTGGCAATACGCTCTGCAAGTTTCACATCTGGTTTTCCGCGATCCGCCAGTTCCAGGTAGAATTTCAGGCTTTTGAAATACTCAAAGCGTTCAAAAAACTTATCGGCCCGTTGCTTTATGGATAGCTGCTCTTGCCCGCAGGCTACCTTTGCAAACAAAATCATAAACATCCCGATCAATATAAACTTCTTCATCTGCCTAAAAATATCGTGGACTAATAACTCTTTGATTTTTGCCCGGGAAACTGATACTAAGCGATAGTTCGTGTGATCCGCTTTGTGAACTGGCCAGTTTACTGGTTGTAAAATCATAAGAATAACCTATTCTGAAATGGTCATTCGCATAAAACTGTATTATAGCAGCTACCGCGTCGGTTTTATCCAGTCCGCTTTGCAGGTTGCTTTTATTCCATAGGTTAATTCCGGTACGATAGGATGCCCCCAGCCATACCGTCTTGTTAAACACCACATAATTGCTTACATCCATATTGGTTGGTCCTTTAAAATCCTCCTTGATCATCAGTGAAGGTTTAAGATCGATGAATGGGTTCATCGGGATTATGGTACCCCCCATTAAATACACCGTTCGCGCCTGTTTATATTGCTGCAAATGATCAACCGCATTACCCAGCCCCGATAACAAATTAAATACCGATGCACCAAAATAAACCTTTGGCGAGTAATAGTATACCCCGAAACGAAAATCGGGCGTCACATTACTTTGGTTTCCCGCAGGTATATTGGCGTCACCATCATCCGTGGCATTAAATTTAGTACCATCTAACCGGTATTGTATGGCACCGAAGCCAATCCCGAAGCTTAACCGTTTGGTGTCATCTTCATCCAGCCTCAACCGGTAGGCGTAGTTTAAATATACTGATGAAGTGCTTTCGGGGCCCAATTTATCAAACGTAGCAATGAGTCCTAACCCAATATTTTGATTAGTACTGTTTGTTAAACCATCAACCGATACCGTACCCGTTTTGGGTGCATCATTAATTCCCACCCATTGAATGCGGCTGCTTAAGTTAACAGTCCAATCCTCTTTATAACCCGCGTAAGCAGGGTTTACTGCCAAACCATTAAACAGATACTGGCTAAACTGTATACTTTGCTGGGCCTGCAATTTTACTGTGAGTAAAACCAGGCCGGTTATTAGCATATATAGTTTACAGCTACGCATCATTTACTTAATTTTAAAAACACCCAGCCCTTAAACGGGATAATTTTGCCGGTATGTTCTTTCCTGTTCAGGATATAATAGTAGGTGGCTTCGGCAAGGCCGTTGCCGTTCCAGTCGTTCCTATAATTATCAGCCCGGTAAACCTCATTACCCCAGCGATTAAAGATCAGCAATTGTGAACCGGGATAGCTTTCAAGGCCAACAATTTTAAAAGCATCATTTTTGCCATCATTATTGGGAGTGATGATGTTGGGAATATCCAGATCGGTTGATATAACCTTCAGCACCACGGTATCCGCGCATCCGCTGATGTTGGCATAAATGAAATGATACAGGCCCAAACTATTTAAGCCGGTTATGGTAGTGGCGGCACTTGTCGGATTGGTAATTGTGGCTGCCAGCGCATCATTGCCAGCCTGTGTCCAGGTACCCATACCCGTAGCGGCCATTGTGGCCTGCGCGTTTTGCAATATCGTTTGATCGGGACCGGCATCCGGGCCAATGGTAATGTTAACCGTATTGGTTTTAATATTGTTGCACCCCGTACCAGAGGGCATCGCCTCGCACTCAATAGCTGCGTCGCCAGGTGGCGTTGCATCGGGGTTGGTAGCATCAGGATCGGTTACATCTGCCGGGCGTAAAATCGCTGCAGAAACGGTAAGATCGCCACCTGTAGTTAAGGCCACCTTTCCTGTGATGGTAAATGCACGTACCGCTCCATTGGCCAGGTTGACATTGGAGTGATAAGCATTTGCCGTAATTGTACCACCATTTAGGGCAGATATCCCGGTGGTTGCTGCGCTGCTAACTGATAACCCACTAATTTCGGCAGGAAAATTAAAGCTGAACTGCGCGGTACTAATATCGGATGGGCCGTTATTTTTTATGGTTACCTTGTATACAACCGGCTGACCCGAACAAGCCGTTATAGCAGAAATATTTTCTACAGAAAGATCGGCCTCCTGCATCACAAAACTAACGGCAGTATTTACAGGCTTACTTTTAATATAGCTCCAGGTATCGATGCATTTGTTATTGCCAAAATCAGCATCATTATTGGGGATAGCTGTGCTGGTGCCCCATTTATGGCCGTTTATGGCACTGCTTAAACCTGTAAGATTTTTAATTGGGTTTGATGGCGTGCCTACAACCGTTATGGGTGTATCATCCCAATAAAGCGAATCATCGGGGGCAAAAGTACCGTTGGTACGACTAAGCAGCAAGCCGTTCACATTTCGCTCCACATCAAAAAATGGGAAATGCACCTCCCCGGCTGTGGTAGCTATAGTTATATTGGCTTTATAAAGCGCGGCGGTATTAGCCGCTACCTTGTTGCCCAATCCATCCAAACCATCCCAATGCACCTGGTTGGCGCCGGCATTGGCCTGGCCGGTTAGTTTCCGGTCGATAGCGTCGGTGTACAGGCCATTGCGGTTCACATCAATGGCAATTATGTAGCTGCCGTTACCGGTAATATTAAAGGTAAAATCAGCTCCTAAAGGGCTGGTACCAGCCTTTCCTGCGGTTCCTTCTGTTCCGGTAAAAGTTACATTGCTTATTGCAGGTGCAACAGGTGTATTTAACAGCCAGGTTGTGGCAGAACCTGGTGTATTAGCAACGGCTGGCATATCAGCTGCCGGGGTGTTAAAAAATATTTTCTGCGTAATATCTGTTGGCGTATCTGCCGCTCGTGGATCCTGCACATTAATATTGGGACTAAGGCCGTTGATACTTTTATAGGATGCTAAACCATCGGCATTCCTAAAACCTTTATTGTTTACAAAAAAGGTAAATCCGTTGCCTGCCTGCCCGTTATTGTTGAGTGTATACCGGTATCCATCCTTGGTTAAAATATGAAATATGCCATTAAACCCCACATTGAACGTACCCAATATGCCCGAAAAAACCTGTGTATAAACTCTGCCGCTTATAAAGCCTGTGTTAGTAGTATTACGTACAGATACGTCAAAGGCGGCTATATACTCGGCAGTTGGTTGGATCCAATTGGCATTAGCGGGCACGGTGGGTGGGTTCCCGCCAAGATCGAAGCCAGGGTTTTCTGCAATAAAGTCAACTTCCCAGATCCCCTCCTGCCCTGCCTGAACAATTTTAATAAACGGTGCATAACCACCCTTATTGGGCAGAGGCCCGGCCATTTCTTGTGCGCGATTAAGGATAAGGCCATTATTTCCTGCAGCCTCGCTGGTATAAGTGGCGCCGTCAGGGGCGCGCAGACTGATGGAACCTGAATTAATTCCCTGGGCACTTGAACCTGCATAAATACTTTCGCCAACCTTTACATACACCTTCACGGTACCTAAAGTTGGGAAGGGAAAGGATGCATTGTTTGTTCTATTGCTCGAAAACAGGTAAGCCCGGCTGCCGCCGTTTGAATTTAGTTCCTTACTACCTTCGGCTAGCAAACCGGCAGGTACTAATAAAAAAATAAACAAAACCGCTATTACTGTAATGAACCGGCTCATTACCGGTAAGTTATAACATTTACAAAGTTTATAGTGGACTAAGGTTACGCTTTTCAGCATGTACGTTTTTATAAAGCGGTAAGTTATAAAAAGCAGGCGAAATGAGGATAAAAAAATCAGCTGGGGAAGAATGAAATAATTAAGTATTTCACTGATTGTAATACCTGCTCACATTCTTTTTCTAATGAATTTACTTTATTAAGATTTGTTAATAAGTAAACAACCCGAAAGCTTAATTTGATACCTTTATTAAAAAATAAAACCTGTTTCCTTGCCTTTTTCCTAATATTTAACCACCTATTACCTAAAAAATCGTAATTTTATATCGTCTTATCGCTTCGTGATTTTGGGCATAGTTAATAACAAATAAAAAGTGCATGAATAGTATTCATAATAAAGATATTGGGACAAAACAAAAAGCGCTTGCCATTAATCTCGACCCCTCAATTTATGGCTCGTTTGCTGAAATTGGCGCCGGACAAGATGTAGCCGCCAATTTTTTCAAGGCTGGTGCATCATCGGGCACCATTGCCAAAACCATGTCGGCTTATGATATGACCTTTTCTGATGCCATCTATGGAGTGCAGCAGGTACGCCGTTACGTAAGTGAATCGCGCCTGATTTCGATGCTTGATCATGAGTATGGCCTGTTAATAGAACGCCTGGCCAAGCAGCGTGGGGATACAACAACTTTTTTTGCCTTTTCTGATACGGTATCGGCGCTTAATTATAACAAAACAAATGATGGGCATGGCTGGATGGGCGTGCGTTTTCAGCTGGAGCCGAACGGAGCGTTTAACGATGTAGTGCTACATGTAAAATTATTAGATAACGATAATAATTTGCAGCAACAGGCAGTAGGGATATTGGGCGTAAACCTCATGTATGCCTGTTTTTATTACAATGAGATCGCTCCGGTGTTTTTGCTTTCATTAATGGATAACCTATCCAGAGACCGGATCCAGATAGATATGATCCGTTTTGAAGGACCCGACTTTACTAAGGTAGATAACCGCCTGATGAGTTTACACCTGGTAAAATATGGTTTTTCGGATGCGGCCGTTTTTAGCCCCAACGGTAAAAACCTGCAGCCTTCTGAAGTTTTGTATAAGAAGCATATTGTGGTGATACGCGGACGTTTCCGCCCAATCATTAATGTGCATTTAGATATGCTCAATACGGGTGTTAAACAATTTATGCAGGAACCCGATGTTGACAAGGAAAACGTTGTGGTAGTTACCGAACTTACCTTGCAATCATTAAAAGAAAGGAACGCCGACCTAACCGCGGAAATTGATGAAAAAGATTTCCTTGATCGGGTGGATATACTATGCTCGCTTGGGCAAACGGTAATGATCTCCAATTTTCATGAATATTATAAATTAGTGGCCTACCTGTCAAAGATCACTAAATTGAAGATGGGTGTGGTTTTAGGCTATCCCAACCTGGAATATGTTTTTTCTGAAGAACATTACCAGGACCTTCCGGGTGGTATCCTGGAATCTTTTGCCACCCTATTCAGCCGTAAGGTAAAGCTATTTATTTACCCTACTTTGCGTAATGGGGTTATCTGGAATTGCCTAAAGTTTAATCCACCACCACACCTCATGGATTTGTACCGTTACCTGATAGCCAACAACAAAATAGAAGATATCAGGCATTATAATGAGAGTAACCTTCACGTAGAAACAGATAAAGTATTACAACTCATAAAACAGGGTGTAAGCGGATGGGAAGAATTTGTACCCGCCGAGGTTGCTACCATGATAAAAGACAGGTGCTTGTTTGGGTATGCCTGTGAACATACTGCTGTAAAAGATGCTATTGCGAATGAAGGTGATAATAAAACCGCAATAGATACTGTTTAGTGCTGTTTGCCGGTTTGAATAAAACAGTAATAAAGACCATTATTCCAATACGATATACAAAGCCGCCTCACAATTATTCATGAGACGGCTTTTTTTGGTGACCAACAAATCAATGGTTAATCACTTATTTAGCAAGGATTTTATTTTGTTAAAAATATCGGTATTGTTAAAAACGCCCCTGAAATCAAGCGAATGCGGGCCGTAAGTAAATACAGGCACAGGCGTGCCGGTATGATCGTTTGTACTAAAATCACCCCAAACATAGCCTTTATTGATATTACCATCCAATAATGTTAAGCCGCCTGTTTCGTGATCGGCAGTAACAATAACCAGTGTTTCGCCATCCTCATCGGCAAAACGTAGGGCATCGCCAACTACACGGTCAAAGTCGCTGTTTTCGGTAATTACCTGCTTAAGGTTATTGCTATGGCCGCCATTGTCAATCTGCGATCCTTCTATCATCATAAAAAAACCATTTGGTGCATTTTTAAAGGTTTGGGTAACCTTTTTAAATGCCAGCGGCAAATAGTTTCCACGGCCATCCATTTTGGGCCTGGTTACGCTATCATCCATTAATGCTAGGATTTTTGTAGCTGGCGTACTTAAAAAATCATCAAAATTACGAATGACGGTATATCCCCTTTGTTTCATTTTATCAATCGGTGTTTGGCCGTTTACCTGGTGAGTAAAATCCTTATAGGCCGAGCCTAAAAATATATCAACAGGTGAAGAAACTATTTGATTTGCAATAGCCGTTGCATTGCTCCTTTCAGATTCATGCGCATAAAAGGCCGCGGGCGTGGCATCTGTTAATTCACATACTACAATATCAGCTGTTTTTTTTCCGGCATCGGCACTGTAATCTGCCAGTGAGCGTAATGGTTTACCAGCCGGATCAACACCAACGGCCCTGTCATTTGTTTTTTGCCCCGAGGCAAAGGCAGTAGCGCCTGCCGCCGAGTCGGTAATATAAGCATCGGCCGAGTAGGTAACAGAAAAGCCGATATTCAGCATCTGGAATATATTAAGCTGGCCCCGGTTGGCGGTATAGGTAGCATATATTTGCGATAAACCCATACCATCGCCGATGCATAAAATGATGTTTTTAACCTTTTTTACTTCACCATCTGATTTATAAGTGGGGTGATATACAGCATATGGCTGCGGGGCTGTATATTCAGCTCGTTCCTTTTTATTCAAAAAATCGCCAAACTCTTCAATCTTATCGGCACCAATTACATCAACTCCCAGGCGCATCATGGCCAGCCAACTGCTTTTGGTATCTGGCGTTTCCCAAAAGCGTATCATTTTGCCGGCATTATGAACACTATCTATCCCGCCTTTTACCCTGCTTACCTCCTCCGGGTTTAAAACGCCTTTACCATTCCAATGTACATATTTACTGATAGGGAAACTTACCATGCCTACCTTTTTCCATTGTGCTGTGGTAAAACCATCCAAATGGTCAACATCAAATGACATCCAGGCCGGGTAGTTAACCATTTCTGCAGCAGGCGGAACAGCGCCTGTCATCACTATAGATAACCTGCCGGGATGTCCATCGTATAGAAAATACTTTTCAAGCGGCTTAAGTTCTTTTATTACCAGTGGCAGTACAACTTTATAATCTTCTTTAATTTCAATAAGCAGTCTTAAATGCCGTTGCTGATCGCGGTTGAACTTTTCAATTAATGGATCGAGGTATAAAACTTTTAAAGACCGGCTGGAGCTAATCTCTTTTTTATCATGAGCAACCATTAACTGCCCGTTAACCGCATAAACATCGGCTTCTATAGATCCGAAACCTTTTTCATATGCACGGTAAAAAGGAATATTGTTTTTATAATCGTTGTGCGAGTGGGCATCGGCTACCGTATACGCCTTAATCTGTGCAGTGCCTGCCATGCTGATGTTGAGCAGCATAGCCGTAAGTAAAATAATTGCAGTACTGTTTTTCATTTTTATAGTAATGTAAAAAACCGGGCGCTGCCCGGTTTTAAAGGTATAAATTTAATTACCAGCCCGCATTTTGTTTCAATTGCCCCTGGCTTATCTGGATATCTTTAGGCGGAATAGGCCATACGTTGTCCCTTGCCGGATCGAAGTTGCGCGCTTTCCACACCTCCGAACCATTGGCACCATGTAAGGGTTTTGCATAAGTTGCCTGTGCATCGCCCCAGCGCACAAGGTCAAAATTACGATCGCTCCACTCACCGGCCAGCTCAACGCGGCGCTCATGTTTCAAATCAGCCATGGTAACGCCTGATTTCGCTGGTAAACCAGCCCTTACACGTACCTGGTTTAAAGCTGCATCGCCATTTTTACCCTGCATAATTTGTGCCTCGGCTTTTATCAGCAATATCTCGGCATAGCGTAATAAGGGCACGTTTAAATCAGTTGACGGTTCATCGCCGTTAGGGCTTATATGTATCCCACCTGCATAGCTAAATGGCTCCATGTATTTATTAAACTGGTAACCTGTTAAGCTATTACTTTTGCCACCAATTGGGTAAGTATAGGTTTGACCAAAGTATTGAAAAGTATCGCCATTTTTAAGGATGGTTGTCGCCAGCCTTTTATCACCGGTTTCAAACTCGTCAACCAGTTCTTTAGTAGGTTGAAAGTAACCAAAACCATTATATAGTCCCCAGCCTTTATTCTCAAGCATTGCGCCTGGTAAAATACTTTGGCCATTTAAATTGCTGGCTACAGACCATATATATTCTGAACTATAGTTATTGGCTATTTTAAATACATCGGCATAATTGGTTAATAAGGCGTGTTTGCCACTTGAAATAACCGAATCGGCATATTTTTCGGCATTGGCATAGTCTTTTGCATGCAGGTAAGTTTTAGCCAGGTATGCCCAGGCAGCTGTTTTATGCGCGCGGCCATAATCTGTCGTTGCAAGCTTATCAAAATAAGGTAATAATGAAGCTGCTTTCTTCAGGTCGGCCTCGATGTATGCATAATTATCTTTTACGGATGCCAGCTGTAGTGGGAATGCAATTGGATTAGCACGATTTTGAACCGGTGCGCCTTGTTTATCTGTACCATATAAATCGGCTATTTCCAGGTGCATTACAGCGTGCACAAAGTAGGCCTGACCCAATATAAAGTTTTTGGTGGCCTGATCCATATTGATGGCCGGAACGTTAGCAATAACATCATTTGCCCTTTTCATCACTACAAAATGTAACGACCATGGCGCGTAAATACTGCTTTCGTTACCTGTACAAACAAAGTTTTTTATATTTTCCCTATCGGCAGATGTGCGGCCAACAACCATATCGTCGCTGGCGTTGATAAGCCAAAAGTACCCCCTCCCGTACATATCCTCGCTGTTACTCTGTTTTTCATATAAGCCATTGGCTGCCGCCTGGGCATCACTGGCCGTTTTCCAGAAGTTGGCTGTTGTGGGCGTGCCTGTAGGTTTAATATTATCTAAAGTGCCTTTTTTACAACCTTGCATAAGTATAACAACCATTATACCCAGCAAGCCTTTTGTAACTATATTTTTGATTTTCATCTTATTATCTCCTTAAATTCTTGTATGTATATGATTATAAGCCTACGTTAACACCAATTAAAATTATTCTTGATTGTGGATAAAGACCTAAATCAACACCGTTTTGACCGATACCAACCTCGGGGTCCAGACCTGAATATTTTGTGAATGTGGCCAGGTTTTGTGCATTGGCAAAAACCCTGGCACTACGTACGCCGATTTTATTTATCAGCGTTTTAGGCAAGGTATAACCCAGCGTTACGTTTTTGATACGCATATATGAACCATCTTCTACATAAAAATCAGATACATTGCCAAAGTTGCCATTGGCATCACTTGCCGAAAGCCTTGGTATGCCGGTATTGGTATGGGAAGGCGACCATGCATTTTTAGCATCGGCCAACAGGTTATAATTCTGGATAGACGCATTTAAACCAGTGTACTTAACAGCATTGAAAATTTTATTGCCGGCAATACCCTGCAAAAACACACTCAGATCGAAATTGCCATAGTTAAAGTTGGCAGTAAACCCATAATTGAATTTTGGAAAAGGGGTACCTATATAGGTTTTATCGGCATCGCTAAGCTTACCATCGCCATTAAGATCAAGGAATTTTATATCGCCCGGTTTTGCATTTGGCTGAATAAGCGTGCCCGTTGAGCCTTTATAGTTGCTTACCTCATCCTGGGTTTGAAACAGCCCCGCAGTTTTGTATCCAAAGAAAGAATATAACGAGTACCCTTGCTGTAATTGAACCGGTACAAGGTTACCCCTTACTGTAGGGTTTGACAGAATAGCTTGCTGCCCTGGCAAAATATCCATGATCTTGTTTTTAATATAAGAACCATTGGCAGCAAAGTTATAGTGAAGCTGACCAATACTGTTCTGGTATTTAACCGCTAATTCGATACCCTTGTTCTGAATCTCGCCTCCATTTACAAATGGCGCGTTTGATACCCCAAAAACAGCCGCTACGGGAGGTTGAAATATAAACTGCGTATTTTTCTTTACAAATACATCACCCGTAATATTTAACTGACCATTCATCAAACCTAAATCAAAACCGATATCGGTTTGAGTTGCTTTTTCCCATTTTATATTCGGGTTTGCCAAACCATCAACAGCAGAACCCGCTATGATTGCAGCAGGGCTGCCGAGATAACCTGAAGTTTTGGTTAAAGATACAGAGGTAGGAAAATTTGGCAAACCAGCCAGGTTACCCGATTTACCATAGCTTGCCCTTAATTTAGCAAATGAAACCAGGCCATCGGCAGGAAAGAACGATTCCTTACTTATCAGCCATCCGGCAGATACCCCTGGATATATTTGTGTCCGGTTTTTATTCCCTATAATTGATGAAGCATCGCGACGAATAATGCCGTTAACAAAGTATCTGCCTTTATAATCGTACCCTACCCTGCCTAAATAAGAGATAAGGGCCGCTTCATTTTTATTGCCCTGCAAAGGCACGCCGGTAGGATTGAGCGTACCATTAATAATGTATCGGTAAGCAGGGTCTTCGCTTTGGTAATTATCCGTATTAACGCTAAAAAATTCCTGTGTATCATCCTGGTAGGTATAACCCGCCAAGGCGCTGATGTGATGATCCTGGCCAAATGTTCTGTCAAATGTCAGGGTTTGCTCGGCAAGTATGGTTCTGGAATTGTTTTGTTCCTGGAAAAGGAAGTTATCAAAAAACTTTTTCCCGGGCTCCAATATCCTGGTGCTGAAGTTTTTAATAGTTTCCAGGTTTTTAGTTACCGCCAGATTTGAGCGAAACTTTAAGCCCTTAAGTATGCTAATTTCCACATAAGGGTTTATGGTGAAGCTGGTAACCGCATCGCTGTTATCCAAACGTTTTAAATAAGCAACCGGGTTAATAACATCGCCGTAAGAACCGGCATACTGTGCAGGCACGCCGCCAAAGCTGCCATCGGCATTATAAATTGACGCGTTGGGCGGATAAAATATGGCCGATAATATAGCACCCGTATAAGCGCTTGTTGTATTGGCCCCCTGGCCGTTATTATAGGAGAACGACATGCTTTCGCCCATTTTAAGCCAATCTTTTATCTGGTGATCAGAATTTACCCTGAAGTTGTAACGCAGCGCATTTGTATTTAAAAGGATAGCATCATTTTTACGATAGCCGCCCGACACATAAAATGTCGATTTATCATTACCACCGCTTATATTAAGGCTATAATCCTGTACATGCCCTGTTCTGAAAAGCGCGTCTGTCCAGTTGGTGCGGGTAATACGCGAATCGGGGTTTACAGTTGCATCAAAAGCCGGCAGGCGGGTTTTACCTGCATTATCATAGGCAGTATTAATGGCATCAGCGTATTCGGCCGCATTTAAGGCCTGCAATATTTTTAAAGCATTTTGATTACCCCCTTTTACCGAAATATCCAGATTGGTTTTGCCTTGTTTACCACGTTTGGTAGTTATTAGTATTACACCACCCGCAGCTTTAGCACCATAAATAGCAGCATAGGAGTCTTTCAATACATCGATAGATTCAATATCATTAGGATCGATGGGACCGCCATTGTAAATAGTTCCGTCAACTACGGTTAAAGGGCCTTCATTATTAAATGAGCTTTGCCCGCGTAACCTTATGCTGGGCCCGGACGTTGGGTCGCCGCCTTCATTTAATACGGTAACACCTGCAATTTGCCCCTGCAACATTTCGGTTACCGAGCCTACCGAACGATCTTTAACGTTTGATACTTTTAGTGAACCCACCGAACCGGTTATATCCGATTTTTTTTGCGTACCATAACCTACCACTACTACAGCCGATAAGCCCGTTACATCGGCACTTAAAGTTACATTGAGCGGTGAATGATCGGCAACAACTTCCTGGCTTTTGTAACCAATAAAAGCAAACACCAGTACCTCGCCCTGCTCAACGGTTAATTTAAAATTACCATTTACATCTGTTGAAGTACCGGCCTGTGATGTTTTGCTGCGGATAGCGACCCCGGCAAGGGGGCCATCTTTATCAGATACTGTACCTGTTACTACTATCTTGGCCGGTACACGGATCACTTTTTTCCGGGAAATAATAATGGTGTTATATTTTTCCCTGTACTCCAGTTGAGTATTGGTCATTAAAGCATTCAATACATCTTTTAATGGCTTGCCTATAAATGTGCCTGCTTTTACTTTAACAGATGCTACATCATCTAATTTGTAATTGAAGGCTACGGTGTTCATAGCCCTTTTTAATTTCTCAAGTGAGGTATCCATTGTTTCATCGGCAAATTTTACGGTTACCGGCTGATCTACGAGGGATGCTTTACGCTCGGCCTGCGCGCGCCCCGGTACCAATGCTGTGAAAATTGTTAAGAGCAATAAAATTGCAGTCATTAACTTTCTTGAAATCTGGGTTAAAGTTTTTTCCATACATTTGTTTTTAAAGTGATTAGTAACCGCCGGTTTGCTTTTAATTTTGGCAGTTACACTTAGTTAGCCAGTGCCTGTTAGTAGCAGGCATTGGTTTCTTTTATATATTATTTAATATTTACTGTATCGCCTTGCAGCCTGTATTTTCTGCCATCAATAAACTGCAGTATATCCAGCACCTGGTTAATGGTTAATTTATTTGAAAACCTTACCGAATAATGTTGCTTGTTTAATTTCTTGCCGGCATATTTAAAATTTACATTATACCTGTTTTGCAGGTAAACCACTACCTCTTTAAATTCAACATTATCTAAAATGAGTTCGTCATGCATCCAGCTAAGCGAATGATCGCCGGCAATTACTTGTCTCGAAAAGCTTTGATTTTGTTTGTTATAAGTTAACTGCTGCTGCGGTGTATACATACCCAGGGTATGTTTCTGGTCGTGTATTTCCACTTTACCGCTGCTTACAAATACCTGTATATCGGGAAGTTCTTTGTAAAATTTAATATTGAAGGAAGTACCTAATACCTGGGTAATAACAGCACCCGTATGTACAAGGAAAGGCTTTAAGGCATCGTGTTTAACTTCAAAAAAAGCTTCGCCATTTAATAAAGTAACTTCTCTCCTGGTAGCACTAAATTTAACCGGGCACCTTATAGAACTACCTGCATTTAATTGAACAAGGGTGTTATCGGGTAATAACACTTGTTTCATCTGGCCTTTGGGGGCTGTAATAACCTGGTAGGCTACACTATTATCAGCTTTATGGCTAATAAATAGCCTGGAAGCTAAAATACCGGCGAAAAGAGCAATCAATACAACAGCGGCAACTTTTAACCAGGGAGTGTTTAACCTTCTGATGCGGGGCTGGCTTATGGTTTGCTTTTCTATTTTTTCCCATAACGATTGTTTGAAATCGCTTACAGGATGTTGAATATCCTGATCATGGTTAAGTTCCTGCATCAGCGTTTGTAGTGACGCTAATTCATCAGGAGAGCATTTGCCTGCATTAAATTTATCAAGTAGTTGTTTAATTTCCTTTTCTTTCACTTAAAAGCCTTTATACTTACTAAGTGACAGCCAAGGGCGATGTGTACTATAAGAAATTAAAAAAAAATATCAGCAGCAAAAATTCGCGGAAGCTAACGCCATTATACTGATGTACTATTTTTTTTAGCCGCCCCAATGCACTGCTGATCTGGTTGCGGACAGTTTGATGTGAAATACCTAATTCTGTTGCTATTTGCTGCCCATTCATGTTCTGCTCTCTGCTGCATAAATAAACCTGCCTCATTTTTTCAGGCATATCGGCAATTTCACGGTTTATTAAAAGGCTTAGTTCGGCAAAAGATAGTTTTTGGGCGGTACTGTCTTCGGCTATCGCCGGTAATTCGATAAGATCATTTAAAGACTGCGGCTGTAAACTTTGCTTTTTATACCATTTATAGGTCATATAATTAATAGAAACCATAAGGTAAGCTTCCAATGCTCCATTAACTTGTATGGTATAACGATTCTTCCAAACAGAAAGGAATAGTTCCTGTACCATATCCATAGCTTCATCCTCGTTTTGGATTTTTTTGATGGCGAAGGCTATTAATTTATCGGCATAACGCTCATATATTTCTTTGAACGCGCGGTGATCGCCACTTTGTAATTCCAGTAAAAGTTGATCATCGGGGTATTGCTTCACAAAAATTATTTTATAGGGCCAAAGTAACAGTATTGATGTTAAGGTAAATTTAAGTGTGTATTAATGCTTTAGAAAATCAAAAAAACAATCTGGCTAATTTATATGGCCGGGCATACAAAAATGGCGTTATATAAAAGTTCAAAAGCGGAATGCACCAAGCTCAAAACCAATACATTGATTTTCAATACAATTATATCAATTTATATGAAATTAATTAATATGCTTAATTTTTTTTGTTCCGGGTACATTTTCTGTACTGGTTTATTTTAGCAGAATAACACCAATTGTGCGGTTTATAGGTGTTTTAAAAAATAGAGTGTAAATGGCCGGGGATCAAAAAATCAATGCTCCAAACCAAGCATTCCTGAGATGGGCAATCACGAAGCCATTCGATGCTGTACTATTGCCGTAAAGTCATCAATATCAAAAGGCTTACTGATAAAATCGTCTGCGGCCACTTCTTTAGCCAGCAATTTACCGTTGACGTGTGCAGACATTAAAAGAACAGGTATAGGTTGTGTAGCAACATCCGCTTTCAATTCGCTGCAAATATCAAGACCGCTGCCATCCGGCAGCATAATATCGAGGATAACCATATCGGGAGGAGAGGCTTCCGAACGCTGATGAAAAGCAGTTACGGAGCCATAACTCTGCACTTCAAAGCCTAAATCAACAAGCAGGTATTCAACTAAATTGCAGATATCGGCATTATCCTCAACCAGGTATATCGTTTTTTTCATTTCCGGTGCCTTGCATTACAAACAACTATCTACATTAGTTGTTTGATTTAATTTTTTAAGGGAAGTGAAAAAAAGAACTCAGAGCCTTTACCCTCTTCGCTGGTTAGCCCAATTTTGCCATGATGCCGGTCAATGATCTCCTTGGTAAGATACAGACCAAGACCAAGACCTGAAATATTGGCAGCTCCTTCGGCGCGGTAAAAGCGGGAAAAGAGTTTCTCTTGCTGTTCGGCACTGAGGCCAATGCCCCGATCAATTACTTTAACAAGGGCATCTTCACCATATTGCGCCAGCGCCAAAGTTACTTTATCAGCATGGGGAGAATATTTAATAGCATTGGTTAGCAGGTTAATCAGGGCCTGTTCTATTCTTTGTTTATCCGCTGTTATCAACAAGGCTTGCCCTGCGGTTTGAAGCATAATCTGATGGGTTTTATTGGTGTAATTCAAAGTTTCAGCCACCTCCAGCGCCAGTTCGTTCAGGTCAAAAACCTCCTTATCAAACCTCAGCTTTCCCGCTTCTATTTTTGATACGTCAAGCAGGTCAGAAACCAAAGCATTCAGCTTTTTTACCTGGTTAAGTGCTTTGGCAATAAACAACTTACCTGTCGGCACCTGCTCCGTCCGGTCCAACACCTGTAAAAACCCTTTAATCGTAGTAAGCGGTGTTTTTAGTTCATGGCTGGCCAAAGCAATAAATTCATCTTTTTTGGCGCTCAAGGCTTTTACTTCCTCAAATAATTTGGAATTATCAAGGGCAACAGCCGCCTGGGAAGCAATGTTAGCCACCAGATCTTCATGTTCTTCGGTAAACATACCTGCTTCGGAGTGACCAAAAAACAGCTCCCCGATAACAGTACCTGACGAGGAAATAACCGGAACAACCAAATAACTAACTACTGGCAGTTGGCCTTCGGGCATCCCAAAATGCGGGGCATTATGGCCATATCTTGGGTCTTTCCGGATATCATCGATCCTAACTATACCCTTACTGCTAAAGGTTGGATTGAAGACGGCCGTATTACGTGGCGTACCAAATTTTTCAATGGCCTCTCGCTCGGCCCCCGATAAAGTAAAAAGCATTAAAGATTCTCCACGTTCATTTATGGTATTATGGAAAAAGGCTCCGAAAGCGGCACCGGTAATATGGGTGGTCGCGTCAGTAACATGCTGCAAGATAGACCGAACATCCAGTTTTTCGGATATCACTTTTCCAATTGCATTCAAAATCCCGAGTCGCTCGGCGCTTTGTTTGATTTTTTTCTCAGCTTCTACACGCTCTGAAATATCACGCGCGATCTTTGACGCGCCGGTAACAGTACCTAAACTGTCTCTTACAGGCGATACCGTGATTGAAAGAGGGATTTCCCTGCCGTTTTTACCCACGCGGATGGTTTCATAATGATCGAACTTTTTACCTGATCTGATACGATTGATAATCACATCTTCTTCTGCCAGCAACGCCGGAGGTATCAGTATGCTGATATGTTTGCCAATCACCTCCTGCTCGGTATAGCCGAAGATTTTTTGTGCGCCGGCGTTCCAGCTCATAATGATACCATTGAGGTTTTTACTGATTATAGCGTCGTCTGATGATTCAACAATGGCAGAAAGAATGGCTTGTTTTTCTTCTCCCCGTTTTTGGTAGGTTACATCAACCAGCGTATTATGGGCTCCAATAATAACATTCCGTTCATCAAATATAGGGCGCGGAAATACCAGCAGGTTCCGAAAGGTAAGGTCGGGCCGTTCAATAGTAATCTCTGCGCCCTCAAAGGATTTTCCTTCCTTTAAGGTGCGGGCCATAGGGCAGGTATCAAGCTGCATCGGTTTGCCATCGGGAGAGTAAATTTTCCATGAACCACACCACAAGTCCCGGCCAATTTCCGGCGTTCTTCCCCATAGCGCAACAGCTGCCTGGTTAAAAAAAGTTATATAACCCTGCTGATTACACGTGTATATTGCTACAGGTGAGGTCAATACTAATTCTTTAAAATTGTGATCGCCTCCGTTTGGCATTGATCTTTCTATCCCGTTTTTATCGCTCCTGTTTTCGGGTGAGCGGGTATTTAAGTTTTCCCGCATAATACTCGGTAAATAAATAAATGAAATGTAAATCTGTGACACTACAGACTTGTATTAAATAACTGCGTTTGTGCTATTTTGTTTGGCGACGATTTAAAATGCATATCGCAGTTTAATGTAAGCATTTGATGCGCCTCGCCGAAACCGTTAGAAAAAGACCGGGCAGATTAAAGTAATTATTTAACTAAATTTATTGGCTGATCAGTTGGAGCCTGAATATGATGGCGAATTCCCGAAAGTCGGATAGAATTATTCCGTTAGCTATACTGCACATTTCCAATTGCGGATGCCGTGTATTCGATTTAGTTATCAATAGATTGTCCGATACCCGTCAGAAGACAATATCATGGACCGAATTCAGTACCCGGATCTTCGCCGGTCGCTGCAGTTCCAAAGCCTCATTGGCGTTAAGTGGCAAGTGGTCGAGGGGATCAAACTGAGCCAAACCGAAAGACAGTCCCGTCAAATCTTCGATGTGTTTTACAGCAACCTGGTAGGTACGGTATTTGCCAAATACAAAATCTTCCATCATCTTGTCGATGAGGCTGGCCTGGCTAACCAGATAAGCGGTCGCACTCAACCCGCCTGATGCCTTGGGGATCACCACTACTTTCCAGAATGCCTCAGGAACAAGTATGCCCGTGTTCTGGTATTCCTTATCGTCTTTACCCAGCACCGGCCCAGTAAAGACATTTACCTTCAGACCGTTCTGACGGGCGTTATCTAAAATAAAATTTTCCAGTCCCTGCCACAGCGTTTTGCCGCTCGTGGTATCACCGGGATTTGCCGGAGCCAAGCCCTGGTTAAATTCGCGGTGTTGCGGGCAGGCATTAGACAGGTGAAAGGTGTCATTGTTGCATTTGATCGCAAAATCGATAGTTTGCCCCCAAATTGGGTCTTCTCTCCTAACCTGATGGCCAATATCGAAATCATTTCCTTTATAAAATTCTTTGGGGATCTGATCTCCCGGTTCCAGCCTGGGGTCCAACCGCCAGGTGTCGGCACCGATTTCCTTACGGGACGGTATCTGGTCTTTCAGCCTTGCCCAACTTACCGAATCTATATTCACGCCCGTGAACCATGCCATTTTCCTGGGCTTACTCATCACTACACTGAAATGATGATATTTGAGGACTTTACCGCCATTATCCTTTAATGCAGTTACCTCACCGGCCAACTCTGGTTTCACTTCCGGCATTTTAACCAATACACCTAAAAAGTCGTTAACAAAACCCACACGGTTATTGTAATCAGGATCAACCACCAGGCTGGCTTCGTCAATCGCGAATGGCCGTTGAACGGCGGTGGTAACTGCCGGCGCTTGCAATGGACTGCCCAGGGATATGCTGATATTCAGAGGAACTGTAAAAGTAAGGCTGTTGGTATTGGTATTATTTTCCATGGCGGTTAAAGGTTGAGGGTTTCTTTTTATGATAGTTGGTTTTTCTTCAGCTGCCGCCGATGTTGTCTTGGCTTCAACTGGTACACCGGTTTCCAGGATATGTTGCACGAGCGGATCGCCTGCCTTACGCTCGCCAAGGATCTGCACAATACGGCTTACCCGGACGCCTTCATTGGCCTTCCATACAAGTTTGTCCGCATCGATCTGCGGCGTTCCAGGAGCCACGGTGCTCCCATCCTTCATGATATAATTCCCAGCTGCGTCTGTATCCGGTACCCCCATATGGTGCAGGGCTACCAGTTGCCACTGGTCATTAAACACCGGGGAACCTGAGGAACCCGGTGTAGTATCGGTTTTGTACCAGATATGATCCGGGCTGCTGTCATGATCCACCACCTGGTTCTCGCGGATAGCGATCTTTTTCTCCCGACCGTCCGGATGCTGGATGATTGAAAGGTATTCTCCGAGGGCAACCTTACCCTTTTCCGGGTTGAGCAATAAATAACCGTAATCAGATAGTAGATGCTGCCCTGTTACATCTTTTGGCCGCACGGCCGTAATACTAAAATCAAGCAAAGGATCAGCATAAAAAAAAGTCGTCGGATCAAGGTCAAAAACCACCGAATTATTGATACTGCCGCTGACATCCTGCTCATATCCGAATTCCAGCTGGCTGGTATGCACATCCCCGTCCGTTGGCAGGACATGCTTGTTGGTCATCATCAATACGGGAGAGATCATGAACCCGGTGCCATAGGCAACAAGGTCATCATCCGCGTTTTTAACCAGGATACGCGCCACGGCCTTACCGGCCCGCTGACCACGCAGAAAATAATTGAAAGGTAATAGATCATTTTTGCCCAAAAGGCGCTCCAAGGCAAACTCCGGAAACTCGGCGCTTTGCCTGCGCAGCACTTCCTTCCTTTGATCGAGCAAGGCCCGAGACTCAAATTGTACCGGATTTTTACCGGAAACTGCACTAATTGCACTGTCCAGATCGGGCTGGCGGCTGATCGAACTTTGGATAAGGTCATTGGCAACTAACATAGTCAGGAATGTTAAATATTATTAAAAGCTCAGGTTAAGAAATCGGGGACAATAAGGCTATAGGATATTTTCAACTAATTTACTGAACAACAATAGGATACACAAGAATATTTTTATTTTTTTCTATATCTCTTAATGTATATTCAGGAACGGCGAACCATGCCTGCTTTCTCGAAACTATAGTCATGCTTAACAGAAAACGGGTAGAACCGGATAACGAATTGACATGGTCAAAATGCTGTATAATGTCCTAACTGGTATTTTGATATCAGGTGATCAGGCAAAAAAAGCTAATTAAGTCGGCGGACATTGTCTCGCTGCATTTTGTACTAAGTGCCCATTCCCAGGGTATCGTTGGGCAAAAGGAACTGGAAATGATGAAACCTTCTGCCTACCTGGTCAATACGTCACTGGGGCCGCTTGTTATAACCGAAAACAGTCAGCTACTTTATATATTGATTATTAACAGTTTATATAAGTCAAGTTATCGACATTTATTGATATTACTTGCCGATACAAAACTTGCTAAATATATTTTCCAGCAAATCATCGGTAGTAACCACGCCTGTAATTTCACCCAGGTAGTGCAGGGCCTGCTTAATATCCATCGACAGAAAATCGGAAGTAATGCTGCCGTCAATACCGCCTAAAACCCTTACCAGCGCTTCTTCGGTTTTTTGAAGAGCCTCCAGGTGACGGATGTTGGTTACCAGGGTTTCGTCGCCGCTGAGCTGATCTTTGATGGCAGTGGTATAGATCTTGTTTTTAAGGTCGTCTATATGGAGTTTTTCTTTGGCTGAGATGAATATAGTCTGAGTGTCTGGAAGTCCGGATGTCCGGAAGAACCCATCTATCCCTTCTAATTTTCCCTCTTTCGAACTTCCCGTACTTATCAAGTCCATTTTATTAGCCACCATAAGCATACCTACACCTGGCTTTTGCAGGCTTTCAAGGTCACTTTTTAGTTCTGCGACAGTAATTAATTCAGCATCAAAAACATAAATCAATAGGGCCGACTGGCTTATCTTCTCCATGGTGCGTTGTACCCCTATCTGCTCAATTGCATCTGTAGCCTCGCGGATGCCAGCCGTATCTATCAACCTAAAATTGATGCCCTGTATATTCAGCACCTCCTCAATGGTATCCCGCGTGGTACCGGGGATATGGCTTACAATAGCCCGTTCCTCATTCAATAAGGCATTCAGCAGGGTTGATTTGCCTGCGTTCGGCCTGCCTGCTATTACAGTATTTACACCGTTCTTGATGGCATTACCGAGCTCGAAGGATTGGATCAGCCTACCTACTATTTTGGTGATCTCATGGATCAGGCCTTTCAGCTGGTCGCGGTTGGCAAACTCAACATCCTCTTCGGCAAAATCAAGTTCCAGCTCAATCAGCGAAGCAAAATTTACCAGTTGTTCGCGCAGGGTTTGCAACTGGGTACTAAAACCGCCCCTCAGTTGCTGCAAAGCCACCTGTTGCGATGCTTTGGAGTTTGAGGCAATCAGATCGGCAACAGCCTCGGCCTGGGATAAATCGAGCTGGCCGTTGAGAAAAGCCCTTAACGTAAACTCACCTGGCTTTGCAGAACGTGCCCCTTTTTTGATGAACAACTTAATGATACTTTCAATAATATAGCCCGAAGCATGGCAGGAAATTTCAACCACATTCTCGCGGGTGTATGACCGTGGCGCCACAAACAAGGAGGCCAGCACCTCATCCAAAACCAAATCGCCATCCACAATATGGCCAAAATGAATGGTATGTGAAGCTTGCTTAGTTAAATCCTTACCCTTCCAAACGCTGTTGGCTATAGCAATGGCATGGAGCCCCGAAAGCCGAATCACCGCAATAGCGCCTATTCCGTTTGGGGTGGCAAGGGCAACGATAGTATCTTCGGAGTTGTGAGTTGTGAGTTGTGAGTTGTGAGTGTCCATAGTCGATGGTCAATAGTCCATAGCAAAAGGACTAAGGCACAAAAGTCGCAATTTAAGACCAATCTTCCTATCATCCTTTTGTAACCTAACTAAAGACCATCGTCCATGGTCTATGGACTAAAAAAACTACCTTTGTCCCTATTATGGTAACTTTTTTTGAAGCTTCGCTCGATACTATTTCGGTACATCATGTTGGCAATCCATTGCAGGATGAGATGTACTCCCTGTCAGATCATCCGCTGGAATTGAAAGATGATATTATTCCCAATTTGTTGATGCAATACTTTTTAAAACCTTTTGAAAAAGCCAACGAGGTTTACCACCTGATGCACAGCAGCGGCGATCTTGCCCTTAACGAACTGCACAACTTTGCCACACAGGTATTCGAGGATAAAGAGAAGTTTCATGAGGCATCTGAAAAGATTGCCAAACACCTGTACAAAGTAACCACTCACCCCAATATCAAGGGCGGCGAACTTTATGTGGTGTACTTTAACAAGGTACAAATTGAAGGAAACCCGCTGGATGCTATCGGCATTTTTAAATCAGAGAATAAAGAGACCTACCTGAAAGTTTACCCGGATAAGGGTGGTTTCCAGGTTGATTATGAGCAGGATGCTATCAACATCAACAAACTGGATAAAGGCGTTTTGATCTTTAATATCGAAAAAGAGAACGGTTATAAAGTAGTTGTTGTTGATAAAACCAATGGCGGACAAGATGCTGCCGTGTATTGGAAAGACGAGTTTTTACAGCTCAGGATCCGTAATGATAGCTATAACCAAACCAGCAATACGCTGGGTATCTACAAAAATTTTGTTACTCAAAAGCTCGGCGATCAGTTTGAAATGAGCAAGGCCGATAAAATTGACCTGCTTAACAAATCTATGAAGTATTTTAAGGAGAAGGAGACCTTTGATATGGACGAATTTGCCGGCGAAGTAATTGGCAACCCCGAAGCCATCGAATCGTTCAAAAATTTCAAGAACCAGTACGAGCAGGAGTTCGACAGTCCCATTGCCAACACCTTCGAAATTTCGGGCAATGCCGTAAAAAAGCAGGCCCGCGATTATAAAAGTGTACTAAAGCTTGATAAAAACTTCCACATCTATATCCACGGCGACAAAGAGCTCATTGAAAAAGGCTTCGACGACGGCAAGGCTATGAACTTTTATAAGGTTTATTTTAAGGAGGAAGCGTAGAGAGACATAACTATAATTCAAAAAAGGTTTACCAAAAAATATCCTATCTGATAAACCTTTTTTATTGTTTTAAGTCCTACCTGTAACATTCAAACAATTTTTAGTTAACCAAATCACAACATCTAAATGAAAAGATCATTTATTATTTTATCCCTTCTATTTATCATTGCAAGCTGCAAAGTCCCCAATTATGCAATTGGAATGGGCGAAAAAGAATTTACAGCTTCTCAAAAATACAATTTAGACTTAGTTGAGGCATCCCGGGGAAGATCTGTTTATAAAAGGGCTGTTGAAACTGATGGTAAAAGAGTAATCGCAAACATGTACTATTATTTTGCAGATGGCAAATTAGTACGCGCGGAACGTGTTGAATGCCCGCCGGAGATTATTATTGAACACAGAAAAAGCTAAACTATTAATTGCGTTATTACCAGGCTTACAGCATATGGTATTCTGTAAGCCTGGTTATTTAAAGAGCTAATCCGCCTCAACCAGACTACTTACTCCGTAAGTAACCGCGTCTACCCTCTTCAAATGCAAATTAGTAACCGGTTTCACCACCAGTGGTATTTTCTCTATCCGGGTTTCGCTGGTATCCAGGCCGAAGGCTTTGGCTTCTGACTGAGCCAGTTTTTTGATAGCGAAATAACTGTTGAGGATAAAACCTTCGCTTACACTGAACAGGTTATTATAGCTCAGGAATTTCTCCATGATCACAAACCTGAAATCGGCTGGGATCTTATATTCGTGAAGCGATGGGTAGTTACTTGTAATATCAATTTCCTGGCGCTTCACCATATCCTCTACTACATTGCGGAACAGCACGTTCACCCGCGGCTGGATCCTGAACCCTAAACGGTATTCAATGCGAATAACCTTGCCAGGCTCAATCTGGTCTACACTGTATTCCATAGTATAAGGTTCAGCGGTAGTTTCAATATGCACAAACCAGTAGGTATCAGCACGTTTAGGGCGACGGCTCATGATAGAGTAAATGATCTTTTCTTCTATTTGCTTACTGTTGTTGGCTTTTGTTAAATAAATAAGGTGCGTGGCATATTTGTTAACAGTAGTATCAGCACTAAGTGCATTCAACAGGGGCAGCTTTTCTTTGATATCAATAAAATTAAGGAAACGATTATTGATCTTGCGGGCCCTGAACCAGATGTACATAGTAAAGATCAACCCAACCTCGAAGCCTACAAAGAATAGTCTCTTTAATATTTTAACCGCGTTGGCTACAAAAAACGAGAACTCAACCGTTAAAAACACGCACAGTACAATGGTTACCAGCCACACAGGCCAGTGCTTTACATAGCGCATAAAATAGTACATTAAAATGGTTGTGCTCAGCATGGCTATAGTGATGCTGAAACCATAAGCAGCCGTCATAGCGCTGGATGTGCGGAAGTACAGCGAAACCAAAATACAGCCAATGCACAGGATCCAGTTAATGCTGGGGATATAGATCTGCCCGCGAATGTTAGATGGATATTTGATAGTGATCCTCGGCCAGAAATTCATGCTCACAGCCTCGCTGATGAGCGTAAACGAGCCGCTGATTAAAGCCTGGCTTGCAATGATGGTAGCCATGGTAGCCAGCGCGATACTTGGGATCAGGAACTGGTGGGGCACTATCTCGAAGAAAGGATTTACCCCGGTAAAATTCTTGGTTGGCGCCTGTGACAATACCCATGCACCCTGCCCAAGGTAATTGAGGACAAGCGTGGTTTTAACAAAGATCCAGCTTACCTGGATGTTTTTGCGGCCGCAATGACCAAGATCGGAGTATAATGCCTCGGCACCGGTAGTACACAAAAACACCGCGCCTAACAGCCAGAAACCTTTGGGGTGATCCATTAGTAAACGCGCCCCATAATAAGGGTTTAGGGCTTTAAATATACCGGGAGAATGTATCACCTGGATACCACCTAAAATGCCCAGCATCAAAAACCAAATTAGCATAATGGGGCCAAAAGCCGAGCCAACCACTTTGGTACCAAACTGCTGAAAAAAGAAAAGCAGGATGATTATGGCAATCACAATTAATAAAATAAGGTTATTACCAGGGATGATAACATCCGAAAAGTAAGGCACCAGGTTCAATCCCTCAATAGCCGATGTTACCGATATAGGCGGGGTAATAATACCATCGGCAAGCAAAGTACCCGCACCAATGATAGCCGGGATAGCCAGCCATTTGCCATAGCGCCGTACCAGGGCATACAGGGAGAAAATCCCGCCTTCGCCCTTGTTATCGGCCTGCAGGGTTATCACAATGTACTTGAAGGTTGTTTGCAGGGTAAGTGTCCAGAAGATACAGGAGATAGAACCTAAAACAAGGGAGGTATTAACCTTACCACCCTCAACCAGCAGGGTTTGAAAAACATAAAGGGGAGATGTACCGATATCGCCAAAAATGATACCGAGGGTAACTATCATACCCGCGAAAGTGATGTGCTTAACGTGCGAATTCATTTAATTAAGATAAAAATCAGGGGATTTGCAATGCGGTGATCCGGCTGCTTCAGAGAACATTGCCAGCCATACTGGTTTTTGGCAGCCGCAACAGGAAATAATATCACCATAAACTAATTTTACTAATAAATCCGCATGGCCAAAATACATGCCGACGATAGTTTTAATTTATTAATTAGCTATTTTACAAATACTTATCTGTTTTAAAGTAATTATAGTTGAAATGATAAAACCTATCAAAATGATAGGTTTTATCATTTTGATAGTAAATTAGGGAAAGGTATGTTCGAGATATTTCTACGAAATTGACCTAAGAACTACAGGACCATGCCGAATTATTTCGGCATCCACATACAAAGTGTACAATGGTTACGCTGTCCTGTCAGATCCTGAAACAGTGTTCAGGATGACTTCAGTATAATGAAAATCAAACCTTAAAACTGTACGCCCCAGCGTTCCTCAATCCCCAGCCCAAACAATGCAAAGTCATACTTTACGGGATCAAGCGGATCAAATTGTTTTAGCCTTTCGGTTAGCTCAACAGCGGTTTGCCAATCGGTTTGTTTGCGGGTGATGAGGAGGAGTTTGCGGGACACCCGGTCCACATGCAGATCAAGGGGGCAGATCAGGTCTTGAGGTTTGATGCGGTTCCAGATGCCGAAATCCACACCATTATCGTCCTTGCGAACCATCCAGCGTAAAAACATATTGAGTCTTTTACAGGTTGATTTTTGTGAGGGCGAGGATACGTGTTTTTTGGTGCGATTTGGGTAATCGGGTAAAGAAAAAAAATAAGAACGGAAGTGATTTAGATAATCTTCGGCCGAAGCCCCCCACCCTCCGTTAGCAAACGGAGGAGTTTTTTGATTTGCCACCTTTTGTTCCCCCTTCAGGGGGTTAGGGGGCTTCGGAATAAAGGCATCTTCCAACGAGTCGAACCGTTTATAATGATATCTGAAAAAGCTAATAAAGTACAGCGTATCAATATCATTAAAAGTACGGTGCTTAAAGCAAAGGAGCTTTTTAAGATCGGGCTCTTCGTGGTTGATAATGAAATCATAGGGCGCGCCATCCATCAGGGTGATGAGCTCCCTGCATTTTTTGATGATGGTAACCCGCTGTCCCCAGGCCAGGGTAGCAGCCCAAAAACCCATGATCTCAATATCCTGCTTTTTACTGAATGAGTGCGGAATAACTATAGGATCATTCTCAATAAACTCCGGGCGGTTGTATTGGGCAACTTTAGCGTCGAGAAAGGATTGGAGTACAGCCCCCCCCGCCCCCTGAAGGGGGAGCTTTTGATTAGTATGCTGGATTGACATATACGCTTATGTCCTCCCCCTTTAGGGGGTTGGGGGGCTCAGTGCTTGTTTCAAATCTTCCAGCAAATCCTCTATATCCTCTACCCCTACGCTTAAACGCAGCAGGTTATCAACCACGCCGGCTTTTTCACGTTCGGCTTTGGGGATAGATCCGTGGGTCATGCTTACAGGGTGGTTAATCAACGATTCCACACCGCCTAATGACTCAGCTAAAGCAAATACTTTAAATGACGATGCAATGCGGAATGTTTCCTGCAAATCAGCACCTTTTAGCACGATAGATATCATACCGCCAAAATCGCGCATCTGTTTTTTGGCAACTTCGTGATTTGGATGATCAGTAAAGCCTGGCCAGTAAATCTTTTCTACTTTGGGGTGTGTTTTCAGGAATTCGGCTATCTGGCGGCCATTTTCGCAATGGGCCTTCATGCGCAGGTGCAGGGTTTTTATGCCACGCAGCACCAGGAAGCTGTCCATAGGGCCAGGCGTTGCACCGCAGGCATTGTAAATGAACCAGAGCCTTTTGTACAGTTCTTCATCGTTCATCATCAGGGCGCCCATTACCACGTCGCTATGCCCGCCAATGTACTTGGTTACGGAGTGCATTACCAGGTTGGCACCCAAATCGATAGGATTTTGCAGGTATGGCGAAGCAAAGGTATTATCTACCACAAAAAGCAAATTTTTCTCTTTGGTTATTTTGCCTATAGCCTCAATATCCACAATTTGCATGGTTGGGTTTGTAGGTGTTTCTATCCAAACCAGTTTGGTATATGAGTTGGTATACTCGGCAACAATCTCGGGGTCAGACAGATCAAGGAAATGAAACTTGATGCCATAGTTAGCGTAAATCTTTGTAAAAATGCGGTACGAACCACCATACAGGTCATTACCGGTAATCACCTCGTCGCCTGGCGATAACAATTTCATCACGGCATCGGTCGCACCCATTCCGCTTGAAAAAGCCAAACCAAATTTGGCATTCTCCAATGCGGCCAAACAATCCTCAAGCGCTTTGCGGGTTGGATTGGTACCACGTGAGTACTCATATCCCTTATTATCGCCCGGCGATTTTTGCCAGTAGGTGGATGTCTGGTATATCGGCGTCATGATAGCGCCTGTAGTCGGATCGGGCTCCTGCCCTGCGTGTATAGCTTTAGTTGCGAATTTCATGTAGCCCCCCACCCCCCTAAAGGGGAAATTTTTGATTTGCTTCCTTCCCTAAAAGGAAGCTTGTTTGGTATTTTTTCCTTTAGGGAAGGATTATTTAATTCTCGATAATAGAAACATTATTTAACAAAAGGTCAATACCGTTTTGCATTACATCGGCTAACGTATCAATCTCAGCAGTATTAAAAATTGGATTGGGTTCATCGGCCCAATAACAGTCACTCGCATTAAACAATTTGTCATATACAGCGTTCCGGACATCCCCTTTCACGTCTCCTGTAAATTGAAGCTTTATCGATTCTGCAACGTCTGTAAACAGATTCCACAAGTTCAAAAACTCATTACAGTCAAACTTAGGATAAGGATTTGCCATCCATTGCTGAATTTTATAAACGCCGTAACCAGTAATTTCGGTATTTGAACCGTTTATATATTCGTGCCAATACCGCAACAAACCAGCCTCTGTTTTAAATGCAATTACCTTAAGATCATCATTAACCAAAACGCCGTCTACTTCATCACCAATCCATATAATGTACAGTTGATAAAATTTAACGTCGAGACGAATAATATAATAATTATCTCCTGCCAAATGCATCTAAACCAACCCTAATATGCGCGTGCGAAAAGAACCCTCTGCTTCGACGGTTTGCCCGTCAAAATGCATTTCCCCTCTTCCTGTTTGTTGTCCAAAGGTATGCAACGGATTGTCGCTTTAGTTTCCTCTTTTATCTTTTGTTCGGTTTCGGCTGTGCCATCCCAGTGGGCGCTCAGGAAACCTGGCTGCTCATCCAGCAGGCGTTTAAACTCCTCGTAGGTATCAACCTCGGTGGTGTTCCCCGCGCGGAAATCGAAAGCTTTTTTGTAGATGTTGTTTTGAATTTCTTCTAACAAAGCTTCAATATACTGGCTCAAACCTTCCTGGTTAACAGTCTCTTTGGTTTTTGTATCACGGCGGGCCAGTTCTACTGTTCCGTTTGTCATATCGCGGCTGCCAATTGCAACGCGCAATGGAACGCCTTTCAACTCGTACTCGGCAAATTTCGCTCCGGGGCGGTGGGTATCGCGATTATCAAATTTCACAGAAATACCTTTGGCCTTCAGTTCCTTTTTTAAAGTATCTACATAAGCAGATATATTATCCAATTCTTCCTGGTGCTTGTAAATCGGCACAACTACAACTTGTATAGGGGCCAGTTTTGGTGGCAGTACCAGGCCGGCATCATCACTGTGAGCCATAATCAGCGCTCCTATCAAACGGGTAGATACGCCCCATGAGGTTGCCCAAACATGTTCAATTTTATTTTCTTTATTGGTAAATTTCACATCAAACGCCTTGGCAAAATTTTGCCCCAAAAAATGCGATGTACCGGCTTGCAGGGCTTTACCATCCTGCATTAATGCCTCAATGCAATAAGTGTCCAAAGCACCGGCAAAACGCTCGTTGGGGGTTTTGCGGCCTTTTACTACAGGCAGTGCCATCCAGTTTTCGGCAAAATCGGCATAAACGTTGAGCATCTGCTCGGTTTCGGCTATGGCTTCTTCTGCTGTGGCATGGGCAGTGTGGCCTTCCTGCCATAAAAACTCGCTGGTGCGTAAAAACAAACGGGTACGCATTTCCCAGCGCATTACGTTGGCCCATTGGTTAACCAGGATAGGCAGGTCGCGGTATGATTGAATCCAGCCTTTGTAGGTGTTCCAGATAATGGTTTCGGATGTTGGGCGAATGATAAGCTCTTCTTCCAGTTTGGCATCCTCATCAACTATAATATTTCCATCACCATCGTTTTTAAGGCGATAGTGTGTTACAACAGCGCATTCCTTGGCAAAACCCTCAACATGGCTGGCTTCTTTACTAAAAAATGATTTGGGTATCAACAGCGGGAAATAGGCATTGCTATGCCCTGTATCTTTAAACATCCCGTCAAGCACGGCCTGGATCTTTTCCCATATAGAATAACCATAGGGTTTAATGATCATACAGCCCCTAACCGGCGAATATTCGGCCATGTCAGATTTAATTACTAAGTCGTTAAACCATTGCGAATAATCTTCGTCTTTACTAATAACACCTTTGCTCATATTGATTGAATAGAATTTGACTTTGCAATTATTGTATATTGCGCTCAAATTTATAAATTTAAAACTTATTCGAACCCGAACTTTTACAAACCTGAATATGAAACGGAACATTGCAATAGGAATTTTTTTCTTCAGTGCCTTTGCACTGAGTTCCTGCTCTACCCAAAAACTCGCTACCACCGCCACTACCGACGACGTTTATTTTTCAAATGCCAAAGCCGGCGATGAGCCTATTTACGCCACTCAGCCTGTTTACAATCAAAATGATGCCGATAATCAGCAACAGGAAGAAGATAGCGATGATTACTTTTACTATGATGATTATGCATCGCGCATAAACCGTTTCAGTTATTACTCTCCGTTTAGTTATTACGATAATTTATATTATGGTTACAGCAATCCATATTACAACGGCGGCTTTAGCTTAGGCTTTAATTACGGCCCGTATGGCTATGGCTACTCTCCATACGCTTATGGCGGCGGCTATGGCGGCTGGGGTTTAGGATATGGTTATGGTGGCTGGGGCTTAGGTTTTGGCTCCGGATACGGCTATGGCTACGGCGGCTGGGGTTTAGGATATGGGTATGGTGGCTATGGTGGCTTATACGGCGGCGCCTTTTATGGCGGTGGGTACGGGTATCCGGCCTATGTATCATCAGGCACGCCGCGTCCTGTGCGCGGTACAGGTAGCCCTTTAAGCGGTCGTGGTTCGGTAAGCGCTTATGGTCGTGGTACACGTATTGGCGGTCCGGCATCAAATTCAAGTTCAAGAACAGGCATAGGTTATATTCCGGGTGGCCGGGCAAACCGCACTACTGATGGCATAACCCGCGGTAATTCAAATAACGGAAATAACAGTTACTCCCGCGATTCGCGCCCGGTAAGGCAACAGGATACAAGGCCGGCAACTCAAAGTGTTGATCGTTCACAACCTACTCCATCATCTCCATCAAACTCGGGCAGCGGCTCAAGAAGCAGCGGCGGAAGCAGTAGCGGCGGCGGTGGTGGCGGCAGACCAGTTAGACCATAAATTTTATCAGCTTATATCTATGAAAATTAAATATTTACTAAGTGTAATTGCTATAGTAGCATTTACTGAAGATAGTTTTGCGCAGTATTCGCAGGATGCTATACGTTTCAGCACCTTTCAAACCGGGTCTACATCGCGCATTAAGGCAATAGGCAATGCAGGAACAGCTGTAGGTGGCGACCTGAGCTCGATAAGCGGCAACCCTGCAGGCCTGGGATTTTTTACCCACTCGGAGGTAAGCATAACTCCCGAGTATAATGGCTCAAAAGTAAATTCAACTTACCTTGGCCAGTTTGGTACCGACAGCAAGAACAACCTTAATTTTAGTAATGCTTCGGTGGCAATTTACCAGCGGTTAAATACACCAAAGGGCCGCGATAAAACAAAAGGATGGGTAAGCATTAATTATGGGGCCGCTTACAGCCGTACCAATAATTTTTACGAAAACATAACCTACGGCGGTACAAATAAAACAAGCTCTATCAGCGATTATTATAACAACCTTGCCAAGGATCAGGTAACTCAAAATGGTATCGTTAGTACTGATGGACTTGACGGTTGGGCTTATGACCAATACCTGGTAAATAATTTTGGCGACGCGGCGAATCCCGACTCCTATTCAAGCACGGTAAATGTACCTGTTAAGCAAATAAACAATACAATCCGCTCCGGCGGGCAGTCAGAAGTCAACCTTGCGTTTGGTGCTAATTACAGCAATAAACTTTATATAGGTTTAGGTGTTTCGTTATCAGACATTCGCTATAATTCATATAACGTATTTAACGAAACAGGCACTACTGTACCAGTTGATCGTGGTAATACTGATATTGGCTTTAACTCAAACTTTATTCAAAATCAGATCACCAAAGGCTCGGGCGGTAATGTTAAATTAGGCCTAATTTACAAACCGGTTAATGCCCTGCGCCTAGGCGTAACAGTTACTTCGCCAACGTTTTATACTATCGACGACTCATACGATGAAAGCCTTGGAACCAAATTCAATGACGGAAGCAGCTATAGTAATAAGGATTATTCGCAGAATTATTCTTTATCCTACAACATGCGTACGCCATTTAAATTTACCGGTGGCGCTGCCATATTTATTGGTAAATACGGTTTTATTTCTGGCGATATAGATTACATTGATTATACTACCACCCACATCAGCAGCAACGACAGCTATACAGCTGATTTTGACAACGGTAACATTAAAGCGCTTTACCGCTCAACCGTAAACGCGCGCGTGGGAGCCGAAGCCCGTTTAAACAGCATGTTTTACCTGCGTGGCGGCTACAGCATACAAGGTAGCCCGCTTAAACAAAATGGCAGCGATATTAAAACCATAACCGGCGGCATTGGCGTAAGGTTTGGCAGTTATTATGTAGATGCTACTTATGCACATTTAAGCGGCAACCAAACAGTTTACCCTTATGAGATAGGCACTGCAAGCCCATCGGCAGCGCTTAAAAAGACAAATAACAATGCTTTCCTTACTTTAGGATATGCATTTTAACAGAAAGCAATAATTATAACAAAAGCGCCGCCGCATTATAAAATATGCAGGCGGCGTTTCATTTTTAAAATAACTTTAGATTACATCCTATTTCTGAACAAAAAAATTATAAGTGCCGGAGTCGGAGATATTGCCGTTAGCATCTATGGTAACCACGCGCCAGTAATAGGTAGTATTTGCTCCAACAGTTACATCTTTCAAAAAACTATCTGTAATATGGTTTCTGAACAAAGCGGGGTTGTTTGATGGGCCAAAATACACATCGTAAGCAACGATATTTGAACTTACCGAACTTCCCTTCCAGGTTAGATTTACTTTGGTAGTACCCGAATTAATGATAGCGCCAAACGCTGGCGCGGTAATTTCTGCGGGGAAAGGTGCATAAGTAACAATCCCCGCACCAGCGTTGTAAAATTTCCAGGTATCGCTTTTGCTTACAACTGATGACTTATTTGATTTAGAGTTGATGTACCAGGAGTAGGGTGTGTTACGAAGCAGTTTTGCCGTTGCATTAGTTGTTGATACGGTTTGGGTAGTTGCTGCTTTTGTTAAAAGATTGGTTATCGTTAAATCATACTTGTCTGTATTTTGCGATGAATTCCATGAAAAAGAAACCGAACTTTCTGTAGCCGACACTACTGTTCCCGTAAGACAAGGCTGATCTTTTAAAGGCGCAGATAAAGTTGCAATACCTGGTGCGGGCGTGGGTTCTTTTTTTCCGCACGATACAATAGCCAATATTGTTATTAAACTTAAAATACGCTTGATCATTTTTTTACAATTTTATATCCGGATTTATTATTATCGAGGTTTAAATTAAGGTAGTATACCCCATTTGGAAAGCCCGACATATCAAACTGCATCACGCCCGACTGATTTGTATATTTACTATTAAGCACCGTTTTGCCACTCATTGTGTTAACTATGTTTACGCCTATGTTATTAATAGTTTGGTTACCAATATTCACGTTAAGCACATTTTGAAATGGATTGGGGAATGGAATAATTTTATCGGCCACTACAATAACTTTTTCTATTACACCCTGGCATAAGTTATCGGTAGTGATACTTAATTTATTGTATCCTGCGGCAAGCGGTAAGCTTATCTGCTTTTCAGTTGTGTTATAGGTCATACTGTTTAACACTATCCTGAAAGAAGTTCCGCCATCCAACTGTAAATTCAGGTTATTTAGCTTTTGATCAACAGTTGAATAAACTGACAGATCCTTAGGTTCGGTAACCTTTAACTGGAAACATTGGCTATATATTTCACCGTCGACCGAAAAACAAATACTGTAGTCACCCGGCGAAAGATTGTTTATAGAAAGTGAATCGGTAAAAGGATAGGATTTGTTAAGGTTATTGCCCGAAAAAGCTGCAGAATATTTGAGCCGCTGTTGTGCTGATATGTGAATAGACCCATTATTGCTGCCTTTACAGGTTGCACCGCCAATACTTATTTTAAAGTTACCAGGTGGCAGCTGCAACTGCGATAAAACACTGGTATACAATGAATATGTGGTATAATTATTAGCTGTTATTGCTACCGAATATCCTCCCGTTTTTGTAGCTACATAGGTATTGGCTGTAGCCCCGCTAATGTTTTTTCCATCTGCGGCCCACTGGTAAGCATAACCGGTAGATGGGGAAGCCGATAAGGTAACACTGCCCCCGTTAACAATAGTAGTTGAACCCGTGGCTGTAATAACAGGTACAGGGGCCACAATAAGCTTACCGGCAACGTAGTTAAACGAATAATTTTTAGCATCGGCGCCGTTTACCGTTATGGGATAAGTACCGGCTGCCGAACCCGAAGTAGCTGTTGTACTAATGGATGGCCTGGTAATTAATACAGTTGTATCCTCGGCATAAACAAAGCCTTTGTAACTGGCCGTTAAAGGCGGATTATCTTTTAGCGCTGTTTTTATTTTATCATCGGCAGTAACGGTTAAAACCGCTTTATTAACCGTTAAAGGCTGACTAACCGGCGTAGCGGCCTTATAATTGCTATTACCATCCTGATTGGCGGTGATAGTAGTGGTGCCTGCGCCGGTAATATGAATTTTGTTGCTCACAATAGTTGCAACAGCAGGATTGCTGCTGCTGTATTTTATGGCAATCAGCGTATCGGTACTTGTTGCCGGTGGCGCATAATCAACATTGCCATAGCTAAGCGGCGATAGTTTATTAAACGTAATGGTTTGGCTAGCAATACCAACACTTATATTAATTTTATTATTTGCCGAGCCACTATTATTATAGGCTGTTATTACATAATCTTTAGCGGCGGTAACCGTTGTCGGGATTCCAACAATTGTGCCTGTGCTATCAATGCTCAAACCAGCGGGCAGGCGGGGGCTTATAGTATAGCCATTAACGGCTACTTTCCGAATCCGGTCGTTACCTGGGTCGGCAATCAACAGGTTGTTCTGCCCGTCATAAGTTAAACCCATACTTCCCCTATAGCTGCTTAAAGTATCGGTAGCATCGTTAAAAGTTCTGTATGAGCCACCAGAAAATGGATGCGACCCTATTTGTTTACCATTACTATCAAACTGTATGATACCAAAATCCTCTACAGTTGACAGGTATATCCGGTTTAAGTTATCAACAGCAATACCGTAAGGTGATGTATAGGTAGTATCAGTAAAAGTACTAACCCTGCCTGGGTTACCAGGAAAAACCTGCCTTATACAGTTATTCCCCTGATCGGCTACATATATTACTCCATTCTTATCAACCGCGACACTGTACGGTATTTTAAAAGTTGCTCTTGTGGTAATTCCGTCTGCACGTCCGGGCGCACCTGTACCGGCTATAGTAGTTACATCTCCCCGTGGCGAGATCCTCCTTATCTTGTTATTATAAGTATCTGCTACTATGATATCGCCCGATGCCGGATCGAAAACTAAGCTATAGGGAAGGTTAAAGCGTGCTGCTGCACCGTTTGCATCTTTATTTCCATAGTTCACATTACCGGCAAACGTACTTACGAAACCTGTTGGTGTAATCTTCCTGATCATGTTATTGACATAATCAGCCACATACACGTTATCGTTTTTATCTACCGTTAGCCCTGTAGGATAATTAAATCTCGCAGCGGTGTCCTGTCCGTTTTTTGCGCCTTTTTTGGGGTTCCCGGCAAATGTACTTACCCAACCTTTAGCCGAGATCTTCCTGATCATATTTAAATTGGCATCCGCCACATACATATTTCCTTTACTGTCAAAAGCAACGCTTACCGGGTTTTCAAAACGGGAATATTTGGMCAGGGTGTCTTTATAGCCATAAAAACCGTTCCCGGCCAGTGTACTTACTTTTGAATAAACCTCATCAGGGATAGGGCCACCAGTACTTTTAGGCGCTACCGGACTTATTTTAGTACCAACAGTAAATTTTTGCGGAGTAGCATAACTGAAAGCCGGAATTTGGGCATAACTATTTTTTGAAAAAGTCAGCAGCAGTGTTACAAAAGTTACTAAAAAGTAAATTTTCTTCATATTGTCGGTTTAGGAATTTTCAAGAAAGTTTGAGCTAAAATTTTATGGAAAAATATCCAAAAAAAACATAACTATCAAATGGTTAAACGGAATGTTTTAAACATATTAAATGCGTATATTTTATTTGGCCAAATTATTTATCGGTTATCATTAAGCAAAATTACAAAACAGCCTTATTAAAATATCCGGGTACAATGTGCGGTACAATTAAAACAACAATGGCCTAATCGTTCCCCGATTAAGCCATTGTTGTTTATTTATTTAATATAATCTTGTTATATCCCCGAAAGGTCTCCTATCTGCTCGGTTTTTGCCAGCCGCCTGATGTCAAATCCTTTATTTGCGGCCCTTACCAAAAGCTGGTTGTAAGTTTGCTCGTCCAAAGTTGGGCGCCGGCTCATGATCCAAAGTAACTTACGATTGGGGTGCCCTACAACCGCATAGCTGTAATCTTTTGCCAAATCAATTATCCAGTACTTACTTTTGCAAAGCCAGGAAAACTGAACGGCCAGCTTCGAGTTAGTTCCTCTATCGGTTACAAAGGCTTTACCTTCGGTTACCTTAAGCTTGTCGTTTTTTATAGTGCGATTTTTTACTATTACGCTGCCATCTTTGTTTAGTCCGTAAGTTGCCGAAGTGCATGAGCCAGCCTTCTCAAAAGGTTGAGGGAACGCGGCTATCTCGAACCAGGTACCCAGGTACTTTTTAAGGTCGACATAGTTAACGGTTTCCAATGGTTTTTCCCTGGCTTGCAGTGCTAATGCAGCTAAGCCCAGTACAACAGAAGTTGCCAAAATCTCTTTCTTCATGTAACCATAACGATTAGCATCTCCAAAAAGTTTAACCTATAAGCACATATTTCGCTCTCATATCTCCCTAAAATAATTAATTACCTTTGCCCCAAAGCATTAAAATTGGATATAATAGCTACATTTCTCGATAAAAAAGTTGTCAGCATATTAGGCTGTGGCTGGTACGGACTGGCACTGGCCAAGGCACTGATCAATGATGGCATGAGGGTAAAAGGATCAACAACATCGCCATCCAAATTAGCGTCGCTTTTAGCTGATGGCATTGAACCACACCTGGTTGATTTTTCTGTAAGTAGTGAAACCTATGATGCCGCATTTTTTGATTGTGATGTACTTTTAATTGCCATTCCACCAAAAACACGATCGGGCGAAGGGGCAAATTTTATTTTTAAGATACGACAGATTATTAATGCCATAAAACAGCATGGTGTTAAAAATGTAGTGTTCATTAGCTCAACAGGAGTTTATGCCGATTTGAACGGTGAAGTAGATGAAAATACCGATCCTCGGCCCAATACCGAAGCCGGTAAAATATTATTCGCTGCCGAAAACCTTTTCAGGGATGAAGAAGTAGTTAAAACCACCATTATTCGTTTTGCCGGATTGATAGGACCTGGCCGTAACCCCGGCAGATTTTTTGCGGGTAAAAAAGCTATCCCCAATGGTAATGCACCGGTTAACCTGGTACACCTGGATGATTGTATTGGGTTAACGAGGGTAATTATTGATAAAGATGCTTTTGGGTACCTATTCAATGGCTGTTCACCAGATCATCCTGCAAAATCAGATTTTTATACAAATGCTGCTTTGAATTCAGGGCTTGAAAAACCGGAATTTATTGCAGAATTAAAGGAATGGAAGATTGTTAAAAGTGTGAATGCAGAGATAGTACTGAAATATCAGTTTAACGCCGATATTCAATAGAAAATTTCGCGTTAAGGTAAAAAAGTTGACACTTACTGAAAAATTAAAAAACACAAACAACTGATAATCAGCACAAATAGCGTTCCATCCCTATTTTAATAAAACGTTAACACATTGACTATCAGTGCAAATAGCGTTCCACACCGTTCCGGGCGTTCCACTACGCTGAAATGGAACACCTGGTGCCCGCCAAAAGAATTATCCGGCCTTTTTGGAGGTTAATCAAGCTTTGCAGTCAGGGGCTTCCCACCCATCACAAAAACCAAATTACCACCGTTCGTGATATCCTTATGGCTGATATAATTCCTTAAATAAGGCTTACCATTCAGGCTGATGCTTTGGACATACTTGTTAGTTACTGATAAGTTTCGGGCAACAATAACAAAGCTTTTATTACCGGGTAAGGCAAGGCTGATCCTGCTCAGCTGCGGCGCACCAAATACATACCTTCCATCGGCAGGATTAACAGGATAAAAGCCCATCGCCGTAAAAATATACCAGGCCGACATTTGCCCGCAATCATCGTTACCGGATAGTCCGTCCGGTTTGTTCTGGTAAAACTGATCAGAGATCTGCCTTACCAGCCGCTGCGTTTTGGCGGGATCTCCCGCAAGGGTATACAAATAGGCAATGTGGTGGTTGGGCTCGTTGCCATGAGCATATTGACCGATGAGCCCCGTAACATCCAGCGTTGAGCCTTTACCAAATACTTTTGAATCCATACTGAACAAAGAATCGAGCCTGGCTAAGAAAGGCTTCTTCCCTCCCATCAGCTGTATCAATCCGGGGATATCGTGCTGTACCTGCCAGGTATATTGCCAGGCATTGCCTTCGGTATAATCACCGCCTATTGCCAGTTGCCCGCTATCCAGGCTGGCAAAAGGCTGCACCCAACTCCCATCTGATAATTTACCCCGCATCAGGTTGGTTGATGTATCAAACAAGTTTTTGTAGAACATAGAGCGTTTGTTAAAATAGTTATAGTCTGCCGTTTTGTTAAGCGATTTTGCCAGTTGCGCAGCACACCAATCGTCATAAGCAGCTTCAAGCGTACGGGATACGGCTTCGCGCTTTATACTATCCGATGGCAGGTAGCCGTATTGCATGTAAAGGCCCCAATTGTATTTTGGATTTTTGTTGGTGGTGAGCGTAGCTTTTATGGCTTCAAAAGCCTGCTCTTTGTCAAAGCCTTTAATGCCTTTCAGGCTCGCATCTACTATCACAGGTACAGCATGATTGCCTATCATGGCGTAGCTTTCCTTACCAAACAAAGTCCATACGGGCAATAGTTTGGTAACTTTGAAATGCTGTAGCATAGTTTCAACCATTTGGCCATCTTTATCCGGGCAGATAAGTGTGTAAAGCGGCTGGGCGGCGCGGTAGGTATCCCACAGCGATAATGTTGAATAATACACTTTATCGGCAGATTGATGTATCAGGTCATCGGCACCCCTATATTTGCCATCCACATCTGCAATGTTATTGGGTTGAATTAAAGCATGATAAATACTGGTATAAAAAGCTATCTTTTGTTCATCGGTACCCTCGGATCTTAATCTGCCGAAATAGCTTTCCCAGACTTTAGCAGCATCGGCCTTAACCTGTGTAAATGTTTTATTGGCAGTTTCGGCAGCGAGGTTCTTGCGGGCACCCTCAATACTTACCGCCGAGATGCCAACTTTGGCCTCCACCGTTTCGCCGGGATTGGTATTAAAATCAACCACCAAACGGCGATGGATATCTCCATCAATAAAATGATAACCCGTAAATGCTTTGCTAAAACTCGCAGTAAAAAACACCTTTTTATTTACCCATTGGCTTGAAAATGCGTAGCCACTAATACTGGTTTTATTATTGATGGTGATGCTGCCTTCGGATACATGCTCCTTTAGTTGTTCGGCATCCTCAACCAAACCGCTTTGCAGATCTATCAGCAAATGCGATTTGCCGGCTTGATTAAAGGTATACCTGTGCAGCCCTGTATGGGCCGAAGCAGTAAGCTGCGCTTTAATGTTATGATCTTTTAATATCACCTCATAATAGCCTGGTGAAGCTTTTTCTGTTTGATGCAAAAAGCCACTGACGAATTTAGGCGGATCATTCCCCTGGAATGGGAAAAACAATACATCACCCAAATCAACGCCGCCGGTGCCGCTTAAGTGGGTATGTGCGAAACCTGTTATAACACTATCTTCATAACGATATCCAGAGCAATAGTTCCAGCCAAAATTGCCTGTTTCGGGGCTTAACTGAACCAAACCAAAAGGTACCGTAGCGCCGGGAAAGGTATGCCCCGTTGCAGATGTACCAATGAAGGTATTAACATATTTGCCATAGGTTTGTGCGTACGCAAAAAAGCTTGTACCCAAACATGCGAGCACCAACAGCGTTTTAAACAGGTTTTTATATTGCATCATCAACCTGTTAGTGAAACATGTAACGCGCCGGGGCAAGTAATTTACCATTAGCTGTCTTTATTAGTATCAAGTCCTGCATCCGGTTTATGTTGTCGGCTATATAATATCCGCTTAAATTGTAAATTCCTTTTTTAAGGTGCAGCAATGCCTTCTGCGGCTCAACGTAAGTATTTTTGTTTTTGTAAATAACCGGCTGATCGCCCACAAACAAGGCAGGACTAACCTCGAAGCCCGAGGTGAGTTCATAATCACCTTCTACATCAATTTTTATATAGCCGTTCATTTTTACCCAGGTAATATTGCCATCGGTTACGGGCAATACCATTGGATTGGCGGAATCTATTATGGCTGTTATAGCCACAATGGAGGTATCCAGCTTATCAAAACTGGTTTCTTTACTTTTTATAAGCTTATAGCTTAAGCCGGGTTTTAAATCAACCGGGGCTATGCTATTTACGGTAACATTAACATGCTTTATAGTTGCCACCTGGAAAATGTGCTGTTTGTTCAATGTCCAGGTAGTGTAGGTTTTTAGCACCAGGCTGTCTTTGATCATAGCGCTGATATTTACCGGGAAAGTCTGCGCCTTTGTACTGCTATCGGGCATTGTACCGTTAACTGAATAACGTACCTGCGCACCCAGTAACGGGTATTTAAGTACCAGTCCAAACTGGTCGCTATTGGTAACTATGTTATTCATCCCCACAATATCGGGCAGGCGGGCGTTCAAATTCCACAGCTTGAAATAACCATATTGCTGCTTCATTTTATATTCAAATCTAACAAGATCTTTGTTTTCTTTTGATGACCAGGTGAGCTCGGCGACAGCGAGTGCGCGAGGATAAACCATGTACTGCAGGTGCGATGCATCCGGAACTTTTTCGGCCCAGATATTCCCCTGCGCACCTAAAATATATTCGGCCTCCCCCGGACTTAGCTCTTTTGACATTGGCTCGTAATTGTAAACCATTTGCCAGGTTACCGGCGGGTTCCAGCCGATAGGTTCCAAATCCTCATTAGCCTGCGGGGCATCAAAATACATGTAAGGTAATGGTGTCATCACCACATGATGGTGCATTTTGGCAGCAGCTATACCACCGGCTTCGCCCTGCCAGCTCATCACCGTGGCCGATTCGGCTAAACCTCCCTGCAGGATCTCGTCCCAGCCTACAAGTTTTTTATTTTTTGAGAGCAAAAATTTTTCTATCCTTTTGATGAAATAACTCTGTATTTCCTTCTCGTTTTTCAGGCCTTCCTTTTTCATGAGCGCAACCGCGGCAGGACTTTTCAACCAGTCTATCATCTCGGCCTCATCGCCACCAATGTGGATATACTGATTAGGGAAGAGCGCGATAACCTCGGTAAGTACATCTTCCATAAAAGTAAAAGTATGCTCACTGGGATCCAGCATGCGGACACGATGTTTTGCCCCGGTTGAATCCTGGCAACCCAGTTCGGGATAGGCAAATATGGCTGCTTCGCTATGGCCGGGCATCTCAATTTCGGGCAGTATGGTTACATACCTGGCCTCCGCGTATTTGATCACCTCCCGGATATCGTCCCTGGTATAAAATCCATCACGCCCCTCATCTATCAAATTATCCAGCTTGCGAAATTTGCCCTGCTTTTCATAAAAGCTGATCTTTGAGCCCACCCCGGTTAACTTAGGATATTTATCAATCTGGATGCGCCAGCCTTCATCATCGGTTAAATGCCAGTGAAACACGTTCAATTTATAATGGGCCATTACATCAATATATTTTTTGACCTCATCAACCGTAAAAAAATGACGGCTCACATCCAAACTCAAACCTCTCCATTGAAAACGGGGCTCATCAGCAATTACACATGCTGTTATTTTTAAAGGAGCAATAGTTTTTGCGGGAAGCAATTGAATTAATGATTGTACACCATAAAACAACCCAGCCCCATTGCCCGATATTTTTACGCTGCCGGGTTTTACATTCATGTTATAAGCCCCCTCTTTGCTGCTTACAGTAGTAAGCAACTGTATAGCTATAGCAGCCGGTATTTTAGCATAAACCTTCAGCTTTAAATTCAGCTTGTAGTTTTGGGCAAGGTAATCCTGCAGGTATTTACCTACGGCCTGGCTTTCTTTATCAACCCCGATAACTGTTTTATTACTTAAAATAAAGCTGCCTTTTTGCCCGGTTAAGTGTAGTGGTTGTGGGATGATATGTAACTGGGCTTTTGCAGATGCAGACAAAGCACAAATTATTATTATAAAGATGTATTTTAATTTGATGATGCTATTCATTTGCAAAGGCTTAAATTTAAATCCCGACTGGGCTTGTTACCGCTTACCCGGTGGTTTCATGGTGTACACAAAATGATAAGTACCCGATACCACATTTATCTGTTCATCATTTCCTGTTTTTTTAATTTCCGTGATGCTTTCTATCGTGTTTATATCAAGTCCGCTCTCAGTGACCTGGTCTGTTACCGATGGTAAAACTACCTGAGCTGTGGTATTGGGTGGTACTACTATATCCAAAGTAAATATGCCATTATCTATGCTCCATGCCGACTTTATTTTGCCGTAAAGCGTTACCAGTTCGGCCTGCGCACTGGTAAGTTTACCGCCAGGATGCGGCGCGATGATGATTTTATGAAATCCCGGATCGTTTTCATCCGTATTAATACCGGCTATCACCCTATACATCCAATCGCCAATAGCGCCGTAGGCATAGTGATTAAAGGAGTTCATTTCCGGGTCCTCAAAAGTACCATCGGGCTTAATGCCATCCCATCGTTCCCAAATAGTGGTTGCACCGTTTTTTACCGGGTATAACCATGAAGGATACGACTCCTTCATCAGCAAACCATAAGCTACATCACTATAGCCAAAGCGGCTTAATACATGACAGATATAAGGTGTACCCAAAAAGCCGGTAGTTATATGTTCGTCATAATCATCAATATTCTTCACCAATCTTTTTGCGGCTGATTGCCTCAGATTTTCGGGCAGCATATCAAAGTTAAGAGCCAGTACATAGGAGGTTTGCGTACCGGATATCATACGCCCGTTTGGCGTTACATACTCGCTGTTAAATGCTTTTTTTACATTGTAGAGCAATTGCGAGTACCTTTGCACATCATCGGTTTTACCCAATACTTTTGCCGCATTGATGAGCAATTGCGTTGAATGCGCGTAAAATGCCTGTGCTATCAGATTTTTATCGGTAAGAGCAGCGCCGTCTTCATAATTGGTGCCGGCGTAAAAAAGCCAGTCGCCAAAGTGGTTACCTGTATCCCAGAGATAATTGCGGCTATGGAATTGGATATAACCCACCCAGGCCTTCATACTTTCGTACTGCTCCTGTAAAACCCGTTTATCGCCGTAAGCCAAATAAATATTCCATGGTGCGATAGTGGCCACATCGCTCCAGCCCGATGCAGCAGACGAGGCACTATCCAGCATATTTGGTATCACATACGGTACTGCGCCATTTTTATGCTGATCGGCAGTAAGATCCTTTAACCATTTGGTATAAAACCCGGCAACATCCATATTGAAAGTTGCGGTGCGGCAAAAAGCCTGGGCATCCCCGGTCCAACCCATGCGTTCGTCGCGTTGAGGGCAATCGGTAGGTACATCAATAAAATTTCCTTTTTGTCCCCATTGAATGTTATGCTGCAACTGGTTAATGAGTGGGTTGGATGTAGAAAATTTACCCGTTTGCGCCATATCCGAATACAAGGCGTAAGCGGCCAGGTTAGTTGAGTCCAGCGGCCCATTATAGCCAACTACCTTCAAAAACCGGAAGCCCTGGAAAGTAAAATGAGGCTCAAAGGTGGCGATGCTATCATCCTTAAAAACATAGGTGATCTCCTGTTTGGCGGTACGCAGGTTTTTAGTGTAAAAATTCCCTTTTTGATCCAGCACCTCGGCATGAAAAAGCCGGAGTGTATCGCCCGCTTTTGCTTTGAGTTTGAATTGTACCCAACCTACCAGGTTCTGGCCAAAATCAACTACGCGCTCACCTGCAGGTGTGGTAAATACTTTAAGAGGTAAAAATTTTTCGTGCTTTTTAACCGTAGGGCCAGCGGTGGCTATCAGGTTATCTTTAATAGTTGAATCTGTTTTAACGGTATCCCAGGTAAGGTCGCGGTAGGCAGGGCTTGTCCACCCGGATTTATCTTTGCGGGCATCATAAACCTCGCCATCAAAAAATGAGGAAGACCTGATAGCTCCATAGCTCACCCTCCAGGTTTTATCAGAGTTGATCACCGCGCGCGTGCCATTGGTATATAAAACCTCAAGCTGGCAAAGTAGTGCCAGTTTTGTACCATACACATTTTTTTTACGGTTATAGGTATAGCCACGGTACCATCCATCTCCAATGGTTACGCCAATTGCGTTATCGCCCTTCTGCAGGCTTGATGTTACATCGTACACATTGTATTGAATGCGTTTGTTATAGCTCGTCCAGCCGGGTGCAAAGTAATCGGTACCTACCCTTTTTCCATTTAGCTGCGCTTCAAAAACGCCATGTGCGGTTATATACAAGTGGGCGGCGCGTATTTTATGATCTAATTTGAATGTTTTGCGAAACATGGGAGCGGGGCCACCTGTAGTATCAGACTGGTAGGCGTTCTGGATCCATTTGGCTGTCCAATCGGCCTGTTTTAGTAAGCCCATTTTCCAAAAGTTGACCATGCTCCAGGGGCTTACCTGGTTTTTATTGTTCCATACCCTTACCTGCCAATAAACTTTTTGCCGCGATGCCAGCATCGGGCCGCCATAATAAATTTGCACCGACTGGTCTGAATAGATCCTGCCGGTACCCCAAATAATATCCTTGCCCCGGGTTAATGATACCGCGTTACTGCCAACCCTGATCTCATAAGATGTTTGCTGAATGCCACGCTCCTGTGTAACCAGTCTCCAACCGAGGCGCGGGTTGGCTGCATCAACAGATATTGGGTTGGTTTTATATTCACATATCAGATTATCAATGCTAAAAGGAACGGGAACAGGTTGAACCTGTGAATAGCTTCTGGATTGTAAAAAAAGTAATAAAACGATACTTAAGCTTGTTTTATTAAACACGCTTATCATTTGAATATAATTCATACCATTAATATAGCTTAAGAACGATTTTTGTTTTAAATACTGTACATATTTAGCTATAAAACAGGTAAAAATGATGTGGTAATTGCAATATTTGTTAATAAACTTGGTAGCCCGATAAAAGTTTTACCGGTTGCAGGCGCGGCATTAATGTTCAAGGTTACCTTCATTTAGCGGATATTGGAAAAACAGCCGGATATTGGCATAAGCGGCAGAGTTAACGTTCCAGTAAGGTTTTTTAAAGGCTCTTTCCCGGGCGCCGTGGGCAGTCATTACTGCAACCGCTTTACCTGTACGTATAAGATCAAACCAGCGGTGGTTTTCAAAAGCAAGCTCAACCTGCCGTTCATGCGCTATGGCATCGCGGAAAGCCTCCTGGCCCGAAACATTTAATGCAGGATCGGCATTCCCAGCTGATTTGTCTTCCAGGCCTGCCCGCTCCCTTACCAGGTTTAAATATTTGAAGGCATCACCGCCACCTGCAAAACCCTGCTCATTCAGGCATTCGGCAAGCATCAGGTAGACGTCGGCATAACGGTAAACCGGAAAATCATTAGCTGTTACGCCCTGAAGAGCACTTTTACTCACATATTTTTTTATAAAGGGTAAATCAACGCCGTATTCATCCGATGTAAAATCAATTAAAGATGCATCCTTCCTGTTATCACCATCTTCATACGCATTGATCAAATCCTGGGTGGGAATATTCCAGCCGTTTTGGGCATTGTTATAAAAATAAAACCCGGTTAAATCATTGTCGTAATAATCCCAGGGAACAAAAGTGCTTACGAAATCGCTGCCCAGGCCGTTATTACCTTCCATGTACTGGATCTCAAATATCGACTCGGCGCTATTTTTCTTGGTGATATCAAAATTATCGGCATAATTTGCATTCAAACTGTAAACATTTGACGCAATAACCGCGCGCAACAGCGGTATGGCTAAATCGAATTTCTTCTGCGTCATATATACTTCGGCAAGCATAGTTTCGGCTGTGCCTTTAGTTACCCTCCCTTTGTCACCGGCCGCTGTATACCTTACAGGTAACTTGGTAATAGCGGCTTGCGCATCAGCTATTATAGCTGTGTAAATATTAGCTGCGGTTGTTTTAGTTGCTATCTTATAAGCATCACCTACAGACTCTACTTCGGTAAGTACCAGCGGCATATCGCCAAACATGCGTACCAGGTTAAAATAGTTAAAAGCCCTTAAAAAATATGCTTGCCCGGCTATTGTATCCGTAACAGCAGCATTAAGCTTGGCTGCAGGTAAACGCCCCAAAATAACATTGCACCTTCCTATATCGGTATAGCCGGATTCAAAAAATGCCCCCACCATATCATTATTATTCAACTCCCTGAATTCGTCTATCTCCATTTTATTAGTACCAGATTGATCATAGGGATCATACTCGTACGAGGTATTATCCGACCTCATTTCGCCCAATGCCCAAAAAGTGCCATTATATAAACCCTGTAACGGCTTATATGCGCCATTGATGGCCTGGGTAAACTGGTCTTTTGTTTTATAGAAATTTGCACTACTTTGAGTATTTGTTGGTTGCAGGTTAAGAAAATCCTTTTTGCAACCAGCTATACCAAATGCGGTAAGGATAAGAAAAAGGAATGTATATTTTTTCATGTCTTCAGTTGTTATTGTTTGAATTAACACTTAGTCATTTAATTAGAATGTAACATTGCAGCCAAGCGTATAAACAGCAGAAACAGGATAAGCATTGAAATTTACATTTGGGGAAAGCGAACGATTGCCCTGTTGCCCATCTATACCAACTTCGGGATTCCCCCCTTTATAACCAGTTATCAGAATGGCATTCTGCGCACTAAAATAAACCCTAAAGTTTTTGCTGAACTTTGTTTTAAAGTTGTAACCAAAATCTATGTTCTTTACGGTTAAATACGAATTATTTTCGACCCAATATGATGGATAATAATCACGTGCCAGGTTTGTGTTTGAAGTTGTTGTTGGCAATAATCCTGCACCCGGCTGCTCGGGCGAACGCCAGCGCTGTATTACAGATTGCTCCACATTAAAAATACCATCAAGATTGGTTGTAAACTGCTTGTACATATTAAACACATGACCGCCTACAGAACCGGCTGTAATGATATTCAAATCGAAGCTTTTGTAATTAAAGTGGTTGTTAAACCCAAATGTGAACTTTGCCCATGGATTACCTATAGTGGTTTGATCTTTTCCATCAATCATGCCATCGCCATTAACATCTTTGTATCTTACATTGCCAACCTGCTCTCCGTCAAAATGGGGATATTTATCAAGTTCGGCCTGATTTTGGAATATGCCTTCAAAAATATAACCATAAAACTGGCCCAATGGCAAGCCTGCTTTAGTTATACTAGTTGGATTGTCATTTGCAGGAGCATCGTATATAACAGGTGTGGGTCCTAAGCTGATCACCTTATTACGGTTAAAGGACATATTAAGATCTGTGGACCAGTTAAAGCCTCTGCCAATTATGTTTTTTGTAGTTAAGGTAAATTCCCATCCCCTGTTACGTACATTACCCACATTGGATAAAGCATAGCCGTAACCGGATACTATGGGCACAGGAATGTATTGCAGCATTCTTTGCGTATAACGGTTATAAAATTCGGCAATTAAGTAAATGCGGCCTTTAAGCAATGAAATATCCATACCTATATCAAGCTGTTTTGTAGTTTCCCAGCCCAACTCCGTATTTCCCAATCCGTTTAAGGCAGCACCCGGCGCCAGGCTGCCATTAAATGTATAGTTACTTTGGTCAATAGCCGATATATAATCATAATTACCAACGTTGTTGTTACCCGCAAGGCCATAACTACCTGTAAATTTTACCTGCTCAATAAAGTCTGCTTTAGGAAAAAATGATTCGTCGGAAATACGCCATCCGGCTGATACGGAAGGAAATGTACCCCACCTGTGATCTGGCGCAAACCTGGAAGAACCATCCCTGCGGATTGACGCGCTTAATAAATATTTATCTTTATAGGCATAGTTTATCCTTCCTATCAAGGATAACAATCTCCACTCTTCATCATTAGCACTGGCTGTAACTATCGTTGCCTTATCTACCGACTGGATAGCATCATCTGCAAAACCGGTACCATAAGTTAGGCGGTTATGAGATGTTTCCTGTTGTATAGAATAATCGGCAAATGCTGTTAGGGTGTGGTTGCCGAAGGTTTTTTTATAGTTAATACTGTTTTCGTTAAGCCAGTTAAATGAACTTGAAGAATTAAAAGACCCTGCAGCCTTTACCTGCTGCCCATTCTTATTAGGTATACGAAAACCACCCAGGTATGATGGCCTAAAATAATCGCCGGTACTGTTTTGATAATCAATACCAAAGGTTGATCTAATGTCCAATCCCTCAATTAACTGCCAGTTTACAAAAGTATTTGCAAGCGTACGAAACTGGGTATATTTATTAGTTGTATTTACTAACTGACTTACCGGGTTGGCATTTTCTGCCGTGCCCGCCACGAACTCATTGCCGGGCGAACCTACAACGTTTGTATATGAGCCATCCGGCTGTTTTACAGGTGTAAGTGGGCTTTCCAGGTAAGCCTGGCTTAATACACCCTGGTCAAAATGCCCATCTGTTTGTTGCAAATTTCTTAAGCTGTAAGTAGGCGCTATGCTAAGTCCGGCGGTTACATTTTTTGCCACATCGGCATCCATATTGGCCTTTAACGAATATCTTTTAAACCCTGTGTTTAATACAGTTCCCCGTTGGTCAAAAAAGCCAAGTGAAAATAATGATCTCACTTTTTCGTTACCATTGGCCACTGTAACGTCATAATTTTGCATTGGTGCCGCACGTGTTACAGCGTCAAACCAATCAGTACCTTTACCTAATGATTTTGGATTCCTGAAAGCTTTAGGTACCTGGCTTGCATTAAAAGGAGTACCCGATGCCGCATCGGCATCCTGCAAGGCTTCAATTCGCCATTGCGCATATTGTTCGGCAGTCATCATTTTTAGCTTGCTTCGCGACAGTATAGTTTGAATACCGGTCGAAGTGTTTACTGTAACACTCGATTCGCCTTTTTTGGCCCTTTTAGTAGTGATGAGAATAACGCCGTTTGCACCACGAGACCCATATATTGCTGTAGATGCGGCATCTTTAAGCACACTAATATTTTCTATATCATCAGGATTAATTGTACTAATCGGATTTGAATATTGATCAAATCCCGGAGAAATAGGAAATCCATCAACAACATAGAGCGGATCATCACCCGCACCTATAGAACCGGCACCGCGGATGTTAACAGAAACGCCACCACCCGGGGTACCTGTTACCTGGTTTACGGTAACACCTGCCAACTGACCGGCAAGCTTCAGATCAACACTTGCAGCCTTTATCTCTTTTATGTTAGCCATTTTAACGGTACCAACTGCACCGGTAACATCTTTTCTTTCCTGGCTACCATAACCAATAACCACAACCTCGCTCATTTGCTGGTTATCTTCCTCGAGCGATACATTAATTACAGTTCTTTTGCTAACCGGTTCTTCCCTGGTTTTGAAGCCCACAAACCTAAAAACCAACACCGCGTTATCATCAACCTGGATGCTGTATTTACCATCGACGCCGCTTATTACACCGGTATTTGTTCCTTTGACGACAATGCTTACACCCGGCAAAGGCTGTTTGGCATTATCAAGTACCTGCCCGGCAACAATTATCTTTTCCGGTACAACCACCTGTTCGTACTTTTTATTTACAATAATGGTTTTGTTATCAATAATATAGGTAAAAGGCTCGTCTTTAAAACACTCGCGCAGCGCTTCATCAAGTGTGGCATTTTTTAACGCCAGGGTAACAGGTTTGGCCTGCTTAATTTCCTTGTATTTGTAGAAAAAGTAAAAGCCGCTTTGCTTTTCAATAGCGGTAAATACTTTATCAATAGCGGTATTGGTTGTGCTTAACGTTATGGTTTGCGAATAACTTTTGGCGCTAAGCTGTAAACAGCCAATCAAAATCAGGATAACCGTTAACTTCATGGTCAAAAACAGTTTGGAGGTTGGTGTACCGGGGACAGAAAATACTTTACCCCTAAAGTTTAATTGCATAACTTCGTTGCGGTTTGGGTTAATGTGTCTGTGAAGAAAACTCAGGAAAAACCTGGCCCATACATTTAAGCCGGGAGTATTGCAGTACTCCCGGCATTTTTTTAGGCAAGGTAGGTGTAGGGTGTTAGTAGATAAGTCTGTTTTTTTTCATAGGTAGATTGTTTAACTCAAGGTAATGGTTATTAATTGATATGGTTAAGGTGATACTATTATCTTTTTGTCTTCAACTTTAAAATGGACATGGCTAAGCTCCAGTATGTGCAACACTTGCGACAGTTTTACATTCCGCTCAATTTTTCCAACAAACTCATCATCGGGTATTTTGCCTGTATAAATTACCTCGATATCGTACCAGCGCGAAAGCTGTTTCATGATATCCTGAATACCGGAGCGGTTAAATTCAAAAATGCCATTTTTCCAGGCCACGAATTCTTCGGAATCAACATCAATAACCTGTATATTGCTGCCTTTAATTATACCCTGCTGACCTGGTTTTAACAAATTGCTGGCCGCGCCACTGGTTAATTGTACAGAACCTTCCAGCAAGGTAGTCCTGATGGCGTCCTCATCGCTATAGGCGTTAATATTAAAGTGGGTACCTAAAACTTTTACGTTAAGGGTATTAACATTTACTTTAAAAGGCCTGGATGGGTTTTTGGTAACCTCGAAGTAAGCTTCGCCGCTTAGTTCAACATTACGCTCATTACCTGCAAAAGCGGTTGGGAATTTAATAGATGAAGCTGCGTTGAGCCAAACATTAGTCCCATCGGGTAATATCACCTGGTATTGGCCGCCACGTGGTGTACTGATTGTGTTATAGGCCACAGGCTCATCAATCGATGAATTCTTTTCACCGTCAGCCACATAAATAAGCTGCCCATCTTTTGTCTTTTTTATACTGATGTTACCTTTTTGGGCAAGGGTGCCGATTCTTGCGGAATCGAGCACCACTTTCTCGCCGTTGTCTAAGGTTAGGATTGCTCTATTTTTACCCGGATCAACATCGTGCTTAACAGCGGTGTTATTTTGTGCTGTCAGGGGACTCTTAACAGCGTGTTGAAAGCTGTAATAAATCCCGGCACTTATAAACAGGAGCGCTATGGCAGCGGCAATATTCCGATAGGCAAAAAGCCGGAATACTTTTGGTTGATCTTGTTTTTTTGATTGCTGAACAGCACTTTTCAAACGCTGCAGCATTTTATCTTCCAGTTGTTGCTTTACGCCGAGTACCCGCTCATCCCAATCTTCGTTGGTTTGGAAGCTATCGAATAAGTCCATTAACAGTTGCACCTCATCATCGGTAGCCTGCCCGTTGAGGTATTTATCAATCAATTGTTGGAATTCGTGCTTTTGCAAAACCTGGCTTTTTATAAGGAGAGTATAAAAACGGGGGTATCCCCTACGCAGAGAGAAAAAATTATTTATAATTTGTAAATATCTCAACTAATGAGACAAATGTGTTTCATTTGATTTCATTATTCATAATTTTAACACGTATATTTTTTTGAAAGGCACGTATCATGACGACAAAACTGACATTGACCGTAGAAGAAAGCACTATAAAAAAGGCAAAGTCTTACGCTAAAAATACAGGAAGAAGCTTGTCTGAGTTAATTGGAAATTACCTTGAAACTCTTACAGAAGATAACCAAAACAAAAACCAGCTTTCTCCCAAATTAAAAAAAATAGTGGGGTCTGTAAAGCTTCCCATGGATTTCGATGAAAAGACAACATTAAGTGCTTATTTTGAAAAAAGCACTTATGAAGACCGTATTTGTAGACACAAATATCCAGATAGATCTACTGGCAGAAAGGCCTCCCTTTAGTAAATTCGCTATTGAGTATTTGATCTCGCTGAAAACAATAAAGTTAAACTGTATACTTCATCACATTCATTTGCAACTACGCATTACTTATTGAAGAAATACGTTGAAGAAGCTGCATTGCGGAAAATTTTACTCTCCTTATTGGATTTTATAGACCTCATTCCTATTGATCTATCCATTGTCAAAAAAAGCCTTTTATCAAAACATAAAGATTTTGAAGATGCCATCCAGATATTTGCAGCTAATTCTATTGATAACATAGATTTTATAGTAACAAGGAATCTAAAGGACTTTAAAAATGCCGGAATTGCAGTGCTTCCTCCTGACGAATTGCTAAATCATTTATAACTTTCACCCCAACAACATAAACACATCTAAAACAAAAAGAAACTTCCCAGCGAAGTACGCAATTGCTTTAAGGCTTTAGTCAGATGGTTCTCTACAGTTTTGGTTGAGATATTAAGCTGGGAGGCTATTTGTTTATGGCTTAAATGTTCTTCGCGACTAAGCCGGTAAACCTCGCGGCACTTTTCGGGCAGGGTGTTTACTGCCGAGTTTAGCTGCAATATCAGTTCTTTATATTCTATATCCTCCTGCCCGGCAGGCGTTTGCAACCTATTGGCAAGCATATCAAAAACATCGCTCGTTATAGCCCCCGAACGGATCTGCCGGTAAACCTCATACCTGGTAGAAGCGTATAGATACGCCTTTAACGATACCGTTATCCGGATACTTTCCCGGCTATTCCAAAGCTTTATAAAAAGCTCCTGGATAATATCCTCGCAGGCATGGTTATCCTTTAAAACATTATAAGCTGATAGGTACAGTTGCTGCCAGTATTTTTTGTAGATAGCCGTCAACGCGCTTTCATCGCCCGATTTTAATCGATCAATCAGTTGTACATCGCTTATAATTATTTTATCGGTCATCCTAAAACTTCGATAAATTTAATAAAAATTTGAATATTGATTATTGAAATAATAATTAGCCATAAATTCATTTTTCAACCCTTCAAATTCTCAAAACTAACCCATTCTTTATAGGTTTTAACTTTCTGCTACGCGAAAAATAGGTATCGCCCAAAGCCAGGTGGTGTATCATTTGGCATCATGAAAAATGATACCCATGCTGCACCGTTGGCCATCCGTTACTTCACCGATGCCATGCTTCATATTAACCCTATGATACCCTTTACTCCCCTTTGCAGGCCGGTAACTGGTGGTAAACAGTACCATATCGCCTTTGGCCGGTTTTAACACCATCGCTCTTGATTGCTCCCTGGGCTTTTGCTCCAGCAAAATAAATTCGCCCCCTTCATAATCAACACCCGGCTCGTCCAAAACAAATACCGACTGGATGGGGAAAAACACTTCGCCATAAAGGTCCTGGTGCATGGCGTTGTAGCCACCTTTCACATATTTTAATATCAGTGGCGTTGGGCGCAGTTGTTGGTGCTCATGACAATGTTGCAATAGTTCATCCAATGTACCGGCGAAACGCAGCTCCTTATTCAATAACGCCATCCAGTTATTAGCTATTGGCGATAAATGAGGATAAACACTTTCGCGCAATTGCTGAATGATTGCAGGCAGCGGGTACGTAAAATATTTATACTCTCCCCGCCCATAATGGTGCCGCTCCATAACTACCGTTTTGCGGTACAGATTTTCATTAGCATATTGGGCTACCAGGTTGTTGCATTCATCCACAGTTAAAACATTTTTAACTAATGCATACCCTTTAGTATCCATTTCGGCTTTAATATCTGCCCAGTTTAAACCGTTAATTCTTCCTTTAATTTCCATAGCCATTTATATTGATACCGGGTTATTAACCATTGCAGCCTCCCAGCCTATCATGGCCGATTTACGGGTTGATCCCCAATGATAATGCCCCGATTCTCCTGTCGACCGGATAACCCTGTGACAAGGGATCAAAAACGCCACCGGGTTGGCGCCAACTGCACTACCCACCGCCCTGCCGGCATTGGGCAGGTGTATATTTTGCGAAATATCCCCATAACTGCACAGGCCACCCATCGGTATTTTTAGTAATGCTTCCCATACTTTTAGCTGGAAGCTGCTCCCCTTTAAGTGTAATTTAATAGCCGGTAATTGCGACCAATCTTTTTTAAAGATATGCAAAGCATCCTGCTGGGCCAGATCAAGCACCTGGGTGTAAGCGGCATTGGGAAAATGCAGTTTCAACTGTTCAAGCGCATCCGCATGGTCATCGGCAAAAGCCATATAACAAATTCCTTTAGCGGTTGATGCTACAATGATATTACCAAACGGACTTTCGGCAAAGCTGTAATTGATACTCAATTCTTTACCCCCGTTCTTGTATTCGGCCGGTGTCATACCCTCAATATTGATAAACAGATCATGCAACCGACCAGTGCCCGAAAGTCCGGTTTCATAAGCGGTATCGAATAAAGTAGCCTGCTTATCTTTCAATATTCCCTTGGCATATTCCAAACTCAGGTATTGCAAAAACTTCTTGGGACTGATGCCTACCCAATCGGTAAATAAACGTTGAAAATGGAAGGGGCTCAGGTTCACCTTTTCGGCAACTTCATCCAAATTTGGTTGGGTTTTAAAGTTGAGCTTTATGTAGTTTATCGCCCCGGCAATACGCTCATAATTGATATTTTCTTGTGTGTTCATAATGTTATTTATTATTTACAAACAAATGTAGGTCGATAAAGAACGCCATAAAACCCGGAACTTGCTGACATTGATTTCGCCTGAACCGGATTTTTCACCCATTGCCTGTTTTTTAATGATGTGCCTGCATAATGCTCCCTTTTGCTTTCTTCCTATCTGTTATTCTCCAAAAATGCCACCGTCAAAGCCCATGCTTCTTTGGATGCGGCTTCGTTATAGCTTGAGCGCTCATCACAATTAAAACCATGATCGGCGTACGATATTTTTACGTTGATGTAATCCTTCTCCGCAGCTTCAATCGCGTTGATAGTGGTATTGATATTTTCAGTTTTGATGTGCGCATCTTTACCTCCCCAAAAAAACAAGTGCTTGCCATGCAGATTGGCAGCCGTGTGGGCAACTTTATCCAAACCGCCTCCATAATAAGATACCGCCGCTTTTAATGGCAATAACGCGTTGGCAATAAAGGCTACCCTGCCGCCCATACAATAACCTATGGCGTAAACAGCATTAATATCCACGTTGGTTTGTGTGCTTAGCCATGCCCATGTTGCTTCAAGATCGGCCTCAAAACCTTCATTGCTTAGTTTGGAGGTGTGCGGGGTTACCGAATTAAAATCAGCATAATCGCCTGCAAAACCTTTTGGGGCAGTGCGGTGAAAAAGTTCGGGGGCAATGGCAATATAACCTTCAGCTGCAAATTTATCGGCAACGCTGCGGATGTGATGATTAACGCCAAAGGCCTCCTGTAATACAATAATGGCTGGCGTACCTGGTTTCACATCTGCAGGGAATGCCGTATAGGCTGCCATGTTGCTGCCATCCGCAATATTTAGTTCGATATAATTTTCATTATCCATAGTTTATGACAGTTTTAGTTCAAAGTTAAAAAACAATGACAGATAGTTGAAGGGCAAAAGGTTAACGGTAGGGGGTCTTTTTATTTGCGGCTTTAGTATTTATAGCGCTAATTTATCGCCCATCACCTCCTTCAATAATTTACAAAACAGTGAGGTGCTAACCGATGTTACTTACCATATTTGTACCAAACAAAAAAATATGGCTCATCTGTTTTCGCCTCTTAAAATAAAAAATATCGAACTTAAAAACCGCATCGTGGTATCGCCTATGTGCGAGTACTCCAGCGAAGACGGCTTTGCTAACGACTGGCATTTTGTACACCTGGGCAGCCGTGCTGTTGGCGGCGCTGCTTTAGTTATTACCGAAGCCGCAGCGGTATCGCCCGAGGGCCGCATTTCTTCTGCCGATCTGGGAATCTACAAGGATGAACATATTGAAAAACTAAAACAGATCACCGGTTTTATACATGCTCATGGCGCTTATGCCGGCATACAGCTTGCGCATGCGGGTAGGAAGGCCAGTCACCAGCAACCATGGCTGGGAGGAAAACAAATCCCCTCTGATCAACCAAACGGCTGGAAATCTTACGCGCCAAGCCCAGTAGCTTTTATCGAAAATGAAGAAGCCCCGCTTGAATTAGATAAAGCAGGAATTGAAAAAATAAAGGCCGATTTTAAGGCAGCCTCAGCAAGGGCGGTAAAAGCCGGTTTTGATGTGATAGAGCTGCATGGCGCACATGGTTATTTGCTGCATGAATTTCTTTCACCCGCAAGTAATAAGCGTACTGATGAATATGGTGGTTCGTTCCCGAACCGCATCCGCTTTTTGTTAGAAGTTATTGAAAGTGTGCAGGAAGCATGGCCAAAAGAAAACCCGCTTTTTGTACGCCTTTCGGCAACAGAATGGATCGAAACTGCCTGGACCGCGGGCGACTCGGTAGCACTGGCTAAAATATTAAAGGATAAAGGTGTTGACCTGATAGACTGCTCAACCGGCGGAAACATTGCAGGCGTTAAGATAGCGTTAAAACCAGGTTACCAGGTTGAATTTGCAGAGAAAATTAAAAAAGAAAGTGGTATACTTACCGGTGCAGTAGGTTTAATAACTAAAGCACACCAGGCCGATGAAATTATACAGGAAGGCGAAGCCGACCTTATATTTTTGGCCCGCGAAATGCTGCGCGACCCGCATTTTCCGCTGCGTGCAGCGCATGAACTTGGGCACGAAGTAAAATGGCCGGTTCAATATGAACGAGCAAAGTGGTCGTGAGGGGAGCGAGGTCCATAGTCGATGGTCAATAGTCCATGGGGTATGGGATCCAATTATTATTAAAGCACCAAAAATAAACCTATGGATCATCTACTATGGTCTATGGACTAAACAAAAACCATAAACAATAAAAACTACAAACTATGAAACGTACAGCAAACGCCCATTGGAATGGCACTTTACAGGCCGGCAGCGGAGAAATTACCACGCAAAGCACCGTGCTTAACAAAACACAATACTCGTTTAAAACCCGCTTCGCCGATGGCGTTGGCACCAACCCCGAAGAACTGATTGCTGCTGCGCACGCAGGCTGCTTTACTATGGCTGTTGGCGCTGCCCTGTCACAAGCGGGCTTTACTCCCGGCGACCTGACCACCGATGCTATCCTTGACCTGGATATGCAGGCATTAAGCATCACCGGTATCCACCTGGAATTGAAAGCATCAGCGATTGATGGTGTTGACGAAGCCAAATTTAAAGCCATTGCCGAAGATGCTAAAGCAAATTGCATCATTTCAAAAGCACTTAGCGTACCATTTACTTTGAATGTTACTTACGCGTAAGTAAATATCACTTTACAACCATGTCATTGCCACGCTGCAGTGCTCATGACAAGTTGTAAAATCCCAGACTTACGAAGTTTTAAAAACTTCGTAAGTCTTTCGCCGATTTGTCATCCCCCTTCAGAGGTCCCGGATTTTAGCTCTTATAATTACCTATTTTATTTTAAGCGCCTGTTATTTTTGTATCAACGCCAATAACCCCTGCGGTGTTTCGTAAGTTGAGCCTTTGTAATCCATTGCCTTAACACCTACACAAACAGTATCAATGGCATTATTGGCATGGGTGATATAAATTTTACCCCTCACATCGGGCTGAGTGCCTTCGCCTGCCAGTTTCATACCGCTTAACAGTTGCATCACGCTATCTATACCCGGTGTTTTTGTAAAATTTTTAACTCTCCCTTCCGGGAAATAAAAATCAAACTTATCGCAGGTAATCCTGAACTGGGTTTCGCGCCCCAGTTCCGTAAATTTAAATTGAATGCTTTTAACATCCTCGGCAGGGTTGGTTTTTGGCTTGCAGGCTGACAAGGCAAAAACCACAAGAAGGATTATTACGATGCTTAATTTTTTCATAATATATTGATCTGTAAATTACTTAGGTTGGCTGGTATGCTCCGGTTTTTTGAAAAACATTCGCTTTTAATTATTAAGTATAGGACCATCAATCGATAGAAATTTCATTTGAAAGTAATTGATGATATTTGATTAGGGATTAGTTCGAAAGGCACTTTTCGTAATTCCCATACAATTAAATTCCTTACTTACAAAACCTATTCATTAAACCGGTTGCGGCGCTGTAATCCAAATCCTCGGCCTTTCCCATAGCCTCACATGCCTGCTCTTTATTTCCTAATAACAATTGGCATAGTGCTATTTTATAATATACCTCGCCCGTTTTATAACTATCCAATGCTTTACCATAATTAAAAACTGCAACGGCGAAATCCCCTTGTCGCATTGATGTATTACCAAGTTCCAGATACCTTGAAAAAATTGGGTATTTTCCACTCGGAATATATTTAAACTCGTCCTTCATCTGCACGGCAACATTTTTTCCATTATAGATTGCCGGTATCCAATTGTGTTTAAGCTTATTAAATGTTTTAATATATTGTTTATTAAACTCCTCGCCAAGGCCTTCCACAATATGCAGACTATCCGCCCCGCCCATGTTGTTAACAATAAATGTAGCCAGGAAATAACTCTTTAATGGATGTTCTGCATGTAGCTTTTCAACATCTTTATTAATTACTTCATGAAAACCTTCATCTCCTTTGTATACAGCATACATTTTTGCACTTGCCTTAAAAATAGTATCTGTTGCTGCAACTGATAAAATATTTTTTGATGTTAAAGGGATAGATTGCTGATAGGAATATTCGGTATTAAAGTAATATCTTACGCAGTCGGGACTATCAAAGCCATCAATACTTTTTTGTAATAATACCAATTCATGGTCGGTTGATTTTTCAATTAAAAATTCGTTCATCACAAAGCCCGCGAAATTTTTGATTTCCAGTACATTGGATAAAATAATGTAAGAATAATTGCTACCATGATCGCTGTAAGACAATGCCATAGTCATCTTATCTTTCTTATAAAAGTCGTACCGCATGTAGCCGTATTTTAGCACGTTATCGTCGGTAAGTTCTTTACCTTCTTTGTCGGTCACTTTAACTTTAACCCACCTGCCATAAAGCTTATTATTTGCCTGCGCAAGCGACGATAAACAAACTGATAGCATCAAAAGCGTAAAAAGATATTTCATGAAATGAATATTGTGATTTGGTTATTTAAAGATAGAACAGAATCGGGAATCAAACGATATAAGTCAAGCGAATATTTTTTTTTACTTTAACACGAATGCCATCAATTCATGCCAATAAAAAAGTTCCCCCTTCAGGGGATTAGGGGGCCCCTACTTCAACACATCCAAAACTCTGAACATCTTCTCCTTTATTCCCCGGCCCGATCCGTTAAAGTTATTCACCATTATAGAGAAGCAAAGCTCTCTCCCGTTATGGGTTTGATAACCGGCGTAGCAGAGCACATTGTTGATGCTCCCGCTTTTCATTTTCATGTTGTTGTAAACGGGCAGGCTCTCATACAAATCGGCAAACCAGCTTTCTTTTTTGGCCGATTGCAGAATTTTGGCGAGCGTGCCGGTAGTTACCCGGTCGCCGGGTGAAAGACCGCTACCATCGTAGGTATTGATGCTGTTCGGATCGATACCCCTTGCCTTCCAGAATTTTTGGACCTCATCTACACCGTTTAATGTGGTGGGCTTTCTGCCCTGTTTCCAGGCTATGGTTTTAAGCAGTTGCTCGGCATACAGGTTTACGCTTTTTTGGTTGAGCCAGTAAATGATCCTGCTCAAGGGTGGCGACAGAATAGTTGTAAGGTTTTTTGAAATCAAGGGCGCCTGTAACCCTTTCGCCGTTAGTGTGGTAACAGATTCGGGATCGCTGCCTACAGTGATTCCCAGTTTTTTCAGTGTATCCGCCAAACGCAGGGCGGCATCATAGGCACCATCAGGCAAAGCAGCAGAAATACTTTTTTTCTCCTGGTCGATGGCGTAGCTGCCGCGCAGGTACATCACTTTACCGCCTACGGGTAAAAAGGCGTACGCATTATCGCCACTGCCCGATGAACCGTTCACCAGTTCGCTTTTAAAAGTAAGGTACGGAATGTTGGGTACAGTATGCGCGATGCCAACCGGGTTACCCACCGCACCAGTGCGCAATTTAATATCAAACTGGTTTTCGCGCCAGCAAAGGCCCGATGTTCCGGCGCCGTAATAGTTGCCTATATCCTGCCAGATCCAGCCTTCGGGAATAGATTGTGTGCCGAAGATGCTGTCATCGCCAATAATTCTCCCGTTTATTTTTTTAATGCCAGCGGTTTTCAGGGCGTCGGTCATCAGGGCCAGTACATGAGCCTCTTTGGTTTGCTCGTATCGCCAGCTACCCAGGGTTGGGTCGCCCGCACCTTTGATGATGATGTCGCCGTTAAGGGTTCCATCGGCGGTAATTCCGCCGCTGTAGCCCAGCTGCGTTTGGTACCTGAAATCGGCGCCCAAAACATTAAAAGCGGTAATGGCGGTAATAGTTTTAAGGGTTGATGCCGTAGCCAAACCCATGTTGGGGTTAGCGGCAAACACCTGCTCGCCGGTTTTAGCATCAAGCACAGTTAATGACAGCGATGCATAAGTACACTGACTATCGGCCTGTAACCTGCTAAAAGCTGCTGATATTTTTTGCTGCAGGTCCTGGGCGTAAACGTGCCCGCTTAAAATAAATAAACTAACTATTAATAACCGCTTCATCCTGCTTTTTAACGTTCCCTTTAGTGACATAATATATCGGGATACCTATCAATACGATAATTAAGCCCGGCCAGGTAAATTGTGGTTTATAAAGGATCAGCAAAATACAAAACGCGATGCCCATCACAACATATATCGCAGGTAACACCGGGTAACCAAAGGCTTTATACGGACGCTCGGCATTAGGGTGTTTAGCTCTTAAAATATAGATACCAATAATGGTAAGCACATAAAATATTACCACCACGAAAGAGATCATATCCAACAGATCGCCATACCTGCCGCTTAAGCAAAGTACCGAAGCTACCAAAGCCTGTATCCATAAACCAAACTCGGGCACTGATGCTTTATTTAGTTCGCCGGTTTTTTTGAAAAACAGGCCATCTTTTGCCATGGTATAATAAACCCTTGCGCCTGCCATAATCAACCCGTTGTTACAGCCAAAAGTTGATATCATGATCATTATAGCGATGATAACTGTTCCTGTATTGCCAAAAATAACCTGTGATGCTGCTACGGCAACACGGTCTTTAGGCGCGGTAGCTATTTCATGCAATGGTAAAACACCGGTATAAACCACGTTGGCTGCAACATAAATAATGGTAACTATCATAGTACCAAAAAACAGGCTTAATGCTACATCCCGTTTGGGGTTACGCATCTCGCCAGCTATAAAAGTTACATTATTCCAGGAATCACTGCTGAATATAGAACCCACCATCGAAGCTGCTATCGCACCAAGCCCTGCTGCCAGGGTTACGCTTGTAAAGCTGCCATCGGTGTTTAATTTGTGCAGGTTCCAGGCATCGCTCCAGTTGGCATGCCATATTTCGGGTTTTAAAGCCACAAAACCAAAAATGATAAGCCCGAATAAACTTAACAACTTGGTTAAAGTGAAGGTAGTTTGTATCAGTTTACCGCTTTTTACCCCGCGGGTGTTAATAAAGGTAAGTAATACTATTACACCTATAGACACCAACTGAGCCGCGCTGATCTTGACAAAACCCTGTTGAAAAAGTATATTGTCCTCACTCACAGCAGGGATTAGATATGCCGTAAACTTGGAGAATGCCACCCCAACCGCCGCGATAGTGCCGGTTTGGATCACCGCGAAAAAGCTCCACCCATATAAAAAGGCGATGAGTTTGTTGTAGGCTTCTTTTAAATATACATACTGCCCGCCTGCTTTTGGATACATGCCGCTTAGCTCGCCATAACTTAAGGCAGCAGTTAAAGTCATGAAACCGGTTATCAACCAAATGGCTATCAGCCAACCTGCCGAGCCAACATTACGTACAATATCAGCAGCAACTATAAATATACCTGAGCCTATCATGGAGCCTGCTACCAGCATGGTGCCGTCGAGCAGGCCAAGTTCATGTTTCATTTTGGGTTGTCCGGGATCTTTTGCCATAAATTATAAAAGGGTTTAAAGTCCTAAACTATTCAAAAAACTTTAATATTGACAGGCTATTTTAAAGAAAATAAAATTACTATTTTGCAAGCACCAATTACACCTGCAATACTATACACCAAAACATTAGTACTTTATAAACCAAATTTGCTACTATGGATTTTTTGAACGCTTACTTAATTTATTTAATTCCGGTTTTCGGGCTTACCGGCATTGCCGCAATGGCCATTAAAGCAGCATGGGTTACCAAACAGGATGCCGGCGACGGCGATATGGTAAAGCTATCCGGCTACATTGCCGATGGGGCGATGGCCTTTTTACGTGCCGAGTGGAAGGTGCTCGGTGGCTTTGTTTTTATTGCAGGTATTCTGCTGGCCTGGAGCGGCACTACCGTAGCTACATCAAGCCCGGTTATTGCCGTGTCATTTGTAGTAGGTGCATTTTTATCGGCCTTTGCCGGTTACCTGGGTATGCGTATTGCAACCAAAGCAAATGTGCGCACTACACAAGCCGCACGTACCAGCCTTGCACAGGCTTTAAAAGTATCGTTTACCGGCGGTACTGTAATGGGTTTGGGTGTTGCCGGCCTGGCCATTATTGGCTTAGGTTCCCTGTTCATTGTTTTTTACACGGTTTATGTTAAAAACACAGGAGGCACCGTAAATGGTGAGGCCATGGCAAAGGCATTGGATGTTTTAGCCGGATTTTCGTTAGGCTCCGAATCCATCGCCCTGTTTGCCCGTGTGGGCGGCGGTATTTATACCAAGGCTGCCGATGTAGGTGCCGACCTTGTAGGTAAGGTAGAAGCCGGAATCCCCGAGGACGATGTGCGTAACCCCGCCACCATCGCCGATAACGTTGGTGATAACGTAGGTGACGTAGCCGGGATGGGCGCCGATTTATTTGGATCGTACGTGGCAACTATGCTTGCCACCATGGTGCTGGGCCGCGAAATGGTTGGACACGACGGAAACGCATTAGCAGATAATTTCGGAGGTATTGGCCCTATTTTATTGCCGATGGTGATCGCCGGCATAGGCTTAATATTCTCTATCATTGGAGCATCGTTTGTAAAAATTAAAAACGAAAACGACAGCGTACAGAAGGCATTGAACATAGGTAACTGGATGTCAATTGTATTAACCGCAGTTGCCACCTATTTTGTAGTACAATGGATGCTGCCTGCAGGTGAGTTCCGTATGGTACGTGATATTGATGCAGCCGGTACATTAAAAGGCGGAGCAATGGAATTTACCAAAAATGGCGTCTTTCTGTCGATAGCGGTGGGCCTGATAGTGGGTACACTAATGTCGATTATAACAGAATACTATACCGCCATGGGTAAACGCCCGGTGCTGAGCATTATCCGCCAGTCGTCAACCGGGCATGCTACCAATATTATTGGCGGCTTAGCTGTGGGTATGGAATCAACCGTGTTGCCTATCCTGGTTTTAGCTTCGGGCATTTATGGATCATACCATTTTGCAGGGTTATACGGGGTTGCTATCGCCGCTGCCGGTATGATGGCTACTACGGCTATGCAATTGGCAATTGATGCCTTTGGCCCTATTGCTGATAACGCCGGTGGTATTGCCGAAATGAGCCGCCTGCCCGAGGAAGTACGCCACCGTACAGACAATTTAGATGCCGTAGGTAACACTACCGCCGCTACAGGCAAAGGTTTTGCCATTGCATCTGCCGCGTTAACCTCGCTGGCCCTGTTCGCCGCCTTTGTGGGTGTTGCAGGCATCGAGCATATTGATATTTACAAGGCCGATGTTTTGGCCGGCTTGTTTGTGGGCGGCATGATCCCGTTCATCTTCTCGGCATTGTGTATCTCGGCAGTAGGTCGTGCAGCTATGGCGATGGTAGAAGAAGTAAGGCGCCAGTTCCGCGAGATCCCGGGCATTATGGAATACACGGCCAAGCCCGAGTACGAAAAATGCGTGGCTATATCAACCAAAGCCTCTATCCGCGAGATGGTTGCGCCGGGATTGATCGCGCTCATCACACCTATCATTATCGGTTTCTCTTTCGGTCCCGAAGTATTGGGCGGCTTATTGGCCGGTGTTACCGTATCCGGTGTGCTGATGGGGATCTTCCAGAGCAATGCCGGCGGTGCATGGGATAACGCTAAAAAATCATTCGAAAAGGGTTGTATGATCAATGGCGAAATGCACTACAAAAAATCAGAACCACATAAAGCATCAGTAACGGGTGATACCGTGGGCGATCCGTTTAAGGATACCTCGGGCCCATCAATGAATATTTTGATCAAACTGATGTCTATCGTTTCGCTGGTTATTGCACCGCATTTGAATGCAAACCATGTTGCGCCAACTGCTATGAAACAGGAGGTTAAAAAACAGGTTGTTGTACAGGCTTATACTTCGCCTGTAATTAGAGTGGATAAAAAAGGATAATATCGTTTTCAATATATGAAAAGCCACCTGGTGAGGGTGGCTTTTTTTATAAGTGTTCCGTTTGAGGGCAATGGAACACCCCGAACGCTTTGGAACGCATTATAGCTGATTATCAACAACTTAAGCTTTTTAAAAATCAACAAAGACCGGAACACTTATCAAACTGATAATCAACATTATAAGCCAAAAAATTAACTCCTGATTAAAATCAAGCTGCCGATCTGCACTCCAATATCCGAAATTTATCTCGCGCAAAGACGCAAGGACGCTAAGTGATTTGCTTTTTTTTCTTTGCGTCTTGGCGTCTTTGCGTGAAAAACTTCTCCATTTAAATCCGTTCAAAACCTATGCATTAAATACACAGTAATCCTGCTTTCTTTGTTGATTAATTTCTATATAGTGTCCCTATCTTCATTATAAGTACACTTATTTTAAGAAAAATCAATTTATATCGTGATATATTAATTAGAAACTTATCATCCGCCTATCTCTCAAATCCGGCAAACTTTGGCCTCAATTTAGCAAGCACAAAAGTCATAAATCAAAAACCAGCAGTTTAATGGCATTTAAAAAATTGGAAAAACAGTAATGACGCGTTGATTTTAGAACCCAACAACCATGTACGAGCGTAGCGGCAATCGCGAACTGTGCAGGTCCACCCTGTATAGCATGCGATTGCTTCGTACCTCGCAATGACATAGATTAAATTAAAAAATAACACTGATAATCAACAACTTGCAGACACGCCTTTATAAGACACAAAGCAATCCCGACTATGCAGATCGGATTTGCAAAGCTGCGCTGTAAGACGGGGATTGCTTCGTACCTCGCAATGACGCGTGGATATGCGCCTTATTAGAAGTATAAAAATATTTTTTTAATAAATCATTTTCAAACAACTTTTTAGCTAAATACTTCATTTTCAAATTATAATTTGGGTAATTTAATCAAGTCCATTGTTACATTCTGCTCTTTATCTTTTCAATAAATTTAAGTACGTTTGGGGATGACTGATTTTATTAATTTTAACTGAATATTTAATTACAATTATGCGATTTAAAAAACCTCTTGATTTATTACTAAAAGAAGCCGCAGAAACAGGCGGAACTACATTAAAGCGTACTTTAAGTAGTTTCAACCTTGTTACAATGGGTATCGGTGCAATAATTGGTGCAGGACTATTTTCATTAACCGGCCTCGCCGCTGCTAACAACGCTGGACCAGCAGTTACCATTTCATTTGTAATTGGTGCAATTGGGTGTGCGTTTGCAGGCCTATGTTACGCAGAGTTTGCAAGTATGATACCTATTGCAGGATCGGCTTATACTTACTCTTATGCCACAATGGGCGAGTTTGTCGCCTGGATAATTGGCTGGGATTTGGTATTGGAGTATGCATTAGGAGCAGCAACAGTTTCTATAAGCTGGTCGCAATACCTCACTAAATTTTTACATTTTTTCAATATAGAATTTCCCCCGCAGTTTACCAAGTCGCCATGGGAAGATATTACGCTTGCCGACGGTAGTGTGGTGCATGGCATCATGAACCTGCCTGCTGTTTTCATTATAGTATGTTTATCGTTATTGTTAATCCGCGGAACAAGAGAATCCGCTTTTATCAACAATTTACTGGTTGTACTTAAAGTAGCGGTGGTATTGGTATTTATAGCTGTTGGTTGGGGCTTTATCAATCCGGCTAATCATACACCATACATACCACAAAATACAGGAAAATTTGGCGAGTTTGGCTGGTCGGGAGTATTACGTGGCGCGGGTGTGGTTTTCTTTGCCTTTATTGGTTTTGATGCTGTTTCAACCGCAGCGCAGGAAGCCAAAGATCCCAAGCGAGGCATGCCAATAGGGATAATTGGTTCGTTGGTAGTATGTACCATACTGTATGTGCTGTTTTCGCACGTAATGACAGGTGTTGCAAATTACAAGGAGTTTAAAGAAAGTGCAGCTCCAGTTGCGGTAGCTATTGCCAAAACCCCTTACGCCTGGTTGCAAAAAGCTATCATTGTTGCTATATTGGCTGGTTATTCATCAGTAATATTAGTGATGTTGATGGGCCAATCGCGCATATTTTACACCATGTCTAAAGATGGTTTAATACCAAAGGCATTTTCAAAAGTTCACAAAAAATTCCAAACTCCATATAAATCAAATTTACTATTTGCGGTATTTGTAAGTATTTTTGCTGCGTTTGTACCGGTAAGGGTAGTAGGCGAAATGGTATCTATCGGCACCTTGTTCGCGTTTGTGCTGGTATGTATCGGCGTATTGGTAATGAGGAAATCAGATCCGAATACACCACGTCCATTCAGGACACCATGGGTTCCGCTTGTGCCTATTTTAGGTGTAATAATATGTGTTTTAATGATGGTTTCACTTCCTCTTGATACCTGGATAAGGCTGGCAGTATGGATGATAATTGGTTTAGTAATTTATTTTGCTTACAGTAAAAAACATTCATTGATCAGGAAAGGCATTGTGAGCATACCACAGGATCCTGTAAACCCTCATTTATAAGATATCAAAACAATACAATTAAAAAAAGGCACTGAAAATCAGTGCCTTTTTTATTAACTTCTTTTTTAATACCCGAGCTTTAATTGCACTTTTGCTCAGTTTCCGGTTAAAGTCAATAAAGAATAAATCCTAAAGCCATGCATCCACTAATTTTCAGGGAGGTATTATCAGTTACGATGATCCTTTTCGCTATTATTGATATCCTGGGCGCTATACCCGTTATTATCCAGGTACGCCAGCGTGTGGGGCATATCGAATCGGAAAAAGCAAGCATAGCAGTATTGATTTTAATGATCGTTTTTTTGTTTGTGGGCGATGAACTGCTGGCCATTATCGGGCTCGATATTTCATCATTTGCAATAGCAGGCTCGTTGGTAATATTTATTATCGCCATGGAAATGGTATTAGGCGTCGATTTTTTTAAGGAAGAATTACCTCAATCTGCATCAATCGTCCCTATCGCCTTCCCCCTTATAGCCGGCGCCGGCACCATGACCACCCTGCTCTCATTAAAATCGCAATATCAAACTCAAAATATCATTGTGGGCATTGTACTCAACACCATAGTTGTTTACCTGGTACTCAAAAACGTAAAATGGCTCGAGAAACTGTTAGGGCCGGTTGGGCTTAGTATATTACGCAAATCGTTTGGGATAATTTTATTGGCTATAGCTATAAAACTTTTCAGGAGTAATACGCATTTGTAGATGTGCAGATTACAGATTTCAGATGTGCAGATGGGGCTGCAAGTGCTTTCATCCCCCCCGTCATTGCGAGGCACGAAGCAATCCCAAACTATGCAGATCGGATTTGCAAAGCTACTCTGTAAGTCCTACCGTGTGTACACATCTTTATCCTCAGGTTTCTTAAAGTAAGATTGTCATTTCGAATCCTTGGAGGGAAGGCCTATGGAGGGCAAGGGTGAGAAATCTTGTACGACTTTCAAGCGAACTATGCATGTCAGCTTAGCATATCGCACAAGATTTCTCTTTCGCGCCCCGCTCATTCCTCCCCTTGCTCCATCGAAATGACATTTTCTTATTAAAAAGATGTGTACACACGGTAGCTGTAAGTCGGGGATTGCTTCGTGCCTCGCAATGACGGTAGGAAAAAGCATTGTCCAAACCGCCAACAACCTCGCAACGGTTGAAGCGTATTAAGCCTCGCGGTTTTCACTCCCCCTTCAGGGGGCCGGGGGGCTCAACCTCGCCACAAACATTGTATCGGCCTTATGCTCATAGCCTTTCAGCACCTTGCTTTCTTCCAGCTTTAGGCCAAGCTCTTTTACAAGGTAATCAACCACATCTTCATTCTCGCCTTTAAAGGCCGAGCAGGTGATGTAAATAAGTGGTTTGCCGGGCTTAAGATATTTCACCACGTTTTGGGCGATGCTTTTTTGCAGGCGCTGAAAAAATTCAATTTTTGCAGGCATAAACTGGGCTATCATCTCGGGTGTACGGCCCCAGGTGCCCGAGCCGCTGCAGGGGGCATCAAGAATGATCCCGTCAAATTCATAATCGTGCAGGGTTTGATCGATATTGGTGGTCAGGTCGAGCACCTTTTTTTGGTACTTGGTTAAGCCCGCCAGCTGGAAACGCTCGTCGAGGTTAGCCAATACCGATTCGCGGATATCAGATACTACCAGTTTTATATTGGGCTCATCCTCGTGCAGCAGCAGCGATTTACCGCCCGAAGCCGCGCAGGCATCCCACCAGCTATCCCAGCGCTGGGGCTTAAAAAAATCGCCTGTTTGCTGTGATGAAAGATCCTGTACCTCAAACCAGTTTTGTTTAGGAAAAATAGTTTCAAGCCTTGTACCATTAGGCAAAGCGTAACAGCCGTTGCCTTCGTCTTTAAATACAACTCCGGCCTTGTTCAGTTGAGCTTTAACCAGGTGGTCGTACCCATTGCGTACCCGGATAAATAGATCGGGCTGGCAAAAAAACGATTTTAAAAAGGCATCCTTATCAATGCCTGCCGATACCTGATCTATCCAGGGGAACACATCCTCAAGCTTAAAAGCCGGGTAAGCTGTTTTTACAAGGGCAAGCTTATCATCCACATTAAAACTTACGCAAGCGGCCCAATCAGGCTTAAAATTTTGAAGGAACGAGTTAGTTTGGGTATGGCATAAAAACTCGGCTACAATAAGCCGTTCGTCGGTAGCCAGGTTGGGCAAGGCCCGCCCTATGCGGAAATAATTATATATTAAACGGCTGGCTACCCGCCTGTCGGTAGAGCCCATTTGTTTGTTTTGCCTGTAAAAACCGGGTAAAAATTTACTTAAGGGCGTATCAACCGGGTATTCACCTATTATGCGCTGAAACGTTTTAAGCTGGTTTATTGCCTTCATTCTACCTGTTTTAACTCAAAGTTACTATACATTAATACATTTACATGGGTGTTTACCCAACCCAATCCCGGTTTTTTTATAAAGCGGAAGTTATTGTGCAGGCCCGTAAAACCGGCCTTATCAAGTGATGCAAAATTGTTATCAATCAGTTGTTTGCCAAAATACATCCCTTCATCAAATCCCTTTATGGCATAATCGGTAGGCTCAACATGGTAAAGCCTGTGGTATACCCTTATAAACTCCATACTGGCGTCTGATTTGTAATCAACCTGGTCGGCAGATGTAATATGGGTTTTTAAGCGCTGCAAAATATCAACCTTTAAAAAACCAAACTTTTGCCAGCTTGGGTGTCCAAACAGCACCACCGGGTAATGCCTGTTCAGGGTATCTAATGATCGCAGGGTAACGTTCAAAAAAGCCTGGTCGGTAGCGGCTACCACAAACACATTTTGTTCTGTTTTTGAAAGCTGGGGAATTAAACCGCTAAGCTGTCCTTTTGAAATAACAACGGTTATTATCCTTATCTTCTTTTTACTTAAACTGTCTGTTGCATTTTTAAATCCCCTCACATAGTCCTGTTCCTGGCTAAATCCCGAACGCAGAATAAATATTTTTTTAGGCTTTAACTTATCATTGATAAACTGCGCGGCACCCCAGCCATGATACTCTAAAGGTGGCATAACAGTTATCAAATTGTCGCTATTAATTGTGGCAGGCGATGCCGGTGACAGCGGCGAAACAATTGGCGACTTTGTATTAAGCCCCGTGGCAAATATCTTTATACCATCGGGAAAAACCGGGCCAACAATAAGGTCGCTGTTTTTGATAAGAGGATTAAGGGCCAGGCTATGCGATTGCGCGTCCTCATCCTTTGAGTCGTACAAACGCAGTTTAAAATTAGCGCCATCAGCCGTTAGCGAATCCAAAGCCAATTTAAAGCCCTGGTAATATTCCACGCTCATATTGGCCTTGGTGAGGCCCGATGATGTGTATTTTGACCCGGGCCTTAAATGATCCAACCCCATAGGCAGCATCATGGCTATGGTTAATGGTTTTGCCGCCCCAGGTTTTACCGGTGGCTTTTCGGCAACCTTTGGTTTTTCAGTTTCAGTTTGTTTTTTTACGGGTGTGGTTACCGGCCGCACCTTTGGCGAACATGCAGACAGTACCAGCGCCGTTAAAAAAAACAGTAACCATTTATTCCCACTCAATTGTAGCAGGTGGTTTCGAACTGATATCATATACTACCCGGTTAATTCCTTTTACGTTATTAATGATCTCGTTACTGATCTTGGCCAGCAAATCGTAAGGTAAATGGCACCAATCGGCTGTCATTCCATCCAACGATTCCACCGCACGCAGGCAAATTACGTTCTCATAAGTGCGCTCATCGCCCATTACCCCTACCGACTGAACCGGCAAAAATATTGCGCCGGCCTGCCAAACCTTATCATAAACACCGTATGACCGCAAATTGTTGATATAAATCGCATCGGCCTCCTGTAATATAGCAATTTTTTGCGGGGTTACATCACCTAATATCCTGATTGCCAATCCCGGACCCGGAAAAGGGTGCCTGCCTAAAATATTAGGATCGATACCTAATGCCTTGCCAACACGCCTTACTTCGTCTTTAAACAGGGTATTTAAAGGCTCAACAACCTTTAGTTTCATAAAATCGGGCAGTCCGCCAACGTTATGGTGCGATTTGATGGTAGCCGATGGCCCCTTAACAGAAACCGACTCAATAATATCCGGGTAAATAGTACCCTGGCCAAGCCATTTTACATCTTTAACCTCGTGCGCGGCATCATCAAATACCTCAATAAACACCCGGCCAATAGCCTTCCGTTTCTTTTCGGGGTCGCTTAAGCCTGCCAGTGCATCGTAAAAACGACTTTTGGCATCAATTCCTTTTATATTAAGGCCCATGTGCTTGTAGGAGTCGAGCACCTGCTCGTACTCGTCCTTGCGTAAAAGACCGTTATCAACAAATATACAATGCAGGTTTGTACCAATGGCATGGTGCAGCAATACCGCCGCAACCGATGAATCAACACCTCCCGATAACCCTAACACTACCTTATCATCACCTAACTTCTCTTTTAAAGCGGCTATGGTAGTTTCAATGAACGAATCTGGTGTCCAATCCTGGTGACAGCCGCAGATATCAACCAAAAAGTTTTCCAGCAGCTGCCTGCCGTCGATACTATGTGTTACTTCGGGGTGAAACTGGATGCCGTACGTTTGGGTGCCGGTTACCTGGTAAGCCGCAACTTTTACGGTATCGGTACTGGCAATAATTTCAAAATTATCGCCGATACTGTCAATGGTATCGCCATGAGACATCCAAACCTGCGAGCTTTCGGGTATATTTTTAAACAGCGGGTTTTCCCTGTTAATGTATTCAAGATTGGCCCTGCCATACTCCCGGGTGCTTGATGGCAGCACCTCGCCGCCATGAAAATGCGCCACATACTGCGCCCCATAGCAAACCCCTAATATAGGTCGGGTAGTGTGAAACTGCTCGAAATCAAAATGAGGAGCATCCTCCTGCCTTACAGAATAAGGACTGCCGGAAAGGATGATACCTTTTACAGTGCTGTCAATTTCGGGATAATGATTAAAGGGGTGGATCTCACAGTAAATATTGAGCTCCCTGACACGGCGCGCTATAAGTTGGGTGAATTGCGAGCCAAAGTCAAGAATGAGGATTTTTTCTTGCATGGGCAAAGATAAAAATTAGATGTGAGATGTGAGATATGAGATTTGAGATTTTGGATGGAACGTTTTGATTTGGGAGTTTGCCTGAACCAGAAACCACAACTCACCGTCATTGCGAGGTACGAAGCAATCCCAAACTGTACAGAGCAGCTTCAAAAGGCTGGATTTTTCGTGTTAACATAACACCTCAACCACCGTCATTGCGAGGCACGAAGCAATCCCAAACTGTACAGAGCCACTATTTGGGTGCTAACTTTACACTTTGTGGTAACCAATAACATCGTCCCGCTCATGGCCGCGGGAGGGCCTAGTCCTTTTTGTCTTGAAACAAAAAGGACCAAAAAATTCAAGTCAGCAGAAATGCTTCTTTGCGCTCAGGGCCTTCCCTGCAAAACGGGCAAAACCTGGGCTGGAATTATTTTGCCCTTGCCCGCATATCCCACACATGCAAAAACTTCCTATGCCCTGCAGCCGCACAACCCCACATTGTTTTGTCCGTTTTCGTCCGAAGCTGTTCTGCTGACGCTTTAGGGAAACGAAAGCTTTTGATTCCTAATAAACAAATAGACCATCATTATAAGACACGATGCAATCTCTTAACTGTACAGGGCGAAAATAGCAAATCTTGCTACCTGATACTAACTACTTGTTACTTTTTTCCACGGTGTTCCCGCCGACTGGCGGGCGGGCTTTACACTCATACTGCACAGGCCTTAACCACATTGGCCGGTATCCGTTTCAATCCCTAACACATTGTCTGAATCGGAATTTTCAGAATTAAAGAATTATCAGAATTTAATTCAAAAAATTCCACTAATCCGACAAATTCCGGTTCAGACAAAATCATCTGCACATCAAAAAATCTTGATACTTGATACTAACTACATGATACTAACTACCTGCACATCAACTTTCCTCCCTTTTAACCAGCAACACCTCATCCCCGTCCAATAACAAGTACCCATATTCGTAGCAAAACATATAAGTGGAACCCGTTTTGGTTTGATAGATACTGGTGATGTGGTCAAAATCGAATCCTTTTGCTGCCATTTTTTTGCGGCTGGTTTTTGTTTTGCCGGTTGGGTTTAACTCTTCCAGTACACGGCGGTTGCGGCGCAGGATGTTGTTGATATTGCGCACCAGGTTATAGCTGTTGCTGTTAAGCTGGTTGTTGTAATTATTGCGGCATAGGTCGTTACAAAACTTTTTATCGGCCCGGCCATGTAGGGGCAAACCACAATCCAAACAGTTTCTTTCCTGGTTCATGATATAAAGATACACGATTACTTATCCATTTGCAAACGCTTACAAACGGAAACTATCGACTATAAACGGTTATTATCCGGTTAAGTTTTCGGGGTAGCTGCACCTTTGTATCGTTATCAAAACACATATCAAACATTAAAAAATAAAACGATGAACTCATTAAGAAACAGTGTACGCCTTGTAGGCAACTTAGGTATGGACCCGGAAGTAAAAGTTTTTGACAGCAACAAAAAAATGGCGCGGATCTCCATAGCCACCAACGAGAGCTATAAAAATGACAAAGGTGAAAAGATAACCGATACCACATGGCATAACCTGGTTTTGTGGGGCACACAGGCCAAGCTTGCCGAAGATTTTTTAAAAAAGGGTGATGAAGTAGCCATTGAAGGCAAACTGGCCAACCGCAGCTATACCGATAAGGAAGGAGTGAAACGCTACGTATCTGAAATAGTAGTAAATGAATTTTTAAAGGTTGGCGCAAAAGGCTGAAGAGCAAAGACCTGTGAACAACCAAAAGGTTCGCGCTGGATAGTTGGTTCGGTAGAAGATCGCTTCGCGGTATCGCCAATGGAGGAGTTGTAAATTCCTTGTCAACCTATCCACGCGTCGAGTCCCCACCAGCGTGGCTGGAAAAAAAGTAATGACATGGTTGCAAATGGGGTTGTTGTAGAGACGCATAATTGCGTCTCCCGCAGGACATTCAGGATTGCTGAGATTTGCATGAGTGATTTGCACGCAGGAGACGCAATTATGCATCTCTACATTGGAAAATTCAAAAAAATAGCATTGATAATCAACAACTTGCAACCACGTCATTATAAGGAACCAGGCAATCCCCGCCTTACAGAGAAGCTTTGCAAATCCGATCTGCATAGCTTGGCATTGCTTCGCGCCTGGTAACGGTCGGTTTATCTATTTTTAGACAGCTCTGAGGAACGAAGGATCTCCTATTCGCACATTGTACAGGGCGAAGAAGCATGGCGGTGAGTAGGTCCTTAACTATCGTTCAGGATGATAAAAGAGTTGCCTTTATGAAGCTTGCTTTTCGCTCGCTTTTACGTATAAAGTTTTTTCAATAATATCATGAATAACTTTATCAAGCTCTTTGGTGGTAATATATAAGTAGTCAATTATTTCGCTGTTCAGCGGGTTCGACGTGTTAAACTTGTCGAACAAATTTACCAGGCCCAAAATGGTGGCAACCGGGCGTCGTAGTTCATGGGAGCTTATAGCAGCAATTGACTGAAGCCTGTTGTTTTGCTCTTTAATATCCTGCTCGTTTTTTTTGCTTTCGATTAAAACCCGCAAAATGTTTACCGTTCGCCCTATCAGGTGTAGTTCGTCATTGTCTGGTTCGCGCACGGTGGTATAATAAATACCAAACACAGCTAAAACCTTTGCACCATTTGAACTTATTACCGGTGTAGACCAGCAAGCTTTTAAACCAAATGGTTTTATCATATCGGCATAGTCGACCCAAAGGGGATCATTTTCTACATCGCTTACAATAGTTTGCTCCCGATGATATACCGCATTGCCGCATGAGCCCACACCCGGGCCAACCGGAAGGCCTTCCAACTGATCGCTATAAGCTTTTGGCAGCCGCGGTGCAGCAAGGGTATACAGCTTTTGCTGCGCGTCATCAACTTCCAAAACCGAGCAAATCATATCGGGGAATATTGCTTCGATCCCCCTAAGTAATTCGCCGGTTGTTTGGGCAAGGGTATGTTGTGTAGCTGCATTTAACTCCAATACCCTTTTCTCCAATCCCAACACCCATTCCTGTATTTTTATTTCGGTAATATCTCTTATAAATAACGCAAGTTGATTATCATAAGGATATATATTAATGCGGAGCCAGGAGTTTAAGTATGTATTTAAATACTGAACCTGTACAGGGGTATTATCGTTTAGTGATCGTTGACATTCGCTGATAACCTCTGGTATTATGCCGAGGCTTTTTATATTAATAAAACCCGATTGTTTAATTTCTTCGGCGTTTAAACTGGTCATGGCCTGAAAAGCCGGGTTAAAAGCTATTATATTCCAGTCGGTATCAAGCACAATAAAACCCTCGTTCAGGTTTTGGATGGTATGCTGCACTATATCATTACCCGGCGGCTCAGAAATAACAGGCGCGTTTATCCGGGGAGTACCTGTTGAATAGATAAGGTTATCATCATTTAAAATAGCCGACCAGGAAACATTGTAATAGCCGCCACCTTTTGCCTTAACCCTGCTTTGATAATCAACCGGTTTCTTACTTAACAGCAGGCTGCCTTGTGATTCTTCCCTGCTTTTTTCATCCTCCGGGTGGCATATTTCGGCAATATTAACGCCCGTCAGTTCGGCCTCATTATAGTTAAATAAACTTTGAAATGAAGGGTTTGAATGCAAAATCACACCATTCATATCCATCACAAAAAATACATCTTTTGAACGAGTAAATAGGGATGTGAATCTATTATCCATATGAGGTTATTACGCTGTTTTCTTTGTGTAAGTTATAAAATATTTATAATAAAATAATATTTTATGGCGTACTTACTGCAACTGGCAAAATTTTACCGTTAAAAAATTTATGACCTGTAAGCGCAAAGTCGGCTATATACTTACCCATTTCAAACGCTAATACCGGAGATTGATAGCCCGGAAAAGCCTTTTCCAGCATTTCGGTTTGTGCCGATCCCAGTGCCAGGCAGTTTACTTTTATATCCTGATCGGCAAGTTCCTGCGCCAGGCATTCAGTTAATGTATGCAAAGCCGACTTGCTGGCCGAATATGCAGATAAACCCGGAAACTTTGCACTACCCTGGTAACCGCCCATACTGCCAATATTGAGTATGTGCCCTCCGGCAGGTATTAATGATAAAAGGGCTTGTATAATGCGTACATGACCTATAAAGTTACTTTGCAGCATTTCTACAAAATCGGTTTCAAGTAATTGCATAAATGGTTTATTTATAAGCACCCCTGCATTATTTATTAAAACATCAACCTGGTTATCAAAGTTAACCTCGATAAATTGTTTTAAGCCTTCGTAATCATCATGTACAATATCAAAGGTAAGGGCGTATAACTGGCAATCGGGGTTAAGGCCGTGGGCAATCTCCAGCAAGCGTTCCAGTTTATCCTGCGAGCGTGCAAGCGCTATAACCTTATGGTTTCCGGATAGTATAAGTTCAATTACAGCCTCAAATCCTACGCCGCTGCTGGCGCCTGTTATTATGATATTCATGTGCCCCCTAACCCCCTAAAAGGGGGAATGATTTTATGATAGTTACTTAATTATTTCAGAACCGTCATTGCGAAGCATAGCCTCTCCCAGGAAGGGTTGGGCCTATGCTTCGCAATGACGCATTTTTATTTGCGTAAGATAACGTTGTTATCATCGCTCCTAAAATACCAATTTTTGCTCAACAGGATGCCCGATCAGGTAAAAACCATCTGTGATAAGTTTTTTTAATTCGGGCTGATCTTTTATTTTTTGTTCCAGAAAACCACGGATCTCAGCCGCCAGAAATGGTTCAATCCCCTCATGCTCCAGTAGTTCCAGTATTTCCAGGGCGCAAAGCCAGTCGTCATGATGATTTTTTTGCAGTTTAAGCCAAACGTTGCCTAAAAAGCCATAATCACCTTGCTTTTGGCGGCAATCCCGCACCTGCTGATACAGCTTGTGTAATTCCTTATTTTTAAAGCTATGCTCTACATGATGAGTAGCGGTTTTTGATTTATAAATTAACTCGTCAAATGCTTCCTTATCTGCCGCACCACAAAATACCGACGTGATCTTTTCGCCCACAGCCATATCATAAACACCCCACGACGGATCAAACAATACCGCGCCATTTTCATCAGTTACCATACAATCTGTAAAAGAGATCAGCTGCGTTTTTCCGCCCGATGCCAGGATGCTTTTAACTTTGCCTTCAACGGTAATACCACTTTCAAATTCGAGTGTTGCATCTTTATTAATGGCGATACCGGCATTTTCCAGTTCTGCCAAACCCATGTTTTCTAAAGGCTGCATATTTTTAAGTTTACCAACCGGCGAGCTAAAGCCATCTTTATGATAATTTTTTCCATGGCCTTTCAGTTGTTTATTATTAACTGATAAAGCAGCAGGCCCGGTGATCTTTAAAAAATATGGATCGCCATTTTTATCGGTTTTAAAATCGGTCACCGTACCCGAAACCTGCAGGCCCGAACTGTAAACCGCTGTACAGGTATTTTTACTTTCAAAAGCCTTACCTAATCCATAAGCCCCACCCCTGCGGAACGACATGGTATTGGCAAATTCCTCCAGCACATCTACCAGGTTTTGAAAGGTTGGTGTTACAAAAAGCTGTGGCTGTGTTTTAGTGATATCATAACTATAGTTCACCGCATCAATAGTGTACCAGAGTTTTTTTACCTCCGTCGTCATACAACTGGCGCTTTCGCCAATAGACGAGAGCAGGCCGGCGCCGTAAATCTTTGGGTTTTCTAATGTACCAATCAAACCGTACTCTACCGTCCACCAATGCAGGCGGCTTAGCAAGGCCATTTCTGATGGTTCGCCTATATTCTGCTGCCGGTAAGCTACCCGTTCATCGGCCTTCTTCACCTCTTCCGGGTCGGCATCGGGCATTTCTTTTAGTATCGATAAAGCCCGTATGGCTTCGTAAAGTTCAAAATCCTGTGCCGAAAACATGGCTTTTGCCCCTATCGAGCCAAAATAGCTCAAATATTCGTGGTAATCCTTATCAGCAATAATTGGCGCGTGCCCCGCCGATTCGTGAATGATATCGGGCGCAGGTGTATATTCAATATGCCGCGACTGGCGGATATCCGCTGCAATAACCAGCACCTTGTAAGCCTGGTATTCCATAAAGGCGGCTGGTGGTATAAAACCATCAACAGTAACTGCTCCCCAGCCAATTTTGGCCAGGGCATCGTTCATTTCCTGCAGGTTGGGGATTCTTTCTATAGTTAAGCCGGCTTTGGTTAAACCGGGAATGTATGGGTAATAGGCAACATCCTTTAAGTAACTATAATTTTGCCGCATTACATAGCGCCAAACAGCGTGGTCAATGGGCGTGTAATGCTCGTAATGTTGGTCGACTATAAATTGTTTTAAATGACCGGGCAACGCAGCAACCTGCGGATTGTGAAAATCATTAAAATGGCTCATTTACGTTTGGTACGGTTTATAAACAGAACGTAAATTTAGGAAATAAGATTGCCTTTACTGAAACAGGTTGATAGTAATTTATGGTTTTTTATAACATTAATCAGAAGGAAGATCCTTTTCTAATCTATCTGTACGAAATACATAGTAAACACCCATTAAAGAAATAAGGGCCGACACTACATAAAAAGATAAACTTAAAACTACGGCCAGTTCGCCGTTCATTTGGAATTTTTCGACGATTACCCACTTAAATATAAACTCCCGAAAGCCAAGCCCACCAACGCTAAATGGTATAACTGCTGCCATAGACGACATCAGGAACGCCGATAAGTAAGGGGCGAATTTACCGATGTGATGTAAGCCTATCATTACACACAAAATTGTAGTTAGCTGTAATGATTGTAAGGCCACTGCCTTTAAATGAGCCTCAAAAAAGTACCTGGTGTATTCTTTAAAAAATTTGTGTGCCACAAAATAATACACCGCCGTTGCACTTAAAAATATGGCCCCTGTTAGTAAAGGACTAATATTTAACTGCGGAAGAAAAATAACAAGTACGGCAGTAATTAAACCAATTGCCCAAAAACCGCTTAATCTATCAAACAAAATTGCCCAGAAAACTTTTTTAGCAGGCATTTTATAACTTTTGTTCAACAGGTATATTTTGTAACCATCGCCGCCTATGCCACCTGGTAAAAACAAGTTATAAAACATACCAAGCATATATAAGCGTAAATTAAATCTCCAGCCGATGTGTAAATCTATAGATCTGAAAAAACTTAATAACCTTGAAGCGGATACAATAGTTGAAAGAAAAAAACATATCACAGCAGCCAGCGCCCACCATGGGTTCGATTGGCTAAGTAATTCTTTAACCTGGTCAATTTTTATTTTACTAAAAACATAATAAAGCAAGGCACCGGTAACGCAGATCTTTAAAATCAGCTTGGTAATATGCCACAGGGTACTTTTAAATGTTTTAGGCTTTTTTTCGGAGGTAATGGTTTTCAAATCCTCCAACGGAAAGGTCTCAGCCGGGTTAAAGGGCCCTATATAATCTTCGTCGTATTGTTTGCGTTTTTCAGTATCGCTCAACACCTGGTAAGCTTCAGCAACTAAATCATTGGGAGCCTTACTATTACTGATTTTGCGATATGCTTCGTCAATATCATTTAATGTAGCACTGGGGTCGATGCCTAAAATTTCGTAATAATCCTTATCTATCATTGTTGAAGCAAATTAACGGCAACCGCCATTTTGGGTGCAAAGCTATGTTATTTTTTTATTTAGCTATATGAGGACAATGATTTAACAAAATTTAGCAATTATGTTTTGAAAAATTTAAAACCAATACAAATTAATTGGTGTAATCAACTACAACATCGGTGCAATCATAACGAAATGATAATATTCAAATCAGTGTAATCAATAATATAAATCGATGCAATCCTAAATTCAATTGTTATTTTTGCGCAAATTTTTATCAGTATGAATAAAGTAAAGGTTGGCATAGTGCAAATGAGTTGTACTGCAGATAAACAGCAGAACCTGCAAAAGGCCATTATTAAAGTAAGGGAGGCAGCAGCCAAAGGCGCCCAAATAGTTTGTTTACAGGAGCTGTTTACCTCGCTTTATTTTTGTGACGTTGAGGATTACGACAATTTCAAACTGGCCGAAGCTATACCTGGCCCATCAACAGATGAGTTATCAAAAATTGCTGCCGAACTTAACGTGGTAATTATTGCTTCATTGTTTGAGAAACGTGCGCAGGGCCTTTACCATAATACCACTGCTGTTTTGGATGCCGATGGCAGCTACTTAGGCAAATACCGCAAAATGCACATTCCCGATGATCCGGGCTTTTACGAAAAATTCTACTTCACCCCCGGCGACCTGGGTTACAAGGTATTTAAAACCAAATACGGCAAATTAGGTGTGCTCATCTGCTGGGATCAATGGTATCCCGAAGCTGCCCGTATCACCTCGTTAATGGGTGCCGACATATTATTTTATCCAACAGCCATTGGCTGGGCCACTACTCAGGATGAAGCTACCAATGTGGAACAATACAATGCATGGCAAACCATACAACGTTCGCACGCGGTAGCCAACGGCATACACGTGGTAAGCGTTAACCGTGTTGGCGAAGAAGCTGGCGTTAAATTCTGGGGCGGATCATTCTTTGCCAATCCGTTTGGTGCAATTATCCAGCAAACATCACATGATGAGGAAGAGGTTGTTGTACAGGAATTAGATCTGGATAAATCTGATTATTACCGTAGTCACTGGCCGTTTTTGAGGGATAGAAGGATTGACAGTTACCAGCCGATCACCAAACGTTTATTAGACGAAGATTAAATTACTTCCTCACCCATCGTCATTGCGAGGTACGAAACAATCCCCGACCTACAGAGCCACTCTGTACAGTTAGGGATTGCTTCGTACCTCGCAATGACGGGTGGGGTATACATATTTGCTTACCAACTATGAGCCAAAATACTTCAACTATACAAACCCCTGCTTCGCAAGGATTTTCCTTTCCCGCTGAGTGGGCAAAACACACAGCAACCTGGCTTTCATGGCCGCATAAAGAGGCTTCATGGCCGGGGAAAATAGATACCATTTACCCGGCATACATCGAATTCATCAAAGTATTAACCAAAGGTGAATTAGTGCGCATTAACGTGGTTGATGAAAACATGAAGGCATCTGTGGCTTTTCAGCTGCAACATGCCGGTGTTGATATGAGCCAGGTGGAGTTGTTTGAATTTGCTACAAACGATGCCTGGTGCCGCGACCACGGACCCGCGTTTTTGATCAACCCGTATACTAAACAAAAAGCTATTGTTGATTGGGGCTATAATGCCTGGGGCGGCAAATATCCCCCGTTTGACCTGGATGATGTAATCCCTACAAAAATTGGTAAACATTTTAGTTTGCCGGTATTTAATCCGGGTATTGTAATGGAAGGTGGCTCTGTTGATTTTAATGGCAAGGGCACAATTTTAACCACCACTGCCTGCCTGCTCAACAAAAACCGCAACCCGCATTTAAACCAGGACCAGATTGAAGGCTACCTGCGCAACTATTACGGCGCCGAACAAATTTTATGGTTGGGCGATGGCATTGTTGGTGACGATACCGACGGCCACATTGATGATATTACTCGTTTTGTGAACGAGGATACCGTAGTTACTGTTGTTGAAGAGAACAAAAACGACGACAATTATCACCTGCTGCAGGAAAACCTGGAAGCTTTAAAAACAATGCGCCTGCTCAACGGCAAACAATTAAACGTTGTGGAACTTCCCATGCCCGATGAGGTGGTCCATGATGATACCCGCTTGCCGGCATCGTACGCTAATTTTTATATAGCCAACTCGGCTGTTGTAGTACCTACCTATCGTTCTGTAAATGACGATAAAGCATTACAAATCATTCAGCAATGCTTCCCCAATCGCGAGGTTGTGGGTATTGATTCTACTGATATCATCTGGGGACTTGGAAGTTTCCATTGTTTGAGCCAGCAGGAACCAAGCCCCCCAGCCCCCTAAAGGGGGAGTTTTTGATATGCAGATTGCAGATGTGCAAATGATATAAAAACAAAACGCCTGACTTTTTGAGCCAGGCGTTTTTGTTTTAGCAATATTTATTATTGTTTCGAAGCTAATGCGATTACTTGCTTATCCAGGTTCCAGCCTTCCAGTAATATGGTTGGGGTTATGTTACCTAATTTGGCAGCCGGGGCGGTTACAGATACAGTTATGCTTTCGTATGGCGCCAAAGTGAAATAATTTCCTGTCCAGTAGCTTGGCATAATTTCTTCACCGTTTTTCATGAGTTGCGGGCGTACAAAAAATGCCAGTTTATTTGATGTGTTGGTGAATTGAACAGTCCACTTACTTTCTACAGTACCTTTTTCGGTTTTGATAATTTTGGCGCTTACCCGGGCATGTTTCATATTGTTAAGCGTTTTGAATTCATCTGTTGCAGATAGCCAATAAGCGTTGTGCGATACCGTTTTGCCAACAGAATTTTTCAGGTTAAGCACTACAAAGCTTACACCCTGCGTGCCCGCCAGGATATCTTTCAGCTGAATGATTTCCTGTACGCCATTTGTAGCTAAACTCACATGCTCCACTTTTGATGATTTAATGAGCTTGCTGTTGATGTCAAAAATATCGGCAGTGGCAATAAGATCGCCGGTTGAATGGTGGGTACGGTTAATGATTGCCACACTTGAGTTATCATAATTAYACTGAATATGCACCGGTTCGCAGGCGTTTTGCATGGAATAATAACCTGCATTTGGCTCCAGGTACCAATCATAGATCTGCCAGACCACACTTGGCAGGGCGGCATTCAGTTTCCAGAGCATTACGCCACCGGTTTCGTTCAGTTTATGGCCGTCGGCTTCAAAAATACCCTGGTAGCCTATATAGTTCATAAACTGCATCTTATCAGAGAAATTTACGATATCGCCCGGCGCACCATACCTTTTGACCATTTCTTCATAATACTTATCATACTGCCCCGCACCTGTTGCGGCATCATGGTATCCCCAGGTATTGTTTAGCGGGAAAGGCAGGGTTTTATCCCAGGTAAGGTTAGGGATAATTTTAGGCAGCGTAGTATAAGGCGGTTGCGATGGCAGACCGGTTTCATCTTTAAATACCCAATCTTTACCTGCATCGGCCAGTTTGTAATAATCCTTAGGATCTTTCCATGCATACGGCCCGCCGCTGTACACGCCTGATGGCATATCATCCGGCCATGAGCCTTTCCATCCCTCAGGCAGTTTGGCAAAGCCTGATGAGCTTGGGATAAATGGCCTTGTACCATCCAGTTCGATGATATCATTGCGCATTTTATCATACAATTCTTTGCGGGCATGGCCTTCGTTACCGCCAGTCCAAACCAGTAAACTTGGGTGATTACGTACGCGGTAAATGGTGCTCTCCACATTTTTTATAAATACGCTTCCTTCCAATGGCCAATCAGGCGAGCCTTTAAATTCTCCCTGGGTATCTCCCGTGATCCAAAAATCCGACCATACCATTTGTCCGTATTTATCGGCCGCATTCCAGAAAGCATCGGGTGGGGTAACTCCGCCACCCCAAATGCGCACTAAGTTTACGTTGGCATTGCGGCACAGGTGCATTTCATAATCATACCGGGCCGAATCGCGGTTCACCATCATGTCCGGTACCCAGGCACCGCCTACCAAATGCACTAACTTACCATTCACGTAAAATTGGCGACGCACAAAACCATTCACCATGCTTGCTTTGGATGATACCTCACGCACGCCAAAAACAAAGGTAGTATCATCACTGATGCCCTTTACATCAGCATATTGCAGGCGAATACGGTACAGGTTTGCCTTGCCATAACCATTTGGCCACCATAGTTTGGGCTGATGGATAATGAGCTGGCTAATCTTATCGGCATTTAATTCAACTGCCTTGCCAGAATTTGCAGCAACGAAAATTGCTTGCGTGAACTGAACAGGTAAGCCCGTAAAATTCTCGGGGTTTATGCTGATGGTAAGCTTGCCATTATTAGCAACGCTGGTATTGTTTGATAATGTTAAATTCAGGGAGAGCGTGGCTACGCTGGTATCGGGCAGGTTTGGCAGGTCGGTTACCAGTTTTGGCCTGCCAATAGTAACGGCTCCTGTGGTACGAAGAAAAACAGGCTGCCAGATCCCCATATTACGATCGCGCACCGGCGGAATCCAATCCCAGCCTGCGGAGCATAGCATGGTTACATTTTTACCAATATCCCCGGTTGGGCCACCGTTTTCATAGAATGGGCCTAAAGCCTTCAGCTGTTCTTTTGCGGGATAACCGGCATAATCCAAAGGATATATTTTTACTGCTAATGCATTATCGCCACCGGCATTAATGGCATTGCTCACGTCCAGGTTATGTTCGGCAAACATACCCGCCATCTGGGTGCTATCGGTAATTTGCTTTCCGTTAAGCCATACAGCCGCACGGTAGTTGATGCCTTTAAATATCAGCTGAAACTGTCTGCCCTTATCACCGGCCGGCACTTTAAAGGTTGTGCGGTACCAATAAGGCTTTTTCCATGGATTGGGATCGTTGGGTAAATGACTATACTGCTCCAGGTTGTACTCTTTATTAAACTGATCTGATGCATCAGGAATGAGCATATTATTTAAACCTTGATACGGATCGGGGTAAATTTTATTGGCAACCAGCCCTGTCAATACCGTTGATGGCACTTTAACCGGGAACCAATACACAGGCGAATGGTATTTAACACTTGATAATTCGGTACCGGTAGCGTTCACCAATGCCGAAGACTGCAAATCGAAATCGGATAACTTAACCTGTTTTACAGGCGCAGATTGAGCCAGCAAAAAGGCAGGCAAAACGCATGCAGCTAAAACACCAAAGGCAATATAAATAGTTTTTTTCATCATAATGCTTTTTTAACAGGGATGCGGTGCCTCCATTTAATAAATGGATAAGGAAACATCTCTGGCAATAAATAACAACGGTAAAACTAATTAACACACGGCAACATGATAGCGTACTTATTTATCATTTTCCAATACAAATGATACAATTTGCATTTTTATGCTTACTTTCTGAGCGTATTTTGCAACATGATTACCGGATGGTACATGTCCCAGCTCGGTTTGTAGTCTTTTTGGTTGATAAGTCCGGAACCTCCTGCCGAAAAATTCCCTAAAACGATATCTAAATCACCATCCTGATCGATGTCGTTCACATCCATCGCTATCCACCTGCCATACCCGTTAACAGGAATCTCGTGCACTTTGAATTTACCGGGGCTGGTTTGTTCATGGTAAGTAAAACCTTCGGTGGGATGGTATTTAAAATCGGGGAAGAACGCGGTCACGGCGAGGTCAAGGTCACCGTCTTTATCAAAATCGGCAGCCACGGCTTTTGAGCAGCCATTAATGTGGTAAAAATAAGTTTGTTTAAATTTCCAGTTGCCCTGGTTGGTGAAAATGTAAACCCCATGATAAGGTTTAAATATAGGCGAGTAATCATTATTATCGCCACAGGTGTACAAAATATCAGGCTTACCATCGCGGTTAAAATCAACCATTTCAAAACTGCTTGAACCATATGCCGGCGGAAAATGTATAAGATTTTGACTGGCAAATCCTCCTTTTTTGTCATTCAAAAACAACCAGATACCTTCATCAGCCTGGGCAAACAGGCACACAATATCAGGCCAGCCATCGTTATTATAATCACTGATAAAAACCTGGGATGGCCCCGGTATCGCCCTGACAGTTTTTTTTATAAATGTATGATTTGCCCGTTGCTGAACCAGGTACAACCCTCCCCGGTTATGTCCAAAACCACAGGATACATAATCTACTAAACCATCCTTGTTAAAATCGGCATAAGCGCTTTTTACCGGGCGCGGCAGGCTATCAGTAATTAACAGTGAATCTTTATTTGCCGATCGGCTATTAAGGTTTATGCTTATCATTTTCCCTTTCAGCTGATCGTTTGGCGGCAGTATGCCTATGCAGGTTATAATAGCTCCATTTGGCTCTGCAGTTGTTTTAAAAAAATTGGCATCAACTACTCCCGAATTAAATTTCTTTACGAGGGTTGATTGAAGATCGTTATCCCATTTATAAAGATTGCCGCCCATGTCGCCTGTGTAAAAATGCTTATCGTTTTCATTATAGGTAACCATGGTAGTCATAGCAGGCCCGTTAGCCGTATCTGCATTTTTTGGCCGTTTCAGGGCGAAAATAGCCCAGTCTTTTATTGCTGTGGGTTTTGGTATGATCAGCCTGGCAGGAGCCGAATATTTATAATAAACCAGGATCTTGTGCCAGTCGGCAGCAGATATGGTTGAGGTTGAAGAAACAAGGTAATCATCCATAAAAGGCCGTAAACCAAATTTGGGTGCCATGCCCGGTAGTATACTCTTTTCCCATGTTATTTTATCCAAAAGCGACGGATCTGGTGCCTGGTGACAGCCAGAACAACGTATTTGGGCAAGCTTTTTACCTTCGGCAAGGTATTTTTCTTCACCTGATGATAAACCATCATCCCCGCAGCTATTGAAAACCATAACGGTAATAAATACCGAAAAAATAATTAAACAGATCTTATTTGCGGATAGCCGTTGTTTTTTTATCATGGACACTTATGCTTCGTACCTAGCCTATCCTATAACAAGTTGTAGAATTCCAGACTTATGAAGTTTTAAAACGGCGAAGCCCTCAACGAAGCCAAAAACAATATTATCGAGTTAAGCTTAGTAAATCTTTCGCCGTTGATGAATTAAAAGCTTAAATATAACACTAACCAACCCCTATTTTTTCAGGTGATTTTCGAGCACGATGAGCGGCAGGTTGCGATCCCATTGCGGTTGTAAACCATGAATAAACATAAAGCCATTGGCATAATTACCAAGAATGATATCAGGCTTACCATCATTGTTCAAATCGGCTACATCCATACACATCCAGCGGCCATATTTGCTTATTGGTACCGCATGTGGTTTAAAATCAAATGCTTTGGTTTGTTCAAAGTAAATAAACTCCTCGGCAGGCGTGTTTTGCATATCTGCAAAAAAGGCAATTGTTACAATGTCAAGGTCGCCATCGCCGTCAAAATCGGCAGCTATAGCTTTTGTACAGCCGTTTATTGGATAAAAGTACTTTTGTTTAAAATTCCAGTTGCCCGTATTGGTAAAAATATACAAACCATGGTAGGGTTTTAAAATACGCGAATCGTGATAATTATAACCACAGGTATAAATCAGGTCAGGGTTCCCGTCATGATCCATATCGGCTAACTGGAAGCTGGTTGAACTGTTTGTTGGCGGAAAAGTTAGCAGCTTCCTTGTTGTAAAACCACCTTTTTGATCGTTTGTTAAAAGCCATAGCCCCTCATCACCTGTGCCTGTTAAAAACATTACATCGGGCCAGCCATCTTTATTAAAATCACCTTTTACAGCCTGTACCGATCCTGCCTTATCCAGGATGGTTTGTTGCATATAGGTTTTATCCTTATTTTGTTTTAATAAATAAACTCCTCCTTTTTTATCACCCTGGCCACAAACTACCACATCACTAAGTCCATCTTTATTAAAATCGCCGGTTATGGTTTGAACCGGGCGGGGCAGATCAGACGCTATGTAAGTTTGCGTAGCATTCGCGTCTTTAGCATCCAGGTTAACTTTCACTATTTTTCCATTCGGAAAATCAACCGGGGCCATACGGCCAATGGCCGAAACAAAGCCGATGTTATTTCCTGCTTCATCTTTATCAAAACTAATGCCTACTCCGGCAGAGGGCAAAGATGCTAATGAGTCGACCTTTAAATCGGCATCCCAGGTATACAATTTGTCGTTTACTGCATCGGCACTGTACAACTTTTTAGTTGCTGTATTAAACGCAACGGCAGTAGTAAAACTGGTAGAATTTAACGGTGCCGGCTTTTTTAATGTAAAACCAGCCCAATCCTCAACTAAAGGAACAGGCTTTTTGGCAGGTAATAAGGTATCGGGTGCAAACTTTTTATAATAATCAACTATAGTAAGCCATTCTGTAATGCTTGCTCCGGTTGTATCCTTTGGATCCTTTTTGAAAAAAGAGCTTCCATAAGTTGATACATTGAGCATAGGCGCCATACTAACCAATACATGGTTTAACCAAACATTTTTGGGTAAAGCATTAACAGGTGTTAACGCATGACACCTTGTACACTTTAACTGTACCAGGTTTTCCCCATCCACCTTAACATCTCCGGTTAATTTATATGGTTGTGGCTTTGAGTTACAGCCATACATTAACGTAACAAGTGATAATAAAACAGTAAATAAAAGCAGGTAAGCAGTAACCAGGTAACTCTTTTTAAAATTCATAAAAACCTATATGCAATTATTTTTCTAGTTTTAGTTTTTGCCAAATATATTCGCCAACCTGCCTGCCTTGCGCGGCGCCCTGGTTTACGCTGTTAAGATAATGTATGCCGCCATAAAAACGACTTATAGACGTCTCTTCCGAGGCTTTTAAAAACGAATCGAAATGGCGCTGCATACCTATATATTTTAAATCGCTGGTATCCTGGTAAGCAAAGTTATCGCCAAACAGGTGCGTAAGCATTACCGCCGAAGCTGCACTGATATCACTATGCCCGCTTGGATACTCGGGGAATGGCGGAGTTTGAAGCATAGGCAGCCAATCGTGATCAATTTTTTCATTGATAACTGTTACCGGCCTTATGTAATTAGTTTCATATTTAACCTGCCAGCCACAAATAAAGGCATCAAACAAAGCGATGGATGTAAGCGCGTAAACCTGCGCCGTTTTTACTACATCAGCATGTGTTTGTTTACAGGCAATGGCTGCAATACCTATCCAGTGGCCGCCGGGGGTTATTTTTTTATTGGCAAACATCATGTGCCCGTTATGCTGTATTACAAATGGATTATCATCCCAGAAGCGGGCAATTGTTTTTTGCTCTTCGGTAATATTTTTACTCAACTGGTAAACCTCCATGTTTTGCTTAAAGAAAACGCTGTTTTTGTCTTCACTAAAAGGAGGTGGCGGCGGTAACTTAAACTGTGTTGAGGTATCAACCGCAAAAGTGTGCATAGTGCCCCAGCAAAACTCAACACCGTCAAGATAGTCTGGCGCGGTAGGACGCCATTGTCCCGGATCTTCGTTACCCAAAAACCGGGGCTTGCCGCGGGTTTGCGGATAATTATCAACAGCAGAGCGTTTCAGCATGAACTTTCCTATTTGCGTACCAAATGCTATTGAACGCGCGTAGGTAGAATCGTCAAGATTATCTTTATACATAGCGTATACCTTATCCTCATATTTCTGAAGGGTATCAACCGAAAAGGTGATTTTATGGGCTACCGTAAAAAAGGCCTTGGTAGCAGCCAATGTAAAATTGTACTTTAAATCCTTTTTTGGTTCGGGCGGTTTGCCAAAGCCCTTTAACTGGGCTGCTATTGAATTGTAACCGGGGTTTGCATAGCGTACTGCCTCATAAGCCGCCAATGTGGTATAGCCGTAAATACGACTGGCTACCGGTGGCGAAAACACATCGTATATAATCACCTGCGTTAGCTGATCAACATTATTATGTAGTACATCGGCATCTTTCATTAAAGCCGTTTTCTTTTTTTGCGTACAGCCATACACCAGGAATAGGCAGGCAACGGCTATACATATTTTAAAATATCTCATATACAAGTAATTAATTAAGCTGAACGGTTCGTTGATGGCCATAGCTATCAGTGATGGTTACTGATGCCATATTACCTTCAATATTAAAAAATCTGCCCGATTGCGACAAGAAAGAACTGCCATTATAAAACTCCTGTCTGGTGATTTTACCATTTTTGTATTTTATGGTAGCAAAAGCATCCAAAGGCTGTAAACTCACCGTTTTTACGGGGCGTTTAAGTTCAAATAATTTCATCATGTCGCGGTTTTGGGTGGCAGCTAAAAGATAATTGCCCTTAGCTCCCCTTAACTTAACCAGGGCTTTGCCATCGCCGGGAATGCACAACCCGCTTTGTAAAATGCTAAGCGGTTTAAAATTGCCTTTGCCATCACCCTTAAGTATCAACCCGTTAAAAGCATCATAGCGTCCGGTTGCAACTTCGGTACCATAATCGTTTCCGTTTAAAGCCACATCAAGGTTACCATCGCCATCAAAATCATCAACGGTTATACCGCAAAGTGCCGACATCTGGGCATCTATTGGCAAAGGTAAAGCTGTAAATTTACCGCCCCCATCATTGCGTAAATAACATGATTGCAGGTAATTCACTTTTAACCTGATGGCGCCTTCGCGCATTTTCGGGGTAATTACGGTGTCCATAGTAGCTACTGCGAACGACTTATAATTTTGGTATTTTATCCTCATGCTAATCATCTGCTTCACAATATCATCGCGTCCAAAAGCCGGAAACTCCTGTTTCACCCCTTGCTGATCGTTCAGGAAAACAGATGGAAAAGCGTCATAGCTGCCATTGTTATCAAAATCTTTAGCGGTTATATAAATCGGGTACTGATCTGAAGCCTTGTAGAATGTGTTAAGCCCGGTATTGCCAACTATATAATCGATATCGCCATCATGATCAAAATCGCCGGCGGCAATGGTGTTCCACCAGCCTAATTTATCCTGCACACCTGTATTTGCTGTTATATTTTTATATATGCCCTTATCATTTTCAAGGAAGGTTATCGGCATCCACTCGCCCGTAAGTATAAGGTCGGGCCAGCCATCGTTATTAAAATCGGTAAAGGTGGCATCACATACCAGGCCGATATTTTTTAATCCCGGCGCCGCTGACGGAGATACATCTGTAAATTTTATAACACCACTCTTACTATCGTTACGCAATACAAAGCTTGATACCGGCTTAGGATAGTTCCATGGATCCACACGGCCGGATACAAACAGATCGAGCTTGCCATCATGGTTAAAGTCGGCTGCCTTTACACATAGCTTACTGGTAAGGTTTTTAGGTAAGGCATCGGGCTGCAGCGTAAAGTTACCTTTTCCATCGTTTAGGTAAAACCTGTCCTGGTAATTGGCAGATCCCGGCTGGGTTTCAAAACCGCCGCTGGCTATATACAAGTCCAGCTTGCCATCGCCATTGGCATCAAATAATAGCAAACCTTCGTCCTTTGCACCGGCTACCTGCGCCAGGTAGGCTCCCATATCCATAGGGTTGATGGCCGGCACTTTTACTTTTGACTGAGGCAGAAGATCGCGCTGTTTAAATTTCCCATCGGCCTGCTGCAATAATAACTGTGCAGGGTATAGCGTGGTACCGCCAACTACCATATCATCAAAACCGTTACCATCTACATCGCCAACTGCTACCGCAGGAGTGTACTGTGATAATTTATGCGGAATTAATTTTTGTACATTAAAATCGATATAATCCTTTTCCTTATGTTTATAGGTAATACCTGCCGATTTTGTCACCTCGCGGAACAATGACCTGGTATTTAGCACAGGCCCTTTAAATGTATAAGGCTCCCTGGCATCAGCCATATTTACTTTAATGGTTTGATTGGTCTTAACATCCTTCAAAACCTGTTTTTTACCGTTATCCCATCGTATCACTACCGAATCGAGCCGGGCTGTTTTACCTAAACCAAAATGTGCAATATTTTGAATAGTTGATAAATAGCCACGGTAAGGTGTATTTTCATATACCTGTTGTTTACCATGGTCATAATAAATATTGGCGAAAGCGCCAATGCCGCCCAGGTTTTGCAAACCGCCGTGAAATTGTATGTGTAAATAGTTGTTTTCAGTTTTATTTTTTTCGCGGGCTGTATTTTTGTAGATGAAAGCTTCGTCATCAATATTATTGATAATCATATCCATAGTTCCATCATTGTCCAGATCGGCATAAGCCGCACCGTTTGAAAACGATGGCGCATCAAGCCCCCAGTTTTTTGTTACATCAGTAAACTGCAGCCCATCGGTATTTTTAAATGCATAGTTGGGTATTTTTACAATCGGGATCTGGTCGAGGATCTGTTTGCTTGAAGCAATTGCATAAGCCCTGTCCCTGAATGTAATAAAATCATGATCGGTAACATCGCGGGGATAACCGTTGGTTATAATTAAATCGCGTAAGCCGTCGTTATCAAAATCGGTGAGCATTGGGCCCCAGCTCCAGTCTGTTTGGCCTACGCCGCTTAAAAAAGCAGTTTCGCTAAAAATCGGTGCGCCTATTGAATCATTTTGGCCCAGGCGCGGGCCTCTGTTAATTTGTAAAGTATTACGTGTATATTGATATTGCTGACCGTAATGATCAAAGTTTTGAAAAATCTGGTAGTTATTGGCGGGCATGAACATCTTTTTACGATAGTTATCCTCGGGGTTCATATCAACCTCAAAAACATCGGCCAGGCCATCGTTATTCACATCCTCAATATCCTGCCCCATTGCGCTAAAGGCTGTGTGTTTAAAATATTCTTTTGATCTATCGGTAAAAGTGCCGTCGCCATTATTGATATACAGGATGTTATCGGGTAAAAAATCATTGGTTACATAAATATCTTTCCATCCATCCTTGTTTATATCAACAATACTGCTGGCATGGCCATAACCTTCAATTGTTATTCCGGCCTGTTTAGATACATTGGTATACACCGGGTGCTTTAACGCGGCATTCCAATCGTTACGGTAAAGCCTGCCTGTACTGCGGTGGCTGCCATCCCTAACTACCGGCCTGAACACGCTTTGATTATCGCTGGCTATAGCTTCATTAACGGTAAGGTACATATCCAGGTCTCCATCGTTATCGTAATCAAAAAACGAGGCCATGGTGGAGTGTACATTAATATCCAGGCCATATTCCTTAGCCATTTCTTTAAAAACAGGTATACCATCCTTACCTGTGCCCTGGTTAACATAAAGCAGGTTGATCCTTTTAACAGAGTCATCCAATAAAGTATTACATACATAAATATCGGCAAGGCCATCATTATTAATATCAACAACAGCCACTCCCCTGCCCCAGCCGCCTTTGCCGCCTACGCCTGCTTTGGCTGTTATATCTTCAAACTTCATATCCCCTTTGTTTAGATATAACCTGTTTGATACGGTGTTACCTACAAAATATATATCCTGCAAGCCATCATTGTTAAAATCACCTATGCCTACGCCGCCGCCGTTATAAAGGTTAAGCTTGGTAAGGGGGTTTATTTTATCATCCTCAACTATGGTATTGCTAAAAGTAATACCCGATTGTGATGATGGAATCAGTTTAAACAATGTTGGTTTTTCGCAGCCTGTTAGCAAACATATAAACAGGCAACTTAAAAGGAATATATACTTCATGAATTTTGAGCAGTAGGCTATAAAAAAAGGTGGAGATAATTATCTCCACCTAAATTAGAATAATTGAACCGGTTATCAAAAATTAATAACCAGGATTTTGTTTTAATACAATTGGGCCTTTTGAATTGGCAATGTCAATTTGTGCCTGAGGAATAGGGCGATACTCATCCTGATTTTGTGTAAACTTAGCGTCTTTCAACGTAATATCAATGCTCTTGTCACTTGCAAAAAATGCATTTATCTCGGCAGCCTGGTAAGCGCTACCCCAACGTTGTAAATCAAAGAAACGGTGACCTTCCATTGCCAGTTCAATTTTACGTTCAAAACGTACAGCTTTACGTGCATATTCCTGGGTTGGGAATGAAGTGTAAAGACCAACTTTGTAGTTAGCTGCCGGTGTAGTTTGAACAGTATAAATTGATTTAGAAGCATCATAAGGTGAATTTAAATAAACCCAGCCGCTTGTTATTTGGGCACGTGCACGCACCATATTTACATCGGCCATTGCAGTTGCAAGGCTACCAATTTCAACTTCGCATTCTGCCGCCCATAAAATGATATCAGAATAACGGATGAGATTAACGTTGTTTGATGTACTTAAAGCAGAAGTCCAGGTATTTTCTGTACTTGTATTGGTACCAACTTCGCTTTTTGAGTAAACATTCTTTTTAGGGCTGAAATGACCGTCAGATCCCGGGTTACGAATCCAGGCATCACCAGGGTGCGGCCCCCAGTCAAGATAAGGAATCCCTTTACGGCCCATGGTAATATCAATACGAGGATCTAATGTACCGGTGTAAGTAACATCAGTTACAGCAGGTGCTGCGTTAAAATTATCAAGCAACGGCAAACCTGCAGCGTCAGTTTTATAAGAGTTTGCTAACCATTGTGATGGATTAAAGAAACCGCAGCAACCACCAGGACCACCGTTGTATGGAAAGTTAAGGTTATCGCCCTGGTTACTATTGTTACCCAATGAACCATCGTTTACAGAAGCCTGAACAGCAAATACTGATTCAGCACTGTTTTTTTGACCGGCTTCAGGGCTGAAATTTTGCTGGAAGTGATCATTTAACGCATATGTTTGACCACCTGCAGTTTTACCTGAAGTCATCAATGTAGCCAACAAAGGTTTTGCATCTGTATACTTCGCTTCGGCCATGTAAACTTTTGCGAGGTAAGCCATTGCAGCATATTTGTTGGCGCGGCCTCTTTGAGGTTGAGTTTCTGGAAGATTTTCTGCAGCAAATTTAAAATCAGCTTCTATCATCGGATAAATATCTTTATCGTTTTTGACGTCACCAACATTCTTAAGTTCAATTGCTTCATCTACATAAGGAACCATAAAAAAGTTACGGCGTAGTTCAAAGTAGAAATATCCTCTTAAAAACCTTGCTTCAGCAGTTATCCTTTTTACATCATCAGCCGAAAGATCCTTCGCGTTTGGAATACCACGTAAAACATCATTTGCACGCTGAACACCATCATACTGGGCACTATATTTTCCAACTATAAAGGCATTTGTGGCCGGTAAATTAAAGGAGGCTACCGGGGTTTGGTCATTTGCACCATCGGATGGATCTGAACCTTTGTAGGCATCACCACCGGTAATACTACCAAACATCCAGTTTGATGGAGCGGCAGACTGTCCTGCACCAGCACCACCGTAACCATCCAGCTCCGAGTAAGCACCTATTAATAAACTCTCAACACCTGCTTTGTTTGACAATAGAGCAGGGTCAATCTGACCAAGGGCCGGCTTATCCAAAAAGCTTTTTTTACACGCGTATACTGTACATATTAACAGCAAGCACAGCGGGATAATTAATTTTAATTTAAATTTTTTCATGACTTGTATCTATTTAAAATAGTTGTTAAAACGTAGCCTGTACACCTATTAAATAAGTTTTCTGATTGGCTGGATAGTTACCAAAATCAATACCGAAGTTGGTGTTGTTGTTCAGGTCAGATGGCTGAATTTCAGGATCTAAACCTTTGTATTTTGTTATTGTGAACAAGTTAGCACCTTGCAAATAGATTCTTAATCTTGATATACCTATTTGTTTAACCTGTGAATTTGGAATACTATAGCCTAAAGTTAATGTTTTCAACCTTAAATATGAACCGCTTTCCATGTAATATGAATTGAAAACAGCTGTATTACTGAAGTTTGCAGCTGCAGTTAATACCGGTATTGTAGCATTTTGGTTAGTAGGTGTCCATGAGTTAGCTATGATACCTTTCGCAACACCACCTTTAAATACCTGTGGAAAATCTGTCCAGTATTTTACGTAGTTGATATTCTGGTTACCTTTTGAACCATAGAAGAATGCATTAAAATCAAAGTTTTTGTAATTAGCATTCAGCGTAAAGCCATAAGTGAAGTCAGGGTTAGGATTACCAAAGAAAGTCCTGTCAGCATCTGTGATCTTATGGTCTCCGTTAACATCTTTGTATTTAAAGAAGCCCGGCGCAGCGCTTTCCTGTGTTGGTGAGGCAGCTACATCTGCTGCATCTCTGAATAAGCCCTGAACTACATAGCCAAAGAACTCACCCATTGGCTGACCTGGTTGGAACCTTGTAAATGAACCTATACGTGTTGAACCACTGCTAGGGCGATCATAATATTTTTTACCCTCTGGCAAGCTAATAACGCGGCTTTTGTAGCTGGTGATATTACCGGTGATATCGAATTTAAAATCACTGCCAACATTACCATGATAGGTTACACTCAAGTCGAAACCTTTATTACTGATGTTACCGGCGTTAACAAATGCATTAATGGCACCGCCTTGTGCGGCCGGAGGATCTGGACGAAAAAGCAGGCCAGTAATATCCTTTTTGTAAAGTTCAAAACCAATTTCCAGTTTATTATTCAGGATAGTTGCGTCAAAACCTATGTTGGTAACTTTATCTGTTTCCCAGCTGGTTAAAGCGTTACCTATCTGTGAACGATAAATACCTAAAACAGCACTGTTACCTGTTCCGCCAATATCATAATATGAATTTTGAGGATTTGCCGCGTATAAATTGGTTGCATTAAATTTATCAATGTTACTGATAGACCCTAATTCACCATAACCACCGCGTAGTTTTAAGTCATTTAACCAGCTAACATCTTTCAGAAATGACTCTTGTGAAATCCTCCAACCTGCAGTTATCGAGTAGAATGTACCATAACGATGCTCAGGAGAAAATACTGACGCACCGTCACGACGCAAAGTACCACTTAACAGATATTTATCACTGTAAGCATAATCTACTTTACCAAAGTATGAGTAAAGTCTTAAGTAATTGATATCGATGTTTTGGTTACTTTGACCTTGTGGTGAACCTGTATCCAAATCCACATAAACAGGTGTAGTTGATACACTGTAATTAGATCTGCCTGCACGTAAACCTCTTTGATTATCGTTAAGTGCTTCTTCACCAAGTAACAATTTAACATCGTGTTTACCAAATTTTTGGTTGTAAGTAACCGTGTTGGTCCAGATCCATTTACTGTGGTAACCAGCGCTTTCCTGGAAAGTATTTGGGTTAGTATTACCTTCGGCGTTTTCAACAGCAGTTGGGTTAAAACTCCAATAGTAATAGTTTTCAAAAGTACCACCAATGCTTGTACGGGCAGTAAAATGTTTCAGGAAGTCAACTTCTGCAAAGATATTTCCCTGCATTGTCCAGTTGTAACCTTTATTGTTTTTTGCACGTGTTTGTATGGCAACAGGGTTTGATGAGTTACTTAAACCTGCCGATTTTGTACCTGCAAAATTACCTGCGATATCATATACAGGGATAACAGGAGGCTGACGATAGGTGTAAGAAATAGCGTTACCTTCATTTTGGTTACCAATTGTTGGGTTATCCTTATTAAATAAATAAGCATTTTCGCCAACGCGGATATGATCGCCAATTGCAAAATTGGTATTAACACGCATTGCGTAACGCTTTAAATAAGTATTAAGCAATGTACCACGTTCATTCAAGTAGTTAACTGACATCAAATAGTTCGATTTATCGCCGCCACCACTTGCAGTAATATTATGGAATGTTCTTGGTGCAGATTTAAATACTTCGTGAAACCAGTCGGTACCAACTTTATTGGTTTTAGTGATCTGGTTGCTATTAATGTTATAGGTTGCAGGGTTTGTACCCGGATCGCCTTCATTAGCAGCAGTTGGGGTAATATAATCTTTCAATATGGCGCCGCCTGTGCCGGGATACTGTACGCTACCTACTGATCTTTGAAGCGCATTAGCGTATTCCTGGCTGCCTGCCATGTGGAAACCATCACTTAAAGGTTTCTGGCTGCCATAATAAGCATCATATGTAATGGTTGCTCTGCCCGATTTACCTTTTTTTGTTGTGATAACTACCACACCGTTTGAACCCTGTACACCGTAGATAGCCGCAGACCCCGCATCCTTCAGTACCTGGATAGATTCGATATCATTGGCATTGATGTCTTCAAATTTCCCCTGAACACCGTCAATTACATACAGCGGGCTTGAGTTACCGGTTGAAGTAATACCACGCACACGTACAGCACTCTGACCACCTGGAGCACCGCTGTTAATAACGGTAACACCTGCTGCCTGGCCTTGCAATAACGCAGCTGCCTGGCCACCTGGTACAGTTTTTAAGTTGGCAACGTTAACAACAGCAACCGAACCGGTGATGTCTTTTTTACGTTGCGAGCTGTAACCTGTTACCACTACCTCGTTCAGTGCATTGCTGCCTGCAACCAGGGTAATTGAAATTGTTGTACTGGCGCCAACTTTAACTTCGCTGGTTTGGTAACCAATGTACGATACTACCAGCGTTTGGCCGGGGCTTAATGTAAGGGTGAATTCACCGTTAACATCTGTTACAGCGCCCGTAGTAGATCCCTGGATACGTACCGACGCTCCAATGATTGGTAACTTGTCATCGCTGCCGATAACTTTACCCTTGTACTTTGTTTGGGCTGTAACTACCAATGAAGAAACTAAGCAGCATAGTAGCACGCATAGGAATCTTCCTTTTAGGAGTAAACTTTTAAACATGAGATTGAGATTTAGTTGATTAATATATTTGATTTAAGATCTTGTGTTCTATTTGGTGTTTTTTAAGTTTGCAACTCGACTATAACATGCCTCGCAACGATTTTTTTGGTGAGAACAAAAAAACCTGGAGGCTGGCTCACAAAAAGGCGCCAGGCAAAAAATGAAGATTTTAAAGTGTTGGAATGTAAAAGTCTAATCATAAATGAACTTCCTGTAACAAATTTAACCTGTCCCCGTTACCCTCTTTTCATGTTCCTTAAATACTAAGGTATACACTACTAAATGTTATAATAATATCAGAATTTGTATTGTTTCTGGCGTTCCAGAAATTTATATTGGCTATGCAACTAATGTAATGAGAGTGTATTGTTTACACAAGTGAAAAGTGCAGATTTACAAATTAATTATTTATACAACCATTAAGGCGTTAAAATCACAAATTGTGAATATTTTATTAACAAATCATTAATAAAAAGATCACTTATTTAAAATTTTTATAAAGTAAAAATCCTGCTGTTACGGATAATGTATCATCAAAATCATGCGTTAAGCATTTATATTAGTACAAAATTGTTTTATCCCTTTGAATTTTACCCTTGTTAACGCTATAAAAATGTTACACAATTTACTACAGTTAAATGTTAAAATATCATCATAATTGAGCAGTAATGTCATTACAACATTTATTATTTTACGGATTTATAAATGTAGTAGGAACATTTATAAATAAAATAATAAATGTTCCTGCTACATTTATTTACAAGCGAACGTAACATTGATATTTGTCAAAAAATGCCTTTCCACTAAAAAGCGCTATACATTTTAAATGCATAGCGCTTTTTAGTGGAATATATTCAACCTTATAAGTCAAGGGATCATATAAGACATTATATATTATTATTAAAAAATATCTTAACAATAATTTCCATATCCTACTTGCTCCACCACACAGACGCCATATGAGTATCACTTGAATTGGTGCCAATTTGTACAACAAATTCCCCCGGCTCCCACTCATATTTTAACTGGCTGTTGTAAAACTTTAATTGCCCGGGAGTTATTGCAAATGATACCTCCTTAGCCTCACCCGGCTGCAGGCTTATCTTTTTAAAATTCTTCAATTCTTTTACCGAACGGCTAACAGAAGCTGCAGGATCACTGATGTATAACTGAACTACTTCCTCGCCTGCGTATTTACCGGTATTGGTGACCGTTACGGTGGCGGTTAAGGTTTCATTTCCTTTTAATTTGGTTTTACTTAATTTAACGTCGCTGTAACCAAATGTGGTGTAGCTTAAGCCATAACCAAACGGATAAAGCGGATCATTTGAGATATCCAGGTAGTTTGATTTAAATTTAGATGGCCCCTTACCATCATAAGGCCTGCCGGTATTTTTGTGGTTATAATAAATAGGGATCTGCCCTACACTGCGCGGGAAGGTGGCAGTAATTTTACCGGCCGGATTATAATCGCCAAATAAAACATCGGCTATTGCATTGCCGGCTTCGGTGCCTGGTGCCCAAACATCAAGTATGGCGCTGGCATGGTCGTTTTCCCAGGTTAAAGTAAGCGGGCGACCGTTAAACAAAACAATAACAAGCGGTTTTCCTGTTTTGGCCAGGGCCTTCAACAGGTTCTTCTGGCTTTCGGGAATATCAATATCAGCACGGCTTGATGATTCGCCCGACATGMTTTGCGACTCGCCTACTACCGCCACAATCACATCCGATTTTTTTGCAGCTTCAACAGCGTCGGCAATCATTTCATCAACCGGTTTTTTATCCTGGGTTACCATTTTCTGGCCAAAAAAGTTAAGCCTGTTTATAAAGCTAAGGTCATCGGTAATGTTTGATCCTTTTGCGTAGTTGATTGTCACATTATTGCCTGCCACGTTTTTAATACCCTGCATCACACTAATTGATTTTTCCCATTCACCGGCCACTACCCAGGTGCCCAGCATATCGCGCTGGTTATCGGCCAGCGGGCCAACCAATGCAATACTCCCTCCTTTTTTAAGCGGCAGGGTTTGCGCGTCATTCTTTAATAATACAAATGAATGTTTAGAAATATTACGGGCAATACCGCGGTTTCCGGGCGTTAACACATCGGTGGCTTCCCTTGCCGGGTTAATAGATTTATAGGCATTATCAAACAGGCCCAATTTGTATTTTGCCTCAAGCACACGACGGCAGGCCAGATCAATATCCGCCTGGCTTATTTTACCTTCTTTCAACGATTTTTTAAGCGTTGTTAAAAAGCCTTCGCCAACCATATCCATATCCAGTCCGGCTTTTAATGCCAGTGCCGATATTGTTTGCAAATCGCCAAGGCCATGGGCTTCCATTTCGTTTACAGCCGTATAATCTGATACTACAAAACCTTTAAAACCCCATTGCTTACGCAGTAAATCGGTTAATAACCATTGGTTGCCTGTGGCAGGTATACCATCAATAGTATTAAATGAGCTCATGAAACTGCCTGCGCCTGCATCAACAGCCGCCTTATAAGGCGGCAGGTAATCCTGGTACATTTTAATGCGGCTCATATCAACCGTATTGTATTCCCTACCCGCTTCGGCCCCGCCATATAATGCAAAGTGTTTTACGCAGGCCATAACCGCATCGGCATTTTTCATGCTGCTGCCCTGATAACCCTGTACCATCGCTTTGGCTACCTCCCCTCCGTACCAGGGATCTTCGCCCGATCCTTCGGAGATCCGCCCCCAGCGGGCATCTCTTGCAATATCAACCATTGGCGAAAACACCCAGTTTAGCCCTTCGGCAGTGGCTTCTTTAGCAGCTATCTGGGCCGATTGTTTAATCAAACCCATATCCCAGGTAGCCGACATCCCTAAAGGGATAGGGAAAATGGTGCGGTGCCCGTGTATAACATCCAAACCAAATATAAGGGGAATGTGCAACCTTGATTTTTTAACGGCCACGTCCTGTACTTCTCTTACCTTATCGGCGCCCCAAATGCCAAATACACCACCAATGGCGCCATTTTTAATTTTGTCTTCAACTCCCTTATTTACCACCGAACCTGTTGTTGCTGCACCGCTGGTTACCAGGTTAAGCTGACCAATTTTTTCGTCGAGTGTCATTTTCTTCATCAAGCCACTCACAAAAACATTCATTTTCGTGTCCACGGCTTGGGTTTGGGCCGATACCTTATTAAAAGGCAGCAACACCACACAAAGCGGAATAACCCTGGCTATAAGTTGAGTTGAAAAATTCTTGTTCATTTTTTTAATTTACGTTGATAGGAAGATTAATTAACAGAATTTGATAGGTAAAAGCGCAATATGCCCCTTGTATAACTACTTAATTAAAAATTATCGTTTATAATTGGCTATAATACAGCAACAAACTTATTGTGTATAAAGTACACAATAGTAATTATTATAATTAAATAATCAAACTATTTTTGTAGAATAGCGCAAATGTTAAGCAAACAAGAACTAATTGAGTACTGTAACGAGGCCCGTAAAACCTACCTTGAGCATATTTCTATTGACTGTGTGGTTTTTGGATTTCACGAAGGGCAAATGAAGGTGCTGCTGTTAAAAAACCACAACGAGGAAAAATGGTACCTGCCCGGCGGCTTTGTGCTTAAGCGCGAACCTATTGAAATGGCGGCCAACCGCATACTACATGAACGCACCGGCCTTGATGAGATCTTTTTGCAGCAGTTTCATATTTTTGGTGATCCGGATAGGTCAAAGGTGCACAATGAGATGTATGCCGATATGCTGCCGCCCGAGCAAAACTGGTTCTCGAACAGGTTTTTAACTATAGGCTATTATGCCTTGGTCGACTTTTTTGAAGTAACACCAAAAGCCGACCGTTTCTCGGAGCTATGCGGCTGGCGCGACCTGGATGATATGCCCGAACTGCAGCTGGATCATTCCCTGATATTTAAAACCGCTTTGGATACTCTGCGCCTGCAGCTAAACTATCAGCCTATTGGCTATAACCTGATGCCAAAAGAATTTACCATGCCCGAGCTGCAAAAACTGTACGAAACCATACTGGATAAAAAACTGGACCGGCGCAATTTTCAACGCCGTATATTAGGCTTTGGCATCCTTAACCGTGCCGAGCAACCCCGTAAGGGAGGAGCACATAAAGCCCCTTATTTATACTCTTTCGATCTGAAGAATTATAGTAATGCATTAACGGAAGGTTTTAAGGGGGGATGGTAGAGATTATACCCATGACGTATTTGCAAAAAAGCCTTTTGTCATGCTGAACGGATTGAAGCATCTATTATACGCCATGCTTCTTCGCCCCGTACAGTCTCCGAATAGATCCTTCACTCCGTTCAGGATGACAACCTTTTAAAACGTCATTTCCCCTTCAGAGTCCCCGGACTTTAGTTCTCGCAATCACGATCTATTTACTTAATTTAAAACCCTATTCCGCCACATACTCCAGCTTCACCTGCACATTTAAACTTTCGTTCATTTTGGCAAACTGGCCCGAGTTACGGGTAAAATCGGCATCGGTATCCATATACATATTGGTTATTTTAACCATTTCGGGATGCTTATCGGTGCCTATATTATAGGTAAGGCCCTGGCCACTCTCTAAACTTTCTTTAAGTTCGAGGTATTGCCTGCCTGTAATGATGATCATTTTTTCTGCAGTCATTGTAATTCAATTTATAATTGGAAATACTTAAACAGGCTGATAATGGTTTAGCCGGATGTAATAATAACGTACTAACTGTTAAATCCAACAGCTTTATTTTCCTGTTTATTATATTTACCTCAAATATAACTGATAATCTGGCTTCATGATCAACCTTAAAAAATTACTCCCTGTAGTTTTACTATTGGGCACTACCATAGCATCGGCACAAATAACTTTACCATTAACCACTACCCTGCAAAAAACCTATACCAAAGGCACACGTACCAAAGGTGGTGCGCCTGGTATAAATTACTGGCAAAACACGGCAAACTATACCATAAAAGTAAATTTCGACCCTAAAACCCGCTGGCTTAGCGGCACAGTTGGTATCGATTATATCAATAACAGCCCCGATACACTTAAAAAAATCCAGTTTAAGCTTTATCCCAATATTTATCAAAAGGGTGCAATACGGGATATGGCGGTATCGCCAAACGACCTTACGGATGGCGTGCAGATCAAATCCATGAGCATAGATAACCAGCTATTAGATAGCGCAAAGCGCCACATCAGCGGCACCAACATGGAGGTAAAGGTGCAGCCTGTCAGTCCTAAACAAAAAGTTCATTTAGATATTGCCTATTCCTACACGCTTAACAAAACATCACATATCCGCACCGGGCAGGTAGATGATGGCGCTTTCTTTATAGCCTACTTTTTCCCGCGTGTTGCTGTTTATGATGATATTGATGGCTGGAACGAATACCCGTATGTAGGTTCGCAAGAGTTTTATAATGATTTTTGTCATTTCAGCGCCGAGATCACTGTTCCCGGCGATTACCAGGTTTGGGCAACCGGTGATCTTAAAAACCCCGATGAGGTTTACAATCCCAAATACGTAAAACTGATAACCGCAGCGGGCCATGATGATAAGGTAACTGATATTATTACCGAAGCGGATTTGGCGGCAGCGGATATAACTAAAAAGAACCTTACCAATACCTGGAAATTTGAGGCCGATAGTGTTACCGATCTGGCCTTTGCCACCAGTAATCATTACATCTGGAAGGCAAGCAGCCTGGTTGTTGATCCAAAAACCGGCAGGCGTACCCGTGTAGATGCAGTGTTTAACCCTGCCCATAAGGATTACTTCGCGGTAGTAAATTATGCCCGCAAAACGGTAGAAACCATGAGCTATAAATTCCCTAAATGGCCTTACCCATACCCGCATGAAACCGTTTTTGACGGCCTGGACCAGATGGAATACCCCATGATGGTAAATGACAACCCGCTGGATCAAACCGAGGATGCGATAGAATTAACCGACCATGAGATCTTCCATACCATGTTCCCCTTTTATATGGGGATTAACGAAACCAAGTATGGCTTTATGGACGAGGGCTGGGCAACTATTGGCGAATGGCTTATTAGCCCGGAGATTGACCCTACAATTGTAGATCTTTATGGCATGGGCGCGGTAAATGTTTCTGCAGGATCTGAACAGGATTTACCGATCATGACACTTACCCCCGCGTTAACAGGCGTTGGCAAATTCATCGATAATTATCCTAAACCAGGCCTGGGATACCTGTATGTAAAAGAAATGCTGGGCGATAAACTGTTTACCAAAGCCCTGCACAACTACATCAGCCTTTGGCATGGCAAACACCCCATGCCGCACGACTTTTTTAATTGTATGAACGCCGGAGCAGGCATCAACATGAACTGGTTCTGGAAAAACTGGTTTTTTGATAATGGAATACCCGACCTTGCCATTAGCAAAGTAACCCATGCGGCATCAAAGTATACCGTTTCAATTACCAGCATAGGCAACAAAGCAGTACCCATACATCTCACCGTTTTTTATGTGGATGGCAGCAAGCAATTGGTGGGCAAAAGCATTGTGGCGTGGGCAAAAGACAACAAAACAACCACGCTGAGTTTTATTGCAAAAGGGGCAATAAAACAAATCTTGCTGGGCACCACTTACGATGCTGATGCAGATAAAAAGAATAATGTTTGGAAACCCTGAGGTTGGAGCAAGGATTTTGGGAGTAAAGATAAAGGACAGGGAAAAGAAGCTAAGACTTCTCCCAATCGTCATGGTAACCGGCCGTTTTTGAAGGAGATATACGATTAAAACAAACACGTCGATGGGTAGGTACGAAGCAATGACGGTTCTGAAAACTTATCAAATACATAACGCCAATCTTCTGTCTTGATACTTGATACTAATTACTTGATACTAAAAAAAATAATGAGGCAAAAACTACCAATTGATAAATTCACCGAGCCGGTAAGTAAGTTCATACACCAGGAGCATACCAGCGGGATAGTGCTTTTTATTAGCGTTTTGGCGGCTATTATTTGGGTAAATTCCCCGTTCGCGCATTCATACCATCAGGTTTGGGATATTAAAATTTCGCTCGGTTTTGGGGGCTATGTGCTCGATCATCCATTGCACCTGTGGATAAACGACGGCCTGATGGCAGTATTTTTCTTTGTGATAGGCCTGGAGCTGAAACGGGAATTTATGGCCGGCGAGCTATCTACCTTAAAAAAGGCATCGCTGCCCATGGTAGCCGCTTTGGGCGGGATGCTGGTGCCTGCCCTCATTTACTTTTTCATTAACAAAGGTACAGATGCCGAACATGGCTGGGGTATCCCTATGGCTACTGATATTGCCTTTGCACTTGCACTTCTATCTATAGCGGGCAAGCAGATTCCATCGTCGGTAAAAGTGTTTCTATCGGCTTTGGCTGTGGCCGACGATTTGGGTGCCGTATTGGTCATTGCCATATTTTACAGCTCGCATATTGCGCTTGTGCCATTAACTATTGGGGTTTGGCTATTGGTGATATTACTCATTGGCAATAAACTGGGCATCCGCAGTATTATTTTTTATTTGGTGATAGGCTTCGCGGTTTGGGTAGCATTTCTACTCTCGGGCGTGCACGCTACCATAGCCGGTGTACTGGTAGCATTTACTATCCCCGCGCGTACACGCATCAACGAAAAAAGCTATGCCGAAAGCCTGAAGAAATTGTTATTTGATTTTGAAAAACAGATCCCAAACAACAGCACCCTTACCACATCCGAGCAACACCATACCATCGAAAAAATAAAAGAACTAAGCATGGATGCCGAAACACCGCTGCAAAAAGTAGAGTACGCCCTGCATCCCTGGGTAGCTTTTATAGTAATGCCGCTGTTTGCGCTTGCAAATGCCGGGATCATTATTGGCGCCGGTTTCTTTACATCGTTGCTTAACCCGGTAAGTATGGGCGTAGCCATTGGTTTGCTTGCAGGTAAATTTGCAGGCGTTTTACTGGCAACCTGGCTAATGGTTAAATTTGGCGCGCAGCTACCCGCAAAAGCCAGCTGGAAACAAATTACAGGCGTAGCCCTGTTAGCCGGGGTTGGTTTCACCATGTCGCTTTTTATCTCAGGTCTGGCATTTACCCATCCCGAAATGGTTAACCAGGCTAAGTATGGGATTTTGCTGGCTTCGCTATTGGCGGGGATTTTGGGGGTGGTTGTGTTGAAGAAATCGTAAGGGTTTTTTGAACCAGGATTTTATCTGAACCGGAATTAAACGAATTATAGAATTTTGCCACAGTGGTTTAGCTTATGGTCGGAATATATTTACTAATTGATATTCAGCATCTTATTTGTTAAGAGTAACATATAAGTAACAAACGGAATTAACGGAGTCGAAAAATTAATGGTCAGTTTACATTGCATGTAATACGTCATCGGTTTTGTATCTTAGAACTATGGAAATAAATTTGATCGCAAAGAATAAGATAGCCGACTATATTCAGCAGCAGCCCCAAGCGCAAACAGCTTTTTTAAACTGGCTTAGGGATTTTCCTTATAGGGAAGCAAAAAGTATATCCCGGCAAATTGAAAGATCATCCCCGGGTGAGTCTTCTTCTGCGTCCTCGCCATTAAATAACGGCGAATACCAAATTGAGTATCGTACTAATTATTTGCTTAAAACCACTTATATTTCTTGGCTGGGTACACGAAAAGAACTGGAAGATTATATGCATGCCGAGTTTAAAAAAGAACGGGCCAAAAATCCGGGTTTAAATTTCCGAGTTATAAAAACAACCGTCGTACTTACCCCGCCGCCGATGTCGTCCTCAATAAAGCATACGGGAGAAATAATGGTAAATGCGGACGGCAACCCAGTCAATATTAATTTTATTAAAGAAGTAACCGTACATCCCAGACCACTTTATGTAGAAAGCGATCTGGATTACAGAACAAAGGTAGAATATGAGCAGGCCTTAAACAGAGCTATTTCTATTTTTGACGCCCGACCAGATACACCCGAATTTGAGGAATTAAGTTCATTGCTGCCATTAGTGAAACACTATGAGGATACCAAACTTATTTTACCTGAGTTGGACATATCTGATGTTATTAGGCTTACTATAAAAAACTTCGACTTACTCAGGCCGATGTTAAAACCCATAATTGGTCGGCAAGAAGAAGTAGACCTGTTTTTGGCAGGCAAACAACAACTCCCAGAACAAATGCTTAAGTTAATATGTAATAATCTTGGAATCCGATATTAATCTAAGCCTTTTTTTAACCAAAATACATCTAACACTTGTTCAATTTTTGAAGAATTCTTAGTTTACTTTTGCATTTTAAAAATCTCTGATGGCAGGTATTAATCTTCTTGTCCTTATCAAAACATAAGTAATTTTTTATTTTATCCGTTTTATAATTTCAATACAAGCCCTGCTGTTGTGATAAGGGCATTTCCAAAGGCCAACCTTATCTTCACCAGGCATAATGCTGCCGTCTTCCTTTATCCCCCAAAACCATTCACCGTTTTGCTGATCCAGTATTTTAGCCTTTACAAAAGCCCAGTTTTTTACAGATAGATCAAGGTATTTTTGATCCCGGCTGATTTGCCAGGCGTTAAAAAAGCCCACCATCGCCTCGGCCTGTACCCACCAGTGTTTCTCCTTAATGAGGTGATGTTTGGCAGGCTCGTACTCGTACCATAAACCGCCGTCGTTATCCAGGCCTTTCAAAACAACATCGGCTATCAAAGGGCACATTTCCTCAACATCCTCTTCCAACAATATGTCATTTATTACCTCGGCAGCTTCCAGCAAAAGCCAGGTTGCCTCAATATCGTGCCCGTATGATATCGTATCCGATTTTCGAGTCCAATCTTCATCAAAGAACAACACGAGATGATGGGTTTTTACATCGATAAAATGATCGAAAAAATTCCCTATCAGCGTTTTTATCTGCTTCCGGAGTCCTTTATCGGGCCAGATCCGGTATAGGTTGGTGTACGCCTCCAGTACATGCAGATGGGTATTCATGGTCTTCTTTTCGTTGGCGTCTTTGGCGCTCAGGCGCAGATCGCCAATAGGTTGCCAGTCGCGGGTGAAGGCTTCCAAGTAACCGGTTTTATGCTTGTCGTAGCTTTTATTAACCAGTAAATGATACAGGGCTATTGCGTGTTCTTTCACAGCAACCAAGCCCGAAGCCCTGTAATATTCGCTCAGGGCATATATGGTGAATGCGCTGGCATAAACCTGCTTTTTAGTATCCAGTTTATTGCCTTCATAATCAACCGACCAGTATACACCGCCAAATTCGGCATCAATAAAATACCTGCTTATATAAGCATAAGCCCGGTGCGCCATTTGCAAACTTTCGGCATCCGGCCTTAAATTATAAGCCGCCGAAAAGCTCCACAAGATCCGCGCGTTCAGAACCGAACCTTTGGGTGCATTGGCGGTAACATTGTTATCATTATCTATCTTACCAAAAAAACCGCCGTTTATCTCGTCTGGCGCATGTTTTTGCCAGTAGGCAACTATGTTACTTAACTCAGTAGTAAGTTCGGTTTTGTAGTTTGCCAATATATCTCCGGGACCATCTGTATGTATATGCATTTTTTATAGATAAAAACCGCTACAAAGCTAAAAAGTCATTGTGATGGAATGATATTAAGGCTATTTTCTTATAAAAATTTCAAACAGCATCCTGCAAATTTTTATTCCTGTTGATAATCTCATAAACCGTATCAACCGAAGTTGATGATCTAAATCCATCCGCAGGGGTATTCACCACATAATCAACCAGTTTATCAACTGTGGTGGTAGCTACATGCATGCGTGAATCTGATGAAGCATAATAAATAAATACTTTGCCATCCTCATCGGCTATCCAGCCGTTACAAAAAACAACATTTGATACATCGCCCACCCGTTCTTCTCCCTCGGGCGCTAAAAAGTAACCACCGGGCTTGTATAAAACTTTGGTGAGGTTATGCAGGTCGGTCATGAACATGTACAGCACATAACGCAACCCGGCTGCGGTGTTACGTACGCCATGCGCCAGGTGCAGCCATCCTTTGCCCGTTTTTATAGGCGCCGGGCCCTGGCCGTTTTTGGCTTCGTAAACGGTATGATAAATTTTATTATCGATGATAGTTTCCTGGTCAATAACCGCATTTTCCATGTTATCGGTTAAACCAAAACCAATACCCCCACCCGTACCAGCGCTTATAAAACCATCCTGCGGACGGGTGTACATGGCATATTTGCCATCGACAAACTCGGGATGCAACACTACGTTCCGTTGCTGCGGCGAATTGGTTTTTAAATCGGGCAGGCGTTCCCACTGCGCCAGGTCCTTTGTGCGGGCAATTCCACAGGCGGCAACAGCCATTGATTGATCGTGCGCCGGGGCGGCGGGGTCTCTCCTTTCGGTGCAGAACAGGCCATAGATCCAGCCATCCTCGTGCTGCGTTAATCGCATATCGTATACATTGGTATCAGGCTCATCCGTTTGCGGCAGATCGATAGGATATTCCCGGAAAGTGAAGTTGCTCACGCCATCGGGGCTTTCGGCCACTGCAAAAAAGGATTTACGATCTGCCCCTTCCACACGCACCACCATCATATACCTGCCATTAAACTTTATAGCGCCGGCATTAAAAGCCGCATTGATACCAAAACGCTCCATGAGGTATGGGTTGGTAGCAGCATTCAGGTCATACCGCCAGTTGATGGGGGTATGTGCCGCCGTAAGCACCGGGTTTATATAACGATCAAAAACACCATTACCGGTACCGGCTGTTTGATTGGGTTTTGTTATAAGTTGTTGTTGTTCCTGTTGCAGCAGGGCCAGCCTTTTTTTAAATTCAGGGGTCATATATATCTATGCTATCAATAATCTTTTAATTTATTCCACCATGTTCTTTTCAGGATCAGCATGATCACAGCCAGCAAGGCTACGGTTACCAGCAATGGCATTTTTCGGTTGAGGATGAGATACATGGGCAATATGGTAAGGCATAGTTGCCCTATTGTACCTATTACCACGTTGAACATATTCAGTTTGAAGTTTTTATTGGGTACGAAGCTTGCATCCTGCGCCATTACCAGTTTTTTAACCGGCTGCCAGAAACCCCAGGGACGTACATTGCTGTAAAAAGCTTTTAAAACCTCCATATCTGTAGGTGCGCTTGCATAGGAGCCTATAACCGAACCGGCCATCGAGATTAAAAACAACATCGGGAACCAGTACAGCAGCGCTCCGGTAGGAAATAACTGCGGAAACAGGAAGGATAACCCGGAGAATATCATCGAGGATAAAATGCCGGCCAGCATCCCATAAAAGAAGCCATTGGCATTAAAGCGCCACCAATGCCATTTGAGCACGTTGGATGCGATGTAGCCGCCGTAAAGCGCCGATACGATCCATTGCAGCACACTGTTTACATCCTTTACAAAAAAGCCCAGGAACACCCCTACTGCTACTACAACTACTCCAACCAGGTAATTCATAGTGATGATTTTTTTGGTAGATGCTGCAGGGTTATAGTATTTAAGATAAATATCGTTAACAATATAGGCCTGGGCCGCATTCATGGTACCGCTGAATGTACTCATGAAGGCCCCTAATAAACCGGCAAGCAACAAACCCACCAACCCTACAGGTAAAAAGTTATTGATAACCGCCGGCAAAATCCTTTCAAAATCGATACTACCGGCGGCATCTTTCAGGTTCATTTCATGGTAATACAGCAAACCCAATATGGTTAAACTTACAATAAGCGAGTAGCGGATAGGCAGCAGGATAATGCTTACAAATCCGCTCATTTTACTGGCTTCCTCGGGCGAACGGGTGGAGAGGATCTTTTGCATATCGTAATTTGGCGCCGGTCCGGCCAGCGCCGCGAAGAAACCTTTAAAAGTCATCATCATAAAAAACAAGCCGAACAGCGAATAACCGTCTTCCTGTATTTTTTGGTTAACCTCGGTAATAATGCCCGACCAGTTCATATCCAGGTGCTTACCAAAAAATGGACTGTACCAGCCGTCAGGCACGTTGAGGTTATGCGCGGTTAACTTGTTGGCAGCTATAAAACCTATCCAGATACAGGCAACAGACATAATGCCGTACTTAATCATGTCGCCCAAAACAATGCTATGCATGCCGCCCAAAATGGAATAGAACATAGCAAACAGTGTAAATATAATGCCGTAAATATGAGGCACATACTGCGGAGCAATATTGAAGGGAACATATACCTTCACCAAATCCCATGGAATAAAGATCTCGATGAACTTACCCAGGCCAATAAACCCATAAGCCAAAAAGCCCAGGCAGCTTAATAAAGCAAATGCGATCACTATTTTGTGTGAGCTGCCTACACCAGGGCCGGTTTTGCCAAAACGGGTAGCCAGCCATTCGGCACCTGTGGCAGCGTTTGAGCGGCGCAGCCACCGCGAGAGGTACATCATTAAAAACACCTGGTTAAATACCGGCCACAGCCAGGGGATCCAGATGCTTTTCATGCCATATACAAAGCACAGGCTCACCATCCACATGGTGCCGCTGATATCAAACATATCCGATGCATCACTCAATCCCAGCTTATACCAGGGCAGCGATTTACCACCAAGCATATAACTCTCCTTATTTTCGCGGGCCTTTTTACGATACCACAAACCAATAAAAATGGTGCTTAGCAGGTACAACACTATGATGGTAAGGTCGACTAAGTGCAGCTTCATCTATATAATTTGAGAATTTGAAGATTTGAGAATTTGAAAATTCCAAATTCTTATCAAACCCATTAATTGGCGTTTCCAAAAATGGGTTTATAAAAGCTATTTTTATAATACTTTTTTAACCTTAAATTTTACTTATTGACGAGTTGAGTAAAATTCATGATGAATTGGCTAATATTTTGAAGAAGAAAAGCCAGCTCTTGCCTGATATTTTAAGATGCACTTTACACTCTACTTTGGTATACCTTTGCAACACCTTTCATACACTTTCCAATCACTTTACCGTTATCTTCCATATACCTGACAGAACCCTTAATCCAGCCCCGAAATACATGTAAAACACTTGAAATAAAGTAATTATATTTATTTTTTTGTATTGTAGTTCTTTAGAAAAAAGGGAAGTAGTTATAACTATTGCCGGGAAAAGGCACCCCTTGTGACTACATCCAAATATACAAAAAAAGTCAAAGTTTTCCAACCGCACCCCGTCAAAACAAACGCTAAGCAGCTAACTTTCGGAATGTTCACTAATCTTCAAATTACCATATTTTCAAATTGCTTAAATAAACACCCGGTTACCGGTGTACGTTTCCCTGAACTCTTTGGGGATACACAGCTTTTTGCGTTTAAAGATCCTGTTGAAATTAGAGATATTGTTAAACCCGCATTTATAAGCTATTTCGGCAACGGTGGCGGTGGAGTCTATCAGCATGCGGGAGGCGTGGCCAAGGCGGATCTCGTTTAAACTATCGATAAAGGTTTTACCTGTACGTTTTTTGATAAACCTGCTGAAGGAAGCCTCGGGCATGTTGGCAATTTTTGATACCTCGGCAAGGGTTACCTGTTTGTTGTAGTTTACATTCATGTGCTCAAATACCTTTTCGATACGGCGGCTGTTGTAATAAAACTTATCGTTGGTAAAACTCGGATCAGATAACATCCTCATATTGCGCGATATAGAAAGGTCATGCAGGATAGACATCAGCTCGAGCACCGAATCAAAGCCGCTCTTCTTATCCAGGTTTATGATCCGGTCTTTCAACGCCAATATCGTTTCGGGCGAAAAAACTATCCCGCGTAGCGAGCGCTCCAGCATGCTTTTTACAAAGCTCATCTGGTTACGTTTCAGGAATTTTTCATCAAACAAATCTTTGTGAAACTGGATGGTTACCTCGGTAATCTCCTCGCTCTGGCATTGGTGCGTAAACCAGGCATGGTACAAATTAGGGCCAACCAGGGCCAGCTCCACATCATCAATCACCTCAATATGGCCGCCTACCACACGCCTGGCGCCTTTGGCATTAATAACCAGGTTAAGTTCATACTCATCATGGTAATGCAGCGGGAAATCGAACTTTTTTTTAGCTCTCGAAAAAATGGTAAAGCAATCGCTGGGGGTGAGCGGCGTTATTTCGCGCATCACATTACTTGCAGGCATAAATTGTACAGGTTTAAATAGAAGAAAATATTGATACGAATTTAACAAACAAATATCAACTATCCATCATTTTTGTAAGTTTTGAATAATTTTCTTCAGTGTATCCCATCATCTTATCTGCCAGATCACCATAAAAAGCAACTATTTTCCAGGCAATTTATGTGTATATAAAACATCAAAAAAATGAGAAAAATCATAGAAAAATCGAGAAAAATCTATAAAAAGTAGTCATTTATGCGACAAATTTTTACACTTAATTAACGCTCATATAAATTGTAACATTTAGGTTTGCACCTAAATAGAATTTTAACTTTTAACCCAAATGGTCAGTACTTAAAGTACACGTTTATGCGGGTAAGGGCAGGCATTTAACTGATGATATTAAGGCAGCGCATAAAGCATTGGTCATAACAATTTAACATTGCGTCCTATAATATATTCACAGGCAAACAAATAGTGAATAATTGTTGTAGATTAACCATAACAAAAAAGAATCAAAAACTACTACCCCATATTTAATGGATACAGCAGAAAGCACACCGGCAGTAATAAAAAAAAGGTCGAAACTCAGGCAAAGTGTTACCGATTTTTTTATCAGCCTGTACCGGATTAACCAGTTCATTCTCCGCTTTTTCAGGGAGGCGTTTATGCCGCCTTTTGAGCTTAAAGAAGTAATGAAACAATGTTTTGAAGTAGGTGTACGCTCATTTACATTAATAACCGTAACCGGCTTTATTGTCGGGGTTATATTTACCAAGCAATCAAGGCCGTCGCTTTCGCAATTTGGGGCTCAGTCGTGGCTGCCGTCATTGGTTTCTATAGCCATTATGCGGGCATTGGCTCCCTTGGTAACTGCATTAATAGCATCGGGTAAAGTTGGCTCAAGCATTGGCGCCGAGCTGGGCTCCATGCGCGTAACCGAGCAAATAGACGCCATGGAAGTATCGGGCACCAAACCTTTTAAATTTTTGGTATGCACCCGCGTGCTGGCCACTACGCTTACAATCCCCATTTTATCAACCTATACCGGCTTTATTGCTATAGTTGGCGGATTTTTAAATGTAAACCAAAACGAGGGCACTACCTGGAGCACGTTTATACAGGAAGTATTTGATCCCTTAACTTATACCGATTTTGTGGCATCGCTTGTAAAATCCATTGTATTTGGGTTTACCATTGGCATAGTGGGCTGCTACCAGGGCTTTAACTCCAGCAAAGGAACCGAGGGTGTGGGCAAGGCCGCCAACGGTGCCGTGGTAACCGCCATGTTCCTGGTATTTATTGAAGAGATTATTATAGTACAGATAACCAGCTGGTTCCGTTAATTACAGGGAGATATGGAGAAGAAAATAGTAAAAGCAGACCACAACAACCCGGTTATCAGCGTAAGGGGGCTCGAAAAAGCTTTTGAGGATTATGCCGTTTTGCGTGGTATCGACCTTGACCTGTACCAGGGCGAAAACCTGGTGGTGCTGGGCCGGTCGGGTTCTGGAAAATCTGTTTTGATCAAGATCATATCCGGTTTGCTAAGTCCGGATAAAGGCGAGGTTAACGTACTGGGGCATAACCTGGCCCACATCAGCGAAGAAGAACTGCAGCAGCTGCGCATCAGGATAGGTTTCTCTTTTCAAAACAGCGCCTTGTATGATAGTATGACGGTACGCAAAAACCTGGAGTTTCCGCTGGTACGCAACCAAAGGAGCATTACCCGCCAGGAGATCAACACCGCGGTTGAAACAGTGCTTGATGCTGTAGGCCTGTCGCAAACCATTAACCAGATGCCATCCGAGCTTTCGGGCGGGCAGCGTAAACGGATAGGGATAGCGCGCACGCTGATCCTTAAGCCCGAGATTATGCTGTATGATGAGCCCACCGCCGGCCTCGACCCTATTACCTGCATCGAGATCAACGACCTGATTAACGAGGTACAGGAACGTTTCAACACATCATCCATCATTATAACACACGATTTAACCTGCGCCAAACAAACCGGCGACCGCATAGCTATGCTCTTAGACGGGCGTTTTCAGCGTACCGGCACCTTCAAAGAAGTATTTAATACCGACGACAGCCGGGTTAAACCTTTTTTTGATTACAACTTTATACAGTAAAAAAAAGACATTATACCATTATCATGGATTCATCAGAAAATAAAAAAGCAATTATAGTAGGCGTATTTTTAGCCTTAGGCTTAATCCTGTTTATACTTGGCGTATTCACCCTTGGCGGCCAGCAAAAGTCTTTTGTAAAAAACATAAAGCTCAGCTCGGTTTTTAGCGATGTTGCGGGGCTAAAAAAGGGCAACAACGTTTGGTTCTCGGGCGTTAAGGTAGGCACCATCAGCGCGGTTAAATTTGTAGGCCCCGCCGAAGTACAGGTTTTTATGAATATCGATGAAGCCTCCCAGCAATACATCCACCGCAATGCCCAGGCTAAAATCAGCTCGGATGGTTTAATAGGTAATAAGATCATTGTGATAGATGGCGGCAGTCCGCAGGCGCCCGAGGTACAGGATGGCGATGTGCTGCAAGCCGAAAAAATGCTGTCGACAGATGATCTTCTGAAAACCCTGCAGGAAAATAACCAGAACCTGCTTGCCATAACCACCGATTTTAAAGCCCTGAGTCGCCAGATACTGGCTGGTAAAGGAACCGTTGGCGCTTTAATGGCCGATAATACCATGGCCAACCAGTTACGCGCCTCGATGCTTAACTTACAGGCAGCCACCCAAAGCGCGGCCCAAATGGCCGTGCAGCTTAACCACTTTAGCAATAAGATGAATACCAAAGGCGGCCTTGCCGATAACCTGCTTACCGATACCGCTACATTCAACAAAATAAGGCAGGCGGTAAACCAATTGCAAAGCGCCGCTAACAATGCATCAACCCTAACCAATAACCTCAACAAAGCCAGCGACAAGCTGAATAGAACGGATAACGCCATTGGCGTATTACTAAACGACCCCAGAGGCGCAGTACAGGTACAAACTACCCTAAACTACCTGCAACAAAGCTCCATCAAACTAAACGACGACCTGGAAGCCGCCCAGCACAACTTTTTCCTGAAAGGTTTTTTTAAGGATAAGGCGAAAAAAGCGAAGGCAGATAGTTTGAAAAAGGCGGGGCAGTAAGCTTTACAATTCAATTATTATTGTCATTATAAGATCTAAAATCCGGGGACTCTGAAGTGGGAATGACGTTGTTAAAAGGCCTGTCATGGTGAGCCTGTCGAACCATAGCGGGCAAAGTCCTCTCCGCACGAGTCTTCGACAGGCTGCCAATGACAAGTCTATAACTTGCTGATTATCAGTATTGAAAAAATGTCATTTTCAATGCGATTATTTGTAACCAAATAAAGATTACTCAGACTGACAGGCCTTTACACCTCGAAATCGAATACCTCATGGGTAGCGCCGCGCGGCAATCGCGAACGGTGCAGGTCCGCTCTGTATAGCGGGATGAAAACAGCCGGGAATAAAAACTAGGCTAACTATTTACTTTTCTGGCGGAGGTGTAGTATCAGGCGTACTGATTTCGGGTTTTTCTGCAGGCGGCACCTCCTGCGGTATATTTTCGGGTCCTTCTTCGGGTACCTGTGGCTCACCCGGATCGGTAGGTTGCCGTATTTCCGGCCTTTCGGGTGTAACCGGCATTTCATCCGGTTCTATGGGCATCGTTCTCTTTTTCATATGGAAACAACAATGCAGAATTAGCAATGTTTGCAAAGCAGATGTGTGGATGTCTCTCTTGCCTGAACCTTGATTTATAGGATTAGGAGATTGCCAATTTATAACTGGGTCACAAGTCAGCCGTCGCGCTATTCCACATCACAAGACTTGCGCCAAGATGGTGCCGCCCACTAAATTGCCGGGCATTTTTTTGATTGATCATAAGCTTCTGGCATATAAAGATCGCCGACCAGAGTTAATCCTTCGCTTTTGAACTGAATTTTTTGTTTCATAATATTTACCGGAAGAGTTGCCTCTTGACCGTTTGTGACAAAATATATAAAATTAATTTTCGATGGCCATTATTTATAGGGATTGGCGTAGCTGAAATATGATTAAATGCTATATTATTGATGGAAGGATATGTATAGTGTTGAACCGGGTAGTGAGTATGATAATTTGCAGTTCTTGCAGGATATAATTTATATGAATTCTGTTAGATTCACAAAACGCCCTGAAGAACTGCAAATTTATACCGCATTGATTTTACTTGCCCCAAAAATCATCTTCCTGCTCCTCGTCTTCGGTAAAAATTTCAGCTTGATGAATCTGGCCATTCTTAACAGTGTAGAGATCAATGTTTATTACATTCAGCAACTTCAGGGAATTTTGAGCTTGCCAGTGAAGTACACAGGCTACTTTGTCGCCATTTACGGAAATAGAATTGTACTCATTTAATTTTATGGTATTGTTTGATAATTCAAACATCTTCCCAACCATCTGAAATACTTCATCGCGGTTATTTTTTACACCAGACAATTGATTATTACCTGGTTGCTTCCACTGTATTTCAGGGTGTAATAAAGTTTCCAGTTGTCCCAAGTCGACAGCCTGAACTGCGTTTAAAAAATTTACTACTACTTGTTTTGTGTTGTTTTCCATGACAATTTATGAAGTTTAGTGATTTAATATTTTCAAAGATCAGATATTGAACCTGCCAGGAATTACCATTAAAAGAAAAAGGCTTACCATTTTACGCCAAAATTTGTTCGAGAATCTTAGGGATAGTAATTTTATCTGTACTATGGCTGACCAACAAAAAAAATTGATAATCGGATTATTAGGCTACTTGGCACAAAGGGAATGTTCACCTGATGATTTATGCCGGCTTGCGAATATTTCAATGAGCCAGTTAAGAAATGATGAACAACCACTTACTGAGAAGCAGATAAAAGATGTGTGGATTAATGCAGTCCATATAAGTAAAGATGATTTATTTGGTCTTCATTTTGGTGAATCGCTTCAGCTTTCTGCCCTTGGAATTGTCGGGGAACTTATAAAAACCAGCGACAATGTTGGTAGTGCATTAACCATTGCAGCATCATTTACACCACTGATAACCACCGCCTTCGTTTTAGCTATTGAGCAACAAAATGAAACATTTTCTATAGAATTTAAATCAGAAATTACCGATTGGCAACAGATTTCGTCTATTACACAGGTGTTGGATTTTCTGATGGTCTTTGTAATACATGAACTTGATGGACTGGTAATGCGTAAATTGCATCCCCTGGAAGTATCCATCGCCCGACCGATTAAATATAAGTCTGAATATGATAGAGTGATGCGTTGTAAAACGATTGCAGACGCAACATCAAATAGAATAACCTTTGATAAAGCATATTGGAATCTGGAAATTATAACTGCTAATTACGATATGCAACAGTTTCTCTTACAAATTAGTAGCAAGGCTTTGCAAATGAATGAAAATTCAAAAACTTTGAAAAGCCGCATTTACGACTATATGATTGCCAACTCATATTTAGGTGTACCGTCACTGGATGACGTCGCCTCGAATTTCAATAGCAGCGCACGTACCTTGCAAAGAAAACTTAAAGATGGCGGCATAAGCTTCCAACAACTGGCGGATGAGGTTAAGAAATCTATTGCAACAGACTATCTACAAACAGGGGATTATTCGGTTAAAGAAATATCATATATGCTTGGTTACAATGAACTAAGTGCGTTTACGCGAAGTTTCAAGCGCTGGACCGGCTATCCACCTACAAGTTTTCAGCGAATAACCAGCAACTGAATCATTCCGCTAACCTCTGGTCGGTGTTTTCACCGCACCAGCCTAAGCCTGGATATTGCATCTAACACCCGATTATAACCGTAACAACTTTACATGATAACAGTGGCTGTTAAAGCCTTTTTGAAAAACGGGATCATCAACAAATTGTCACTTATAATGATCCTGATTTAGAACAAGCGATGATTTTCTCACATAAATACAAGTCGATCAACTATATTTACACTCAGCACAATCCCTCAAATCTTAGAATTAATTTATATGGCCGACATTGAGAGATTGATAAAAGATTTTCAGGACTCTGTCAAAGAAGTAGTTGAATTATTCTACAAGAAATACAGCAGGAAAGATCTCCTGTGTGCATGGCATGAAGGAATTTATCCTCAGACCGGTAAAATAGGCCCAACTGCCAAATATTCCTTTCACGGGTTAGGACTGGCCGTAGAATTAAACGATAAAACTATTGACTTTGACTTTGGGGAAGATGATCGTATCGATGGCTTTGATACCTGGAGGCTATGGAAATTCGCCGACTCTCAAACAAAGTATAAAAAAAATTATACCAAACAGTTCATAGAGACCGAAATACTAAAGCTCAAACAAAGCAAAAAAATCTACAAGTTACCCGGGGAACATAATTACTACTATTCTTAGCTTCCTCCGCTGTTCGAAGTCTCCGACTTCGAACCACTATGAGCCATCATGATAATTTTAGCTGCGAAATAAGCCGTCACATCCGTAACTGTCGCCYATGCTTCACTTTCATCATAATCAAGTTCTCTATAAGGCAAAAATAAGTATATAACAGCTCCTGTTTCTAWCAGGCTTATAACGATATTAGGTAATTCTGACAGCACATTTTTCTTCAGCACAAATAAACTTATGATATACAGGGGAACAGATATTATCGACAGAAAGAGCAACCCCCACTTGGTCCATCTGTATCCTTTTCGTATTAAATGTGCGATAAGAATAGTGAGGACAAGGGCGAGGAGTTCTTCGAGTATTCCTGGCTTAGGCTTAACTATAAAATAGCCAACCGCGCTAGTAAACGCAGATGCTCTCACCAGGTTTGAGGCAACTATTAGATTATGGTTGGTAGCGTTCATCTCTGATTAATTTAGGCCATGTAAGATAAGAAATTTTGGATAAGATCATTTCATTCCAGCTGTTCGAAGTCTCCTGGCTTCGAATCGTTTAGCCTCTGGTCGGTGTTTTCACCGCACCAGCCTAAGCCTGTATACTGCATCTGATCCCTGATTACAACCGTAACAACTTTACATGATAACAATAGCCTATTGAGGCCTTTTGGAAAACAAGATCATCAACAAATGGTGCGGTTTTTACCTTAACCTTCCATTTAGAAAAGATATTTGATTTATTGTTTTAGATTTAGCGAGTTAAACTAAAATCTTCCAACATGGATATCGGCGGTTATTTTATTGTTTCTGTAGTAGTGGCATTGGTAAGTATATTATTGACAAGGTTTATCTTAAGCATCCCCACATTTTTAAGGAAGGCGGATACGATCATCAGACTTTTGTCTGTGATTGCAGAAAGGCAGGGAGTTGAACCAGAAACAGTGGAACGTATCAGAAACGGCGGGACAATTAAATAAATTAGCGGCCCTCTGTGTCGTCCTAAAAAAGTTTGTGAATCCCCGCTGTTCAAAGTCCCCCTTCAAGCAGCAAGGTTATATGAATATCTGTTTTTTACTGGCTGCTCTTTTTTACTATAAACGACATATGTTCGCTTAATGGGCCATTATCACCAAGCCCTTGTACATTCAACTGGAAGCGACCTGCTATATCCCCGGTATAGAAGGATACGTTTACTTCATTTGCTGAATTGATCTTGATTTCAGGATTCCAGTAAATAGTTGATTCATATGCAGGTTCTGAACCAGAAATTAATGTCTTATCTATCGGATAATATTCCTTTGGCAGGTTGATGCCATTTATAATACGATTATATGTTTTTTGTGAATCATCTTTGACAAACAAAATGCAACCTTTATAAACAACAGGAAAAAGGCTGCCTTTCATAATATATCGACCATTAATGAAAGGCTTATRTGATCCCGGAGAAGTAATAGTATGGTAAGAGCAGTTTAAAATACCGTTTTCACATACAAAATCGTTGCATATGCCATTTTCTTCCTTATGCCATTTGATCCCATCGATGAAAGAATCATTAATCTTTTGAACTTTGATAATTACTTCTTTTAAGGCAATAGTCCTGTCTATACCAGGGAGCATTTGTTGAGAATAACTGACCACAGGCAAATACGTCGCCGGCTCTGGTGAAAGATTGAAAGCCAGGCTTTGACTTATCTTCGGATAAGGGTCGGATATGGTAATTGAGTACATTTCGGGTATTTTGCCTGCAATCATCAACCTGAGCCTTTTACCCATATTTATAAGCATATTTTTTGGCTCCAATTCAAATGTACCATCGGCGTTTGTATCAAACGACTGTATCCCATCGCCATTATTTATAGTTATTGTAACCGGTTTTTTCAACGGCCTGCCAGAAACCTTAACCTGCCCCGTAAAACGAATAATAGACTCTGAACCGACAGTATCCGAAGGGAGGCCGGTCATTAAACTTCTCCATGAATATTTTCGCCAGCCTCTTACCAAAAGCAAGTCCTGTACATAATCCACATTATCATAAGCTTTGCCAAGTGGATCAGGAGGAATTTGCTGCAGTTGGGAAGTTAAATACGCATATGTTGTAATATCAATTTGCTTTGAAGATTCCAGCCTGTTAGACTGAACACATGCAACCGAAATTTTTGCATTACTTTCTACGCCATCTTTATTTTTAAGTTTGAGCCTAAGATTAACTTTCTGCCGGGTCATGTACTCACTTCTATCAGTTTTTAAACTGATGACCGAAGTTTGTTGATAATGAGCAAAAAAAATCCTTTCTGCCAACGGCCTTCCGGTGATATCCAATAAAGTGATCGTAGCTAATCCTTTGGGTGCATCAACAAGCATTATCCTTATATCTGTTGACAAAGGGGCGATTGTTAGTTCGCGGTACGCGATTACATCATTGAAGTTGTGAACCAAAAGAATAACTTTCTGCTCACTAACGCTTTGCAGCTTTACTTTCAATGTATCGTCTGCAAGTGCATTAACGATATGTATTGAGGCACCCTCCGGCGAGGCAGGAGGTAAAAGATAAGTCGTATCCCGTAAAGAAATGTTTGCTGTTTTAAGTATTTGAAATGAATAAACACAATTTTTTTCCGGAATGAGTCTGAATTTACCAATGCCATCATATCCTGTTGATATGGTATCCGTGATTTTTCCGTTTTTTAACACCGTACCGGAAATCCTCAGGCTTTTTCCTGTTATCGATCGCGCTTCCCAGCCGATCAGATTCACTAAGCCTTCAATCATATCGCCCCCTTCCGGATAAAATTCCACCACTGGTTGGGCATAAAAGTCGGGAATTTTTAGTTTAAGTAACTGGACGTCTTCATTTTTTGCCACCTTTACATCCAGGGCAATTCCGGCTGCTGGCAGTACATCTATTATATATTCTCCAAGACTATTTGTCCTGGCATTACGAACTTTAGTACCTGTTGTGTATGTTATGTTAAAGCCAGATTTGTTGGCCAACTCACTTGACTCTATTTTAACCAATGCTTTCAAAAGGCCTTTAGCATCGGGGATTGTATCCATTAATTTAATAGACGACCGGAAGTGTGAAGTTTTAGCAGTTTTAATAGTAACGGGCTGATCGAATGACATAACAGGTTTCCCCAGTGAATTAAGAACATTGGCATACACCAATAAATGATAATTACCAGGCCCAACAGTATCGGGGATATTAACATTAGCGCACCAGGAACTATCCTTCATTGCAAAAAGTTCCTGAACAATTAACCTCCGATCATTATTGTCCACTAAGGCAACCGAAAGGGTAAGATTGTTTTCTTTTATTCGCCCCATCAAATAGGCTGCTAACCAAATGGTCTCATTATTTGTATAAATAGTTTTGTCTGTATGAACATACAGCAAACTATTAGTATTTTTCTTCTTGAAATTTGAGATTTTTTTAACCAGCGAATCCTGAACTTTGTTTCGCATTTCAGATGAATTTATGGGCGGTTGCTGAAGAATGTTAGCCTTAAGTTCAACTGGGGGTTCATAATTCAGGGGTAGCATTTCAGCTATTCGGAAATTCCCCCAGGCGCCGCTATAAGCTAAGCTGTTTGGCGATAGCAGGCTTCCATTGCTATCAAAAAAAGCATTGGGCTCATTAAATGTAATTAATGTAGTTTTGGTATTACCGGGATCAGTCAAGTGCCCTACACCTCCGTTCTTTGCGAAATGATGGTTATCGCTGTGAATAACAAAAAGTCCGTCATTTTCACAACTTAGTTCATAGCTTTGAGAAGCATTTGTTCTTTTTAAAACTTCGACGGGAGTTAAGGGATAATCTCTCAGAACGGGAATATTTTTATCTAATTTTGACTTTGCGGTCCAGAAGGATAGAGAGTCCCCTGCATTACCAGAAATTGCCTTAGTTTTCAAAAAATAATTCACCTTCGCTATTATCAGACTATCCGGCGGACGTCGGGAATTCGGTTCGAATGCGTATTGATATACCCGAAATCCTTCTTCCTCCATTTGACCGGCAATAATTGAACGTAAAAAGTGCATTGAGGAATTTTGATATATTTCCAAACGTCGTTGCTGCCATTTTTTTTGTTGGTTGGTCGTTCCCTTTAATTCTTCAAAAAATACAGAGCCATCATAATGAGTTTTTAATGTTCCGAAATAGTTGCTGATTTTATAAAAGTTGCTTAACAGGTATTTTATTCTATATCCAAGACCCAGATTTTCGATTATTAAAAAGTCTGCAGATGATGCGCTTAGCGTATTTGATGCATTATCATAATTGAAGTCGAGCATTTCCGGATTAATGATTTTGCAATCACGAGCCATGGCAGATGTGCCTAAAAACTCGTCACTGAACTGCTTTAAAGATTTTGTAAAATTTGCATTTTTTTGAGATTTTATTTTTACCTCCATCAAACCAATAACTTTGGGTTCGATCTTAATATCCGGGAGATTATTTTCATTTTTATCAATTATCAACGACTGTCGGAAAGTCTCAAAACCAACCATCGACACAACTAACTCGTAGTTACCCTTTTTTATGTTGTTCAGGACAAACGAGCCGTCACCCAAAGTTTGTGTACCATTTGTTGCATTACTTAGGAATACATTGGCATTGATAACTGGCTTACCATCCTTATTATTAACAACCTTACCAGACATTTTAATTTGCCCAAAGCCGTAAAACGGTATCAATAGAAAAAACAGAGTTAAGTATTTTTCCATAATGTGATAATAATAATTCAGGTTTACCAATAAAATTGGAGCAAATAGGAGATACTGATTTTGCTAAAGTAAGGTATAAATTTTCCCTTATAAAGGCAGAACATTTTGGTCAGATTATAATAATCTTAAAAAAATTGAATAACCCGTGGTTCGAAGCCTCCGAACAATTATGAGCTATCATGATAATTTTAGCCGCAAAGTAAGCCGTCACATCCGTAACTCTCGCACCTATGCTTCACTTTCATCATAATCAAGCTCCCTATAAGGCAAAAATAAGTATATAACAGCTCCTGTTTCTAATAGGCTTATAACGATATTAGGTAATTCTGACAGTACATTTTTCTTAAACATAAATAAACTTATGATATACAGGGGAACAGATATTATTGATAAAAAGAGCAACCCCCACTTGGTCCATCTGTATCCTTTTCTTATTAAATGTGCGATAAGAATAGTGAGAACAAGAGCGAGGAGTTCTTCGAGTATTCCTGGCTTAGGCTTAACTATAAAATAGGCAACCGCGCTAATAAACGCAGATGCACTCACCAGGTTTGAGGCAACTATTAGGTTATGGTTGGTAGCGTTCATCTCTGATAACTTAGGCCATGTAAGATAGGAAAATTGGATAAGGTCATTTAATTCTCCCCGCTGAAGCCTCCGACGAACAGCGGGGAGGTGTTTCTATGCCAGACTTTTACGCTTGAATAGCAGCAGTCCTATCACCCGTAAAACCCCTTCCTCCTCCTTCCCCAAGGAAGGAATCGCACATCCCCCGCTTTTATAATCTTCCGAACACCTATGGACTCTAACAACGGCTTCGACAGCTAATCAACTATCCAAAAACCTTCCAGGTAAAGCATATAGCGACCGGGTTGAAATTCGCCGTAGGCAAAAACAACTATAGTATTACCTTTTTTATAATAATACAGCCTGAGGTTATTGCTGCCCTTATATAGGTTCAGAAAGCCGCCGTCGGTAACAAAAGCTCCGGTTTTTATAATGAATTCAAAGTCGGCGGCACTGATAGCGCCCTGTAGCTCTTCGAGGGTATTATTGGCAAAGTCGTTCAGTTTTATGGCGGCGACCAGGGCGGTTTCACGGCTCAAATTGAATGTTTTGTGCAGTATCTCCTGTTCGGGGCCATCAAATATGAGCGACTTTGCCTTTTTATAATTGGTTATCATTTTTGGGGCCGTTCTTTATCTTTTTGTTCGGCAATATACCCTCCTTTTTCCAGATCATTGATATTATAAGGTAATTCAAACTGAACACCTAAACCGGGCTTATCAAACCAGGGGATAATCTGACCTCTTTTTACACTGTCAATAGGTTTTACAATTTTATAAACCCTGTATGGCGATTGTAAGGTTTTATCGGGCAAAGCGCGTTTTGGAAACGGCACACCTACAAATGATACAAAGGTACCCTTGTCCTGGAAAACACTGTCGGCATCGTAATAACCTCCATAGCGATCAACCAACAGGCCGGCCTGCAACGTAATCATTTTTAATGACAGGGCGCCACGGTTTGGGGGCCAGCCGCCGTTAAGGTTGTTTGTGCTGAAAAACTGCGCCAGTTGGGCCCATTTTTCGTTCTTCCATAATTGCCAGGCAGTTTTCGCAAGCGGCTTTTTGGTACTGTCGGCAAAATCGGCAACAGAGGCTACAAAAACACTAAACGAAACGCCGCGTACAAGGCTGTCGTTTTTTTGATGTCCCCTTCCTGAAGGGGCTACGTGTTTGTGTGTTTTTTGGGATTGCGCCGTTTGCGCATTGACAGCAAAAGGCAGCAGTACTGCCAACAGCAATATTCTTATTGTTTTCATAGGACAAGATATTTGGTTTATTAATTAGCTAAAGATAATATATGTAAATATTTTATCAATGCAAACCGGCATATTTATTTTTAATAATATGTTGGTGTTATTAAGAATATCAAGGCAGATGAGTTAACTACTGATCACAAAAACTCACCCCACTGTTGGAAGCCTCTGACTTTGAACTACTATGCCTGTTTCTCCAGGATGCTTAAACAAACAATAATTCTATATATCTGAATCTATACATGATTTTCGCTGACCCTAAACCGCTATTATTTCGCGGTCAACGCCTCACCTTCAAAAACAACGCCAGGCCAGCCATRGGCCATAAACTGCCTGATATTTTGATGGTCCGCAGCGTCCGGATTAGCCAATACCGACTGGTAATGCTCGGCAAATAAATAGAGTGTGTCTGCCGCGCTTAAGTTGTTAAGTTGGGCACAGGCAAAAACCTTTGCACTCCCCTGGTTTTGTGTAGCCTCGTTATAAACATCACCATTTTTAAAGGCTGTTGGTTGATGATTGTAATACGTTTCAATCAATTTTATAACTTCGCTAAACAGCACCGATCCCTGTTGGGATGCTGTAATTAACGTAAGTAGTTGCTCCTTCATTCAGAATAATTTTTCGCGAAAGTAAAAAAGAAAAATCAATTCCTGTTGTTCGAGGTCGGGGACTTCGAATTGCGAGGATACTTTAACAGTTGAGGTAACAATTAAATGTTGAACGTTTTAATTACGGTTTCAAATCTACATAAGTGGGCAAATCCCGGTCGCATGACAGTTTCCCATCAGCATACCTGAGTTCCACCACCTGCAGACTGGATCGTTGCTTTTGGTAGCGGCTCGCCTTCGCCCCTGTATTTCCGGGGTGCAGGAAATAAAACAAATAAGCCCGGCCGTTTGAACTTACACGCACATCGCAGTGCCCGCCTTTGGTTCCGTCATCCGGTCCCTTGCCTGGTTCCGCAAGCAAATTAGCACCCGGTTGGCGTTTCCATGATTTCATGTCGTCAGAAGAATATACCGCCAGTCCCTGCCATACATCGGTGATCATCCAGTACTTATTTTTCCATTTGAAAACCTTCGGCCCCTCACCCGGCTGATCATAAATTGCTTTCTGCCCATCTGTCCAATGGTATAAATCAGCACTATTTGCAAAATAAATGGATTTATGGTCTTTCTCATTGTTATACCACATTCGCCATGTACCGTCTGGCAATTGCAAAACACAAGGATCAATTACGTTGTCATTAATGAGTTTCAGTGTCGATTTATATTTCCAGTTCAAAAGATCTTTACTGGTAAGATGAATGATGTTTCTCGGATGCTCCCAGTCATTAAACACGCCTGGTACATAAGTGAGGTACATGTGGTAAACACCTTTATACTCAATCACCTCGGGAGCCCAATAGGTAAACCCTGCATCCGGTTTATAGTCGATTTTAGCTGTAACGCGATATTTCCAATTAGCTCCGTCGGCAGATTCGGCTATACCTATCTCGGTGCCGTGCACCCACGCCACGCCTCCACCGGTTGTGTCAGTTGCACGGCGGTTGGTATAAAACATAAACCATTTTTTTTGGGCGCGGTTCCAAATTAACGTCGGGTCGGCGGCGCCGTCGTATAACGGATCGCGGAAAAGCGGCTTGGGAGCCAGTTTACCCTCCTGGCTTTGCCCGTAAACCTGGCAAAGTGACAAAACACAAAGTAGCAGCAATGAGAACTTTTTCACTCGTATATTTTTTTGTTAAGATTGGTTACAGATAAAATGGCGACGCGTCGCTATGCCGCAAATAAAGTAAATTAAATCTGATTTAGCTTATGGTCGATGTTTTCATCGCACCATTGTTAGTTACTCGTTGTTCAAAAATCCCATCATCAGCTATTGATTCCTGTTCAAGCTGTAGAAGGCTGATTTGTGATTCGATTAGCTTATATCTTCGTCAATCGCACAAGCATTAATATTACAATTGATATCAATATAACAACAAGGCCCGCCACAGAAAACAGCAACCAAATTTCAACACTATCAAACCCGGGAAAAAGCCATTTAACAATCGGCTCCGTCAAATAAATATACAGTGTTGACGAGATTATCCAAATCAAAAAATGGGTTAAAATAATAATGGTCTTATTTTTCTTCATGGTACCATCCTGCTTTTTTGTAACAACATCAGCAAAGCTGAGTCAAAAGGAAATAAAAACCCATTATTCACTTAATAAAACTCAATCATGACCATAAAAGAAACCTTTTACCTGCACGGCGATAACCTGCTTAAAAAAGTAAAAGAATTGATAGCCGACGGCAACGTAACAAAAATCACCATTACAGATCATGCCGGCAAAGAACTCATGACCTTCCCATTAACAGTTGGCCTTATAGGTATTTTACTGGCGCCGGTACTTGCGGCCGTTGGCGCCGTAGCCGCCTTTGTTGGCGATTGCAGTATTACGGTTGAAAGAGACGGGCCAAAAAGCGAAGACAAAGCAGAGAAAGAAGAGTTGTAAAAAAAGCGGCTCATCGCCGCTTTTTTTGTTTGCTTTACAGCTGTGTTAAAAACAATTCTGTCACAGGGATCCCTAATTTTGAACGCCAGTAATCGTTTACAAAAACTTGCTGAGGATCCATTGTGTTCCTTAAATTCATCCAATCATTCCATTTGGGGTACTTATCGGCTATATATGTTACTCCCGGTACGTTGTTAACCGTGTCGGGGATGTATTTCCCCCAGTGTGGACGAAAATTAAACGGCGCTAATAAATCCCAAAAACTTTGATAAAATGTTGCCGGATCGCCCAGGTTATTGGCAAACCAAAACACATCTATACGTATAACATCCTGGTTGTATGAAGGACTAAGCCAAAAAATATTTTGTTTGGCCGCATAAATTTCACAGCTAAAACTAAGGTCGATAGTAATTGGCTGGCTATCGTAATAAGTTTTCAGCGCATCCATCACCTGCTCCGACTGGTTAATATCTATCCATAGCTCGGTAAACCAAACCGGCATCAGCTTATCGCTCATTTGGTTATCCATAGGTAAGCCTGTATACCAAAGATCGGCAAATAGCTGCGGCCCTTTATTGGCATTTGTTGGCGTATCAACGGGCACAAAAATGTCCATTATAACAGGAAATATTTTTGATCCATAAATACTTTCTACAAAGGCTTTAATAATTTCATATTCCATATTATCGCCGATAAGGTTTTTCAGCCAGGTGGGCCATTGGCCAATAGCGGTATATAAAAGATTGGCCGCTACGTTAGCCGCATCGGGTTTGCCAAAAATATAAGGTACTTCTTCATATGGTTTTAGTCCATCAGCAAGTGGTTGAGTCCCCTTTAAGTCATAAGCATGTTTTGCGTAGGCTATGGCTCCGCTTTGATCTGTACGCTGTGCCTGCCAAACTACCATCCGCGACAGATCCTTTTCCGGGTTTTCATGATTTTGCTGCGGCCACCACATTAAGCGGGTATACTCGGTTTGCTGTAAAAAAGTTTGCATATTTGGCAAACCGGGGGCATTTCCGAACAGGTTGATCAGGGTGCATTGGTCTGTATAAGTAATAGTTTCCGATCCCTCGATATAAAACTGGGGCGAGCAGCTAAAGGTTGCAGAAACAATAACGCCAAACAAGCCCATTGAAGCTATACCTGCTGCATAAAATGGATCATCCGGATTATTGGCCGGCTTTGTAAAAGTAGTTACAGCAGCGCCCTCCCCTGCCTTGCAGGTAACTATATCAACGCTTATCAATGCATCCTCAAAAGAATATTGAGTTGAGCCGCCCGAAGAAGAGGTTGATAAAAAACCGCCAACTGTTTGATGTGTTATGCCGCCCAGATCGGGCAGTGAACGATTTAATGAAGGGTCGCCTGCAGCAGTACCTAAGTTATCTAAATAATAACATAAGGAATTTTCCAGGGTAGAGATTTTTGTAGGGTCAAAAGGGTCGGGGCCGAGATGGCAACCCGCCTGCACTTTTACAGTGTCGGCATCAAGCATCTCCACACCATACATTTTTGCAAGCATAATGTACTTGTATTTTTTCCCGGTTGACGATTGCTGTTCTGTTTCAAGCGTCCCCACCAACGGAAATGAGTGGCCGGAGCCGCGAACGCAAATGATCTCGTTGTTGTTCGCGGCCTCATTTACCAGGGCAATTACATCGTCGTTGCTTTCGGGCAACCAGTAAGTTGCCCCATTTACAATTATTGTTTCCATACTTATAGGTTTATGTTGGTTTACGTTTAGCTAATTTAACTAATAATTATTTAATATCGCAATTATAATATTATTAATTTTTACATTAATAATATTATAGATATTTTACTTTTAGTTAAGTTCAAATTGAACTTTTTAGCGCTCTTTAGCACAAGTATTAAGCGGTCTTCAATTTTTACAAATCTGTTTTTGGCGGCGAGTTCTAATTTACAGCGCATGAAGGATATGCCGACACATGGCTTTACCTGTGGGCAGCGCGGTATTAATGGGCATGAATATGCCCGCCGTCAGAAGGACCCTAAATGCAGGTAATAATTTTATGGTAACATTGGATACCAGCAGCGAGGAACAGACTACCGGGCTGTTTAATAGCATTTCGGCAGGTGGCTTTGTAATGATGCCTGTTGAACACCAGTTCTGGGGCGCTTTTTTTTGTATGCTTACCGATAAGTTCGGGATTCAGTGGATGCTGAGCTGTGAAGTAAATAATTAATTTTAGCAAAACGTTCAGATTTAACCCATGGCCGATAGTACCAAGCCGACCGAAATACATTTCAGGTTAGCCTGATAATCGCATAAAAGCAATTGATCTCTTAATATCCCCAAACACAAACTTATAACCAATTGCCATACTGCCTGCAAAAATTATTGCTCCAGCTGCGTATTCCTTTTATCAGCCGGTATTTTCAGGAAAGCTTTATAATTGGTATCAAGATAAACCAAAAGGTTAAAATCTTTACTGAAGTAGACCCCGGGCGATGGCGTGTACAAAACCAAAAAGTCGTCCATATCCTTACCTTTTAAAGGCAGGTATTTGGATATATAATCGGCATTAAAAACTTTGGCAATTTCGTCCTGCTGTTCCTGGTCTTTCAAAAATTCAGCTTGTTTAGCTTTTCTTTTTTCGTCCTTTTTAAAGTAATGGAGTCTTAAAGCTATTCCCCCCGTGTAATTTCCTTTTGCATCCCGCTGATAAACCATTGTTTGGTTATGATATTCGGGAGCCAGGAATGATCCCGTATGTATAGCTTCGGTTGCGGTTACATTTACCTCGTTAAGCATATTATGCCGGGGCGTCAGGAATATTTCAAGCGGCTTATTACCGGTAAGTAAAACCGTATCCGATTTGTAAAAATAACCGCTAAACACCAACAATTCGCCGGCCTTACCCTCTATACTAAATGCGCCCAATTTATTGGTGATCATGAATTTGCGGGTGCTTAAATTTTCAACTTTTATACTTTGCAGCACCACACGCGTTTTATTTTCATATACTACCCCGTTTTGCACACTTTGGCCAAATGCAATTGCTGCCGGTATACTGCAAAGGAATAATAAAAGCAAATGTTTAAGCATCTATAAAAATAATCATAAAATTTAAACTGCCGTTACACCCAACAGCATTTAACAAAAATTAACAGCTTATATAATAAGCTAAATTTTTGCCGCATAACGTTCAAAACTTTATAAGCAGATATTATTTATATTCGCTAACCCTAATCCAAAACCTAATGCCTGATATAAATCCATTTTTTAACCGGTATAAAGCATTAAGGAATGCCGAATTACTTACTGTTATTAATAACCCTGATAATTATCATCCTTTGGCCGTTGAGGCCGCTCATATAGAATTAAATAACAGACAGCTCACTCCCGAACAACTTGAGCTGCTTTATATCGACGTTGAAGCCGCCGAACAGCAAAAGGTTATTCATCAGCAAAAAGCAGCCCGGATAGGTCAATCCATAGTTAACTTTCTAAACCCACTATCAGCAGCATTACCGCCCGTATCAAAATATATTAACATAATTACTATTATCGCAGCAGCCCTGTATATAGTGGCTTTGATATTTGGTGGTAAATTAATATTAATCGCCTTGTTTAACCCGGCTTTTTACAGCCCGTTTTTCTTTTATTCATCTATCTCCTATTTACTGCTCCCGATAGGAATCTTACTTTTCGGGTTACGAAAAAAAGCCGGATGGCTAATATTATGCCTGGTATCAACTTATAAGGCTATAGAATTACTTATCATTTATAAAAAAGAGATCGGCTTTAAACTGAATAGTCAATTTGGTTCAGAAATTACCGATACAAGGCTGGTAATATCTGGCATTGTAATTTTGTTTACGCTATTTGTTGCCGTATCCGTTTGCCGCGCCAATATCAGGAGCGTATACAAAGTAAGCGCCAGGACAAAAGTACTTACTATTGCCCTGGCTGCCGGCTGGGCACTATTTGATATACTTAAACCTTTTGGGGTATAGCACAAAAGGTGCACCCTAAGATGCACCTTTTATAAAACCGTCATTGTTATTACGATGGTTCATTTACTACTCACTACTCACCACTCACCACTCTCCATTCACCACTCACTACTCTCCATTCACCACTCACTACTCTCCATTCACTACTCACCATTCACTACTCACCATTCACTACACCTCCACTCACTGCACCATCTTCATTAGCCTTCTGTAGCTTCCTGAGCATTTCGCTGCCTATAAGGGCATCTATCATGCCGTTACCGCCGCCATCTTTACCGCTTACCAGTATTTCTGGCACCAGTTTAATACCATTGCTGGCAAGGGCTTCGGCTACACGTACTATGGCGTATTGCTCGGTACCCATTGCTTCGGTTTTCTGTTTAGTTACTTCAGCTTCGGCCATACCTATGGCTTTAATTTTTGCACCTTCGGCCAAGCCGTTCACCTCTGTTGCATTGGCATCGGCTTTGGCGTTCACTGTTTTGGCTTCGGCATCAGCTTTGGCTATTGTAATCTTAACTTCGGCATCGGCCTTGGCGTTAATGGTTTTGGCTTCGGCTTCACCACGTGAGGCGGCAACCCTTGACGCTGCCATCTGGGTATTGATCTCTACCTGGCGGGTTGATTTTACAACCTCCGGCTGCATATCTGCACCGGCCCTGGCGCTTTCAAACTCCTTACGCTCAATTTGCGCGTGGCGTTGTATTTCGTAAGTCACTTTTTCCTGTTCAGCTATTTTACGGTCGGTAAGGGTTTTCATTAAGGCGGCTGGCGGCACTATATCGCCTATCAGTGTATCCACCCCTATTACGTTATAAGTTTGCAGTACCGTGCTGATATGTTCTTTGGCATCATTTTGCCTTTGTATACGGTTTGCCAAAAAGCCTATCACATCACTCCTTTGTGCCGAGTTACGGAAATAGTTGGCAATGGTAGGTTCCAGTACCTGCGATACCAGGTTTTTCATTTTACCAAAACGGGCTATTACTTTTGGCGCTTCGTTGCGGGGCACGTGTATAATCTGCGATACATCCAAATTGAATGTAAAACCATCACTTGATCTTACGGTAATTGTGCACAGGTTCTTATCCAGCTCATGCGCTTCTGTGCGGCTATCGGCCCAGTTTAATACAATGTTGGTAGTAGGCACAATTTCTACCGCGTGGGTATATATGTTTACAGGGTGTTTACCAGGGTCAAGCGGTTCTTCCCAAACACCTTTTTCGTTACGTTTTACAATATTACCGTGCTTAAAAGCATCGCCGCTGGTGTCTTTACCTTCGGGCCCAACAAAGGAGTTTACCACACCTACATAACCAATAGGGATGTAAACCATATCCACCTGTTCCACAATTACAAACCAGGGATTTAGGTAATAAGTACCTGCCAGTATCACATCTTCCTGCAAACCTTTACGGCCGCCCGCGTTAATAAACGCTATTGGATCCTGGAAGTTTTTATGACCATCCACCGAGTAGCCTGCAATTTCGCCCTTTGCCAATGGTTCACCATCAAGCGTTGTAATAACACCCACCTTGTTTTCCTGGATCTGGGTAATAGGCACCATCACAATTTCAAACAAAAAGGTGTTGATACGGTAACTACCCGGCGTAAGAAAGGCAGCCTGCGGACCTTTCTGCCCGTTGTTATCCAAAAACGCTATCGCATCCTGGAATTTGTCGCAGTTTACCGGTTTGCCCAGTACCCTACCGGTATCCAGGATGGCTCCATCCTTCGCCTTCACCAGCCCCAGTTTGTTTTGCTCAATAATGGTAAAAGGCTCCATGGTAATACCGTACTGCCATGGCCACATGCCCCAGTACAAACCCGGCGCAAGCGCTTTGGCCTGCATACCGGCCTCGCCGGCAGTGGCAATAATACGGCCATCGGGAAGGCGTGATTTGCCCGACAGGGTGAACTTTTTTACCACCAGGCCAATACGGTCGTCGGGGACTATCACCATACCAAAAAACACCCGCAAAACAAACTTGTACATTACAAGTACCAGAATTACAGGTACAGCCCAAAATAACATCGAAATTGAATTGTTCATTTTTTTAAAAGATTTAGAATTTTAATTTTTTGATTTTTAACGGAACCCTTAAGGTGCGGGCCCTCACAAATAACATATAGCTTAAACTGGATTGGAGTACCTTGGCTATATAGTGTCATTAAGACAGTTGCAATTACAGGATGTTACAATTATTTTGAAAAATATTTTTTGATTTCGGATATCGGATGTGTGATTTCGGGTTTGTTACTTGTATTTATTTGATTTATAGCCAAATTAACTTAAGGCCAACAGATTTATATTGAGCTACATTTTTATCCTTACTAAGCAGTGTTAAGTTATTGGTAATAGCCTGCCATATCAGCATCCTATCAAAGGGATCGCGGTGCCAAGCTGCATTAAGTTGATGATAACCGGATGATTCTGACGGCAGGAGCGGCAGTAAACTAAACCCGGTTTCTTCGGCATGTTTGGGCAGATCATCAGGGGTTACGCCATTTAAATCCAGCTTTCCTAATGAGTATTTTAACGATATCTCCCAAAACGTTACTGCGCTTACAAAAACTTCGTTATTCGCATCTTCCAGAATAGTAATCACTTTGGATGATAGTTTTTTCTGATCTGATATTGCCCACAATAAGGTGTGGGCATCAAGTAGAAAACTCATCCTAACAATTCCTCCTCCGTCATTCTGAAGTCTTGTTTAAAACTTACTTTTACCTTGCCTTCTAATAAACCAAGTTTTCGTTTTGGTTTTAAAAGCTGCGACTCTGGTAAAAAGTAGCCCACAATTTCCTTTTTCTTGCCGTAAGTAACAGCAAAACCCACTCCGGCTTTAACCTGTTCCAGCACTTCCGCAAAATGAGATTTAAATTCTCCAACAGTCATTGTTTTCATCCTACCATTCTTTTTACAATAATACATTTTACTTGACAAGTTGTCAAGTAAAATTCTCTTCATTTTATTAAAACTATTTATAATCTTTTGTAAAATCCGATACTTTTAGCAATTGCAAACAATTTTAAACCCTCATGAGTTTAAATAGTAACATCATTAAAACCCTACGATCATGGCAACGCCAGCATCAAATAAAACCGTGACTAAAAAAACAGTCCCCGGTACCAATAACCCGGACAAAAAGGAACTCAAAACCGACTTCCCGATGAGCGAAAAAGACGAAGTAAAAAAAGCCGAGGAACGAATGAGAAAGCAAATGAAGGGCAAATAATTTTCTGTTTATTTTGGCGACAATTTTATAGCTTAGGCAAACAATTATAACCGTTATGATTAAACATAGCTTTTTGTTGCTGGCTGTTGTGTTACTGTTTATCACAGCTTGCAAGCCTTCGGTATCGGTTACTACCCTTACCGGTAAATGGAAATACGTGAAGGTGGAGCATCCCAATGCCAGTCCGCCCGATACCATGAAAAAGGCCGAGCTGGATGAGGTTGTTCCCTATATTCAATTTACCCCCCAAATGAAGTTCCTGATAGTATGGGGAGGGAAATTCCTGGCGCATGGTACCTATACCCTTAATGGCAGTAACATGAATATAACAGAAGTACTGCCCGATGGCAAAACCCGCAATTATGTTTTCACCGTATCGGAGCTAACCGAGAGCAAGATCATTTTTGAAACCATTGGGGCAGACGGTTCCAAGGTGACAGCCTTTAGGGCAAGTAAGTTTTGATTTATGTTGCGTGGTTCGTGTTGCCTGGTTTGTGATTCGTGTTGCGTGGTTCGTGTAATTCAGCATCACTTTGGTGACATACAAAAGTCCTTTGTCTTTTGTCCAAAAATCCTTGCTCAAAAAACCCTTGCTCCTTGCTCAAAAAATCTTTTCTCCAAAAAAGGTGATATATCTTCCTTAACTTGCACATAGTAATAAACAGTAAACAATGGATGCGGTTAAATTACAGGAGCAAGCAGCAAAAAGGCAGGAGCTTTTTATCGGCTTATACAAAAAAGTATTCCCGGCGGTGGCAAAGTACGTGGCTAAATGCGGCGGATCATTTGATGAGGCAAGGGATGTTTTCCAGGATGCTTTGCTCAGCTATTACGAAAAAACACGATCGGCTGATTTAGCCATAAACAACAGCGATGGCGCCTATATTTATGGCACCGCCAGGTATTTGTGGCTCAAACGCTATAAAGAAGGCAGGCAAACATCCCCCTTAAATGAAGCAGATACAGCAAACACTACTGCCGAGATTGTAACCATTCCCGATGAAAACAAGCTACTCCGCTTCCTGGAGACGGCTGGCAAGCGTTGTATGGAACTCCTCCGCTCCTTTTATTTCGATAAGCTCCCGATGACAGAGGTGGCGCAAACGTTCGGCTTTTCGGGTGTACGCTCGGCAACAGTGCAGAAATATAAATGCATCGAAAAAGTTAGGGAAACAGTTAAACAAAAAGCATTAACGTATGAGGACTTCCTTAAATAATATAGCCTATATAGAAGCCCACCTGCTTAAAGCGCAGCAACCCGGCGATGCCTTGTTGTTTGATGCAAAACTATTGCTGGATCATGACCTGCAGGTTGATACAGCGGCCCAAAAGCAGGTTTATGCTTTAGTGCAGCAATATGGCCGCAGGCAGCTAAAACAAGAGATAGAAGCCGCGCACCAGCAACTATTTACCCAACCCGAACACTTGAGTTTTAAACAAAAAATAGCCCGATTTTTCAAGTCATGAGTCAGTAGTCTTAAGTTCCAGGTCGTTATAAATCATTAGACTAAAGGCTTCCAACCTGAGACTCCGAACTTAACAAAAACCAAAATTTTATGAATATCGATAAACAGGAATTCCGCAAATATGCGGTCATGCACCATGCTATTGCCGGTTCGCAGGTAGATAGCTACATTTCAGGGGTCGAAAAAAATATGCTGCCCACAGCCATGACTCCCTACATTACCGAAGAGCGCGAAATGCGCGTTGCCCAGATGGACGTGTTCTCGCGCCTCATGATGGACCGGATCATTTTCATGGGCCAGGCGGTTGATGATAACGTGGCCAACATCATCCAGGCCCAATTGCTTTTTCTGCAGTCAACCGATGCCAAAAAGGATATCCAGATGTATATCAACTCGCCCGGTGGTTCGGTATATGCAGGCTTAGGTATTTATGATACCATGCATTTCATCAGTCCGGATGTGGCAACCATTTGCACAGGGATGGCCTTATCAATGGGGGCGGTATTACTTTGCGGCGGTGCGGTAGGTAAGCGGGCGGCATTACGGCATTCCCGGGTAATGCTGCACCAGCCATCGGGCGGGGCGCAGGGTATGGCCTCTGATATCGAGATAGCATCCCGCCAGGTACTCAAAATAAAGCAGGAACTTTACGAGATTATTGCCAAACACAGTGGCCAGCCTTATGAAAAAGTATATGAGGTATCAGATCGTGATTACTGGATGATAGCTGACGAGGCTAAAGAGTTTGGGATAATTGATGAGGTATTGATGTAGATAGATGTGCAGATATACAAATTTCAAATGTGCAGATAACGCGTTAACGAAACCCTGAATGATCAGATTTATAAGTCATGCCGAACTTTGTTTCAGCATGACTTACTACTTTTGATTTTTCTTTTTTTAAAGCATCAATGCGCCGCCACGGCTGCTCCGGCCACAGCCTCTACTTTATTCTTAATAAACCTCCTGCCAATAACCAATACCAATAATGCCACTATGGATGAAGCCGCCATTACCCCTGCCATTGGCAAGGTAGTTTGGCTTTTTATCAATGTAATACCTACTGATGCCAGCGAACCTACTGCCATTTGAAAAGCTCCCAAAAGTGCAGAAGCTGAGCCGGCGTTTTTGGTGAATGGTGCCAGCGACAAGGCTGATGTATTGGGGCTGCAAATCCCTACACAGCATAAAACCCCAAATATTACGGCTATAGTGCCGCCCATACCAAACCAGCCATTTAACGATGCTATCAAAAACACAACAGAAATAATTACCATGCAAATGAGGAAAGTGTTTACCAGTTGCTCGCTGCTGTATCTTTTCACCAGCATGCTGTTAACCTGGCTCGACCCAATAAAACCTATCGAAAGCCCGGCGAAGATCCAGCCAAAGGTTTTCTCGCTCACTTTAAATACCTCTATAAATACAATGGGCGATGAGGATACATATGCAAACAAACCGGCAAATGCAAAGGCCCCGCTTATGGCATAAGTGAAAAACTGGGGCTCTTTTATTACCTCCAAAAAATTATTAATGATGGGTTTTGGTTTTAAGGAGAATGAGGGATCGGGCTGGTAGCTTTCGGGTAAAAAGAATATTACAGCTAATAAAATCAATACAGCTATGATGGTGAGGATTAAAAATATAACCTGCCACTCAAACGCGGCTGTTATATAGCTACCAACAGTAGGTGCAATCATTGGGGATGCCCCAAGTACCAATATCAGCAAGGCAAATACTTTGGCATTATCCTTCACCGGGAACAAATCGCGTACCATGGTCATGGAAGCCACTCCTGCCGCGCAGCTGCCCACCGCCTGGAAAAACCGCATAATGATCAGCATCTCTAGCGAAGTGGAAAAGAAACAACCTATAGATGTTACAATGTACAAGCATAGCCCAAAATACAAAGGTTTTTTACGCCCGAACCTATCAAGCAATGGGCCATACAATAACTGCCCGGCCGAGATCCCAATAAAAAAGCTGGAAAGTGACAGGGCCACCTCATCTGTACTGGTGTGCAGGTATTTTGCTATTGCCTTAAAACCGGGCAGGTACATATCTATAGAAAAAGGCCCTAAAGCGGTAAGCGAACCTAATATGAGAATTAAAAAAAAGTATCGCTTTTTGGTCATATGTTGTTAGTAGATGGCCGGTAGACCATGGTTAATGGATTAAATACGGGCCAAAGATACCACTAACTATGGACTTAAAAAGTTTCGCCCAAATTAAGGTTTATTGAAGAATAGTTGCGGCTTACTCCATAATCGAGACTGATATTTGTACCCGACTTTTTGTTGAATTTAAACCTAAGCCCCGTACCACCAGCCGGATGCCAAAAGGTAAATTTCATATTATCGGGCTCGGTTACGGAGTTTACATTGGCAAATAAAACAAAGCCAAGCAAGCCATTACGGGTTATATCGCGGCGGTATTCAGTTTCAAAATAGGCAAGGCGCTGGCCCCTGTAACGATTTTGCTTAAACCCACGGCCCGATCGTTGGTAAGGTTCCCAACCTAAACTGGGCAGGTTAAGATAGGGGGTTCCTGGTGTTAGCGATGTCCAATAGTACGACCAAAATGCCAGCACATTTTTAGGCCCCGAATTGGTTAGCGAAACGTACTTACGCACATCAATATATAATGATTGCCAGTTGGTATGGCTTCCCAACAGCCTGGTATTAAACCGGTAGGATACATTGGCATAAACTCCGGGCAGTGGATCTATTGAATTTTTACGGGTATCATACAATAAGTTTAAAGTTGCCCCTGATGAAAACGCATCCTGGTTTGTAGCTGTACCATATTTGTAATTAGCAAAGTTACGCAGGTTATTGTTACCCTGGCTTTCCATATCTACATAGTAATCCAGGTTGTACCCTACCCCAGCATAAAAATATGGTTTTATTTTTTTAAGCACGGTTTGGTAAAAACGAACATAGTTATACTCTACCAAAAACTTATGATCTTCGGGCATATTGCCACCAAGGCCCCAGGTATATTGTGGGTAAACCAGTAAACGGGTATCGCCTACAATATTCCATTCGTTATTATTAAGCCATATGTTTGATCTGATGGGCAAGCCATAACGGCCTTTTAAATTAAAATAAGGCGTGAATGTAAAACTCGAAAGGTTTGTTGTTGCCAGGTCGCCGAGGTAAAAACCGGCTGTAGTTGAAGTAAACAACGCCCGGCCGCCGCTTCTCCCATCTGAAGAAGATATGGGCAAAAATGAAAAATAAATTTTCTTTTTTTCGATAGCTGATATCTTCCTTGGCTTAATACTGAACACGGATCTGAAGACATCTATCAGGTCTCGCTGCTTAACAGTATCAGCTCTGTTTTTAGTAGTGTCAGCAACAGGCGTGAAACTTTGCGCCATTGCGGCATAAGAAATAAAACAAAATAATAATGCTATAAACGCTTTACCCATTATACATTAAACGGAATACTTAAATATGCAGTTTGGTATTTTTAACAATTAACACAAATGCTTTAACGAATAATTTGATTTTTAAGCATGCAATAAAATTTATTTTCTCCGGACCCTTTTACCAGGCCCCGTGCCTTAAGATAACAATAAAAAGCCCACGATTAACATAACCGCAGGCTTACCAGGCTATTTTAACCTTTTTTAACTTTATTGGTATTTAACCGTAGTAACGGTAGTGGTTTTGGTATATGGGCGATGGTGCCTTGGGTGGGCACGGCGCCAGGCAATACGGCGCGCACGTTCTTTCTTCTCTCTGGCCCTGCGGGTTTCATTACCAATAATGTAACCTCCTCCTGCACCAATTGCACCGCCAATTAAAGCTCCGCCTACGTTATGGCCAACTAAGCCACCAACAACGGCGCCGCCGGCACCACCTATAATAGCCCCTTTTCCCTGATCGCTAATTCCCTTTTTCTTTGTAGTTTGTGCCTGTATGTTTGATGCAAACGTAAGCAGGAACGCAAAAAACAGGCAAGTGGATATGATTAACTTTTTCATAAAAATATTATCTGGTAAGTGTTATAAAATATACCGGGTAACACCTATACAAATAACAAGCCGAAATGCAGATGGCGGCAAGCAGGTTCAAGCGGGCAAATAGTGATTTAAAGACAGTTAACAATACATACCAACAAGACTATCAATGCATTGACTAATGAACAAAGATAACGAAAAACTGCCTGCTAATACCTGCCAAATGCAGAAACAAGCTATTTCAAAAACGCCAGTACTGTATCAGAAAACTGGACACTTTTACCCGCAACATTATGATCGCCGGGGATGTAGGTTAATTTTGATCCGGGAATAGCCTGCTGAAGTCCTTCTTCAGATCCGCCATCCTTATCCTCAGTTCCACAAATAATTTGCACAGGTATTTTCACTTTAGCAAGTTCCTGTTTACTGGTTGAGGGCTGGTGCTTTTGCTGAAACATTAATGCGGTAACATCAAATAATGGATTACTATGGATGTATTTGATCATGCCATCCACATCATGAAAAGTTGTATCGCCCATCAATGCTTTGTAAGCATGCACCCGCCTTGGCCAATCGGGGTTGGTATAGGCATCGCCCATGCCGCCCATTACCAGTTTTTGCACCCTTTTATCTAAAACCAAAATACGCGATGCAATGATAGAGCCCCGCGAGTAACCCACCACATTATATTTTTTGATACCTAAACTGCTTACTAAACCCATTATATCCTTTGCCTCGGCATCGTTGGCATACCCGGCATCGGTATGAGGCTTATCCGACCGGCCATTGCCTCGCTGATCAAGTATGATCACTTTATAGCCGGCATTCAGCAGATCGTTGAACAATGGACCATTCTTCCAGCCCTGCCCGGTACCCGAAAAGCCGTGGATCAGCAAAACCGGAAAACCATCACCCTTAACCTCGTAATAAATTTTTGTACCATCAAATGAGGTGTAATAACCACCTCCTACAGCCTCCTGGGCATAATTAACATTGCTGGCGGTTAGCAAAAGCAGTAAAGCGGTTATGAATTTAAAGATCTTTTTCATGGGAGCATTATTTTACAAACTGGTTAATAATTAATACCCCGGCCAAACCGACCACCGACACCAATGTTTCCATCACCGACCATGATTTGATGGTATCTTTTATGCTAAGGTTAAAATATTCTTTATATAGCCAAAATCCCGAATCGTTCACGTGTGAAAACGCGAGGCTGCCTGCGCCTATGGAAAGCACCATCAGGTTAGGGTTCACATGATTTTGCGCTACTAATGATGCCACAATCCCCGCGGCGGTTAATCCCGCTACGGTAGCCGAACCTAAGCTAACGCGTATTATTGCGGCTATAACCCAACCCAAAACCAAAGGTGGTAAATTAAAGGTCTGCAATTGGGAGGCTATCTGGCTGCTTACACCACTGGCAGTTAATACCTCTTTAAATGCACCTGAGCCGGCAATAATGAGCATTATCAAAGCAATGTCTTTTATAGCGTCGGTATAGTTTACAGCCAGCTGGCTCATTTTTTTTCCCTGTTTAATGCCCAGGGTATAGGTAGCTACAATAAGAGCTATCAGCATAACAATAGACGGATCGCCAAGGAAGGCAATGATTTTTAACAGATCTTTATTTTTGATACCCAGGTATGGTAAAAAAGCGGTAAGCATTAACAGCATTACCGGCAGCAAGGCAGTAAAAAAACTATTTGCCGCCCCGGGTAATTTATCGGGGGGCAATTCCTCGGCCCTGAATGTGGCAAGTGGTTCTGATGGTATTTTTTTTAAGAATTGGGCAAATACCGGTCCGGCTAATACAATAGCAGGTATGGCTATCATTAACCCGTAAATAAAGGTAGTAGCCATATTTGCATGAAACAGTACCACCAGGGCCGATGGTGAAGGGTGCGGCGGCAAAAACCCGTGCGTAACCGATAAGGAAGCCAGCATAGGTAAACCGATGTATACAGCAGGTAGCTTATACTTGTATACTACAGAAAATATGAGCGGCACCATGAGCACAAAGCCAATACCATAAAACAGCGGAATACCTATAATAAAACCGGCGGTAACCAGCGCCCATTGAATGTATTTTTCGCCAACGGCTTTAACCAGTACCTCGGCAATTTTTTGGGCAGCGCCGCTTACTGCTACCAGTTTACCAAGCATAGCGCCCAGGCAAATAATAATGAGCAATTGCCCCATAATATCGCCCATACCTTTTTGTACCGATGCGGTAACCTTATTTATAGGGATACCCAGCATTAAGCCGGCAGCTATTGAAACGATAAGAAAGGCGATAAAGGGATTTAGCTTAACCCAGCTTACTAATAAAACAAGCAGGATAATACAAACAAGAATAATTAATAGTGCCATTACATCAAACTGTTATATTTTTAGGGAGGTAGCTTTATTACAAAACAAAATGTTATCCGCCTAAAGTAATAACAATATTTGAGTTTAGGATTTATAATAGGCAAACCTTTTTAATATGCTTGCACAAACAAAATCATTACTGCCCACTTAATTATTCGTTAAAAACAAAATTGCTTCGACCATATTAATCGCATTGTAATAATTACTTAATTAAAACAAAAATGTTACTCAAAAATCACTTCCATTTACCATTCATTAATTAAAATATTTTAAATTTGTGTGTTGATTTATCCGATAAAATTTTAGCTCAGGCACTACCCCTTAAATTGTTCGGATAATTTTCCAACGCACTTACTTAAATACATTTTCGGCCTTTTCACTTTTTAATGCTTTTTATGTCAAAACGTATTTTGGTATTAGATGATAACCAGGACATTTTGGAAATTGTTCATGAAACCCTTACTTACGAGCAATTTGAGGTAATCAGCACCGCTGATAACCTGGAGGTACTACCGCTAATTGAAAAATTTGCTCCTAATCTTGTTATATTAGATTACCGCGTTGCCGGCACAAATGGCGGCGAAATTTGTAAGAGCATTAAGGCTCACCCAAAATTCTGCGACATTCCGGTTATCATTTTTTCAGCTTATTTAAGTAACGAAGATCCCCTGCTAATCTACGGCTGCGATGGCATTATTAATAAACCCTTTGACCTTATTGAACTTGTTGAGAAGGTTAATAACCTGATAAAATAAGGTTTAGACCATCGACTGCCGGGTGTAAAACTATATCCTCACGCCAATTTTTTTTAATACCTTTTGATTGAAATTGATAAGTATTTAAAAAAAGCGCCTAAAAAAAGCTTTTATTGAAACAATTTTAATTTAACCATTAAAATAATTTTAATTACATAATAATTAATCCAAATAGTTAGGATATTGACAATTTTCATATCTTTGTTTAGTATTTTTAAACAGAACGTTAGATACAATAAACCCCTGATTGTATTATGGTTTTATCAGCAAATCCACAAACAAGCAGTACCAGGCAAAAAAGGCTTCCGGTCTGTCCCAAATGTAAAACAGAGCTTGACAATCGGGTTCCAAGAGGTTTTTTTGCAAGAAATATATTATTTTTCCTTCCGCTAAAAAGATATGTTTGTTATAGGTGTAACCGTAAACGCTACCTGCTTGGTTAAAAAATTTAACCAAAAGCATATATAAACATACGTTTAAGTACTATTTTAAACGTTTTACGCTTATTTATACAAAGGTATCTTTACATTCGTCGCCTTATCAATTTTATGGCAGACGATCAGGATCATAGCGTAAAAACAAGAAAAAMATATTATTGTGGAAAATGCGGAACCCCATTCCATTTCCAAATGCACAGAGGATGGTTTACCAAAAACTTTTTGTTTTTTTTACCAATAAGAAAGTATTTCTGTGCCAAGTGCAAAAAACCCAGCTACATACTTACCGATAAAAACGCATAGTAATAACCGAAGGCTTATCAGCTATTTCTCTTTATTATTTGGTGAGTACTTTTTTGCACAGATGCCCTTTCTAATTACTACAATTAATAATTATTAAAAAAAAATCACACTGTTTCAGCCCAAAAGTGTGTATAAACCAAATATTATTCTCGTTTCAAGGTGCTTATCAATAAACTTGGTATAACATTTGCTTTGTTTTTAACATAAATATAATCGGGCATTAGCTAATATTTAATTAGTGATAAATTATATAATTAAAGACAGAAAAGGATAATAAAATGAGAAGGATATTAGCGGTGGATGATGACAATGATATATTGGAAGTTTTACAATATATACTTGAAGATTCTGGCTACGAAGTTGAAACATTATCAAACGGGCACAACTTATTTGCCAAAATAAGGGAGCACCAGCCAGACCTAATACTGCTGGATATTATGCTTGGCGGTTTAGACGGACGCGAATTGTGCCGACACCTTAAATCGGTTAAAGAAACGCATGATATACCTGTTATCTTAATTTCTGCAAGTCATTACGTTTCGCTAAGTTCATTAAGTCAGGATGGAAGTCCAGATGATTTTATAGCCAAACCATTTGATATTGATGTTTTGCTGCGAAGTATAAAAAGACAGTTAAATACAGCAGCTTAAACAAGTTCATTTTATAAAAACAAAAAAGCAGGTTGCAAACGCACCTGCTTTTTTATTTTATAAATCTATTTAAATATTAACATTAAAAGCTTTATCCCTTTTGGCGCGGTTACGCAATTTAAAAAACACTACCAGGTTTAAAAAGTGCATAGCTCCTAATATCAGGATGATCCAGCCTAATTTGTAGCTCAATACCTCAACCACTACCCGGGTATTGGGTATGCCGCCGGTTTCTTTCAGGGCCAAACTCATGTAACCTATATTGATAAGGTAAAAACCAACCACCAATAGCTTGTTTACAGAATCGGCAAGTTCATTATTGCCGTGAAAAATATCTACCAGGAAAATGCGCCCGTTTTTAAATAATACCCTTGCAACCCATACTGTTAATGCAATGCTTACCAACAGGTAAACAAGGTAAGTTAAAATAAAGTAGTTCATGATTGTGTGATTTTATTATATATAAATTATTGAATTTTCAGAAAAAAATGAAATATAAAATTAAAAAAATATTACTTGAATATTTTAAATATTGAACCAAAAAACCAGCTCTCTTCAGCTTTCAGCATAGTTTCTAAGGTTTTGTTTACGTTTTTTGCAAGCTTACTAATATCCGCTACCGATGTTTTAAAAGTTTTATAAGCGGGGTCTTTTTCATCCCCTTTAACCTCTGATAACTGCGACAGTATTTTTAAAACAGGATCAAGCTCGCGTTTTTTACGCTCTTCAGCTACCCGGCGGGCAATTGCCCAGGTATCTTTTTCGGCGTAAAAAAACTCCTTGCGCTCTCCAGTTTTATGTTGTTTTTCAACCAGGCCCCAGTCAATCAAATCGCGCAGGGTCATGTTGGCATTACCACGGGATATACTCAATTCGGCCATCACTTCCTCGGTAGTTAAAGCTTCTGGTGAAACCAACAGCAACGCATGTACCTGGGCCATAGTGCGGTTTATTCCCCACTCCGATCCCAATTTACCCCAGGCCTCAATAAACTTAAGCTTTCCTTCTGCCAATTCCATGTACAAATATAAATAAGTTTTTAAACTTTCAAAAATAAATGAAAGAAAAATAAATGTGCAAATTACAGATGTGCAAATGATTTTTTGAATTATCATTAATTTATCGCCAAAGTACTATTGCTCTTGCCATCACATTTTTTTCATCTGCACACCTGTAATCTGCACATCCGCACATCTACCTTCCCAGCTCTTTATCAATCTTTTTATCCCACTGCTCCTGTACATAATGGTTAATTCCGTGGGTGGTTTCATCATCGTATTGCTTTTGCATATCGTTCATCTCCTTAAACGAATCAAAGTATTGTACGTTAATTGGCCCATCATAATTTTCAACGGTCAGCTTTTCTTTTTGTAATTGCTTTTTAAAGTGCATGGCAATTATTTTCACTATATCAAAATGCCGTTGCTCGTGGTTAAGGTTGTATGCGGTTTGCGCGCCCTCCTTTACCCAGCAGGCACTTTTAGGGAGGTAAGCCTTAAGCCTCAAATGAACATTAATTATCCCCTTCACAATCTCAACCTCCTCGGCATAACCAAAACTCGGGAAAACCTCGGCCTCGAATTTACTTGCAGGGGGCTTTTGTTGAAAATCGCTCCATTTTATTGGTCTTTTAGCCGAGTAATAAATGGTATCTCCTTCGGGCTGTTCGGTATAATCGGTAAAAACAAGCTTTACACCTTTTACCAGCTTTATATTGGTATCAGCTTCTTTGTTTATCCAGGTATTAAAATAGATGAGTCCGCTTTGGATAGCGTTACTTAACATCACTGCCACATCCATTTGCTGCCCCGAAGTACGGGTATAATTTGAATTCGCTTTATAGCCAATCAGTTGTATATCATTCTCACCTCTCCGCAGGGTAAAAGAAAAAACAACATTTAGTTTTCCATTAACCCTTCCTCCGGCCTGCAACGTTTCATCTAACTGTAGTTTTTTTATATGGATAATTATGGCGCGTAATGCTTTGTTCGTTACCAGGTTTCTGCTGATGAATTGCTTGATAGCCAATGAGGCGCCATCTTTCAGATCAAGCGTATACTTTGGCGTAGTTTCGTTTATTAGCCCGGCAGGAAGTAACCTGGTTATAACACCCCGGTCATCGCGTTCATCTACAACGTCGGCTATATGAAATTCTGTTGCTGAAAATAAAAATTGCTGATCATTTAAAACAATTGGGCCGCTTATTTTTTGTGCTTTACAAAACACCGGAAAAAGTAAAAAAGCAATTAACGTTATCATCCTTTTTGCCGGAGGTAAGCTACAGCTGTTTATCAGGATTATAGCAAAAATCAAACAACACATACAGTAAAAAATGTCATTCATCACTTTTAATGTTTAAAAAAAATGCAGCAAATTACAGTAATTCCTTATTTTTGGTCCAATCGTCCGGCGGTTGTAGATCGTCATCAATTTTAAAGTTTTCCACACACATATCATCTTTAGTATTACCTTCGTTAATAAAAGTGTTTTCCACATTTGTTAACTACTTGTGTGAATTAGCCTTTTTCGTTTCGCTATTTTAGCACCATCGTTAGTATGCGCTTTATGATCAAAAAAAGATACATCCCCCTGCTAATCCCGGTATTTATTGTTTCAACCGCTCTTGCCCAGCAAAATCCATCTACCCAGGTTTACCGCACTTATCACTCAGCTATCGACCTGATGGACAAGGGTAAATACGTGGCCGCCGCCGAGCAATTTCGCCTTGTTGAAACATCCCGGCTTAAAACAACCACCCAACCGCAGTTTGAATCAGACCTATCGCTGGTTAAAGAAAACAGCCAGTATTACGAGGCTTTCTGCGCCCTTAATTTGAATAACGATGATGCCGAAAGCATGTTTTTTCGCTTCATTAAAGAGCATCCCGAAAACCCGCTTACCCGGCAGGCTTATTTCCAGATTGGTAAATCATACTTTAAACAGGGTAACTTTGAAAAATCTTTAGAATGGTTTAATAAGGTACAGGCCGGCGAACTTAACGGGCACGATAATACCGAATACAAATTCCGCAAAGGTTATGCCTATTTCTTCATTGGTAATTATAAAGAAGCCCAACAGCTTTTTGCCGAGGTAAAAGCCAAGAAAACCGAATTTACCGAAGATGCAACCTATTACTTCGCCTATATAGCCTATCTGAATAAAGATTATCACCTGGCTCTAGTAAATTTTGAAAGGCTAAAAAACTCTAAAAAATACGAGAATAGCTATCCTTATTACATATCAGCCGTTTACTTTTTAGATAAACGCTATGATGATGTGATCCACTACGCTGTGCCCATTGTGAACAGCACGCATCAGCAAAACGAAACCGAAATGCTGCGTATTATAGCAGCATCGTACTTTGCCAAAACCGATTACGATAACGCGGTTAAATACTACGGCCGTTTCCAGGACCGCGACCAGGGCCGTACCCAAAACACACAGGATAGTTACCAGATAGGTTATACTTTTTACAAAGTGGGCAACAATGCCCAGGCTGCTACCGAACTTGAAAAACTGGTAGAGCAAAAAGATGTATACAGCCAGAGTGGTAATTATACACTGGGTGATGTTTTCCTGAAGATGAATAACAAGCAAAGCGCGCGCAACGCCTTTCTTAATGCTTCAAAACTTAGCTTTGATAAGCAATTACAGGAAGATGCTTTGTATGAGTACGCCAAGCTATCCTATGAGCTCGATTTTAATACCGATGCGCTTGCTGCCACACGTTTGTACCTTAAAAACTATCCGCGCTCGCGCCGCAACGATGAAATGAAGGTATTACTGGGCGAGGAACTTTTAAACTCCCGCAATTACAAGGAAGCGGTTGATATACTTGAGCCTATTCCCAATAAATCACAAAGCGCGCAGATAGCTTATCAAAAAGTTACTTATTACCGCGGTTTGGAATTTTATAACGAGCGTGCCTTTGAAAACGCTATCGGCATTTTCCTGAGATCGTTAAAAAACCCGATTGATACTAAAACCGCGGCCCTTACCACTTACTGGATGGCCGAATCGATGTACGAGGTACGTAAATACACAGAATCGGTTGAAACCTTTGAGCAGTTTTTGGCTATGCCCGAAGCTAAGGAAACCGATGTGGCCAACTACGCCAACTACGCCTTGGCTTATGCTGCATTTTATGGCGAGCAATATAAAAAAGCGGCTAATTACTTCGAGAAATTTTTAGCCGGCGATGTAAAAGATGTAAGTACACAAAATGATGCGATAACCCGTATTGGCGATAGCTACTTTGTTTTGAAAAGCTATGGTAAGGCATTGGATTATTACAACCGTATTATTGCCATGCACAACCAGGGCGAAGACTACGCCTTGTTTCAGCGTGGTATGATACAGGGCCTACAGGGATCGCTTGATACCAAGATAAGTACATTGAATGATGTATTGAATAAGTTCCCCAACTCTGATTATGCCGATGATGCATCATTTGAAATAGCTTATACCTATTTCCTAAAAACAGAGGGTGATAAATCTAAAACCGATCTGCAGGCCATGATCCAGAAATATCCGCGCAGCAGCTATGTTCCGCGTGCGTTGGTTACCATTGGTTTAATTGATTATAATGCAGGCAATGATGACCTGGCTGTTGAATCATTTAAAAAAGTGATACAGGATTATTCATCAACCGATGAGGCTAAGCAGGCGCTTAAACAAATAGAAAAAATATACACCGATAAGGGAGACGCCCAAACGTTTATCAGCTACGCTACTACTACCCCAATTGGTAATTATACCACCGCCGACCAGGAGAACATCATGATTACCGCGGCCAATAACCTTTACTTAAAAGGCGACTGGCAAGGTACCGTAGGCGCCGTAAACGCTTATTTTGATAAATTCCCGGCAAAACAGATCTATGAAAAACAGGCAAGATTTATCAGGGCGCAAAGTTTAACCAACCTAAACAGGACACAGGAAGCCGTAGCCGATTACAATTTAATATTAAACGATTGGACAAGCGCTTACAGTGAAAAATCGCTGATAAGCATGGCTAAGCTTTACATACAACAGAAAAAGTATAATGATGCTGTGGTGTTCCTGAAAAGGTTAGAGACAAACTCCGAATACAAGGCCGATTATACATTTGCCATTAATAACCTGTTACTTTGCTATTCGGAAATGCAAATGCCCGACGATGTACTTAAATATGTAAAACTGGTTAGGGATAACGAAAAATCGGCACAGGAGGATAAATTCCGCACTGGTTTGTATGCCGGTAAAGCATACCTGCAAAGAGGTGATACCACAACCGCTGTTAAGGAATTAAACTATACAGTTACCAATACCAAAACAGTAGCCGCTGCCGAAGCCAAATATAACGTGGCCCTGGTTGAGTACTTAAAAGGCAGGTACAAAACATCGCAAAAAATGTGTTTCGACCTGGCTAAAGAAATGCCAAACTACGACTACTGGGTAGCTAAAACTTATATTTTATTGGCCGATAATTATAAAGCCTTAAAGGATAATTTCCAGGCTAAGGCAACGCTGCAAAGTATTATTGACAATTACAAGGCCGATGATGATATACTATCAACAGCCAAACAAAAACTGGATACAATAAATGGAGGCAAATCAGGTAAAACTGCTGCACCTGCCGTTCCTGATACTACTGAAAATAAACAGGCGCCGGCAGATACCACTAAAACTCCATCTCAAAACTAACAGGATTTCAAAGAATAATAAAAAGAAGACAAGCAATGAACTCAAGATACACCTATACGCTGCTTACCTTAATAATAGCATTATACTTTGTTCCTGCACAAGCGCAAACAAAGAAACACGCGAAAAAGGCAACCGTAAAAACAGCAGCTAAAGCAAAAACCCCTGCCAAGCCTGTAAAAAAAGCACCGGCTAAACCCGTAACAAAAAAAGCAGCCGTTACCAGTGCTTCAAAAAACCTTGGAGATGCGGCGGCAAAAGTAAACCAGGATACTACCAAAAAAGGAGGTAGCGGCAACAAACCGTCAAATGGCGGCAGCCTTTCTGAAGAAATAGTGGTAACAACGGCATACAAACCTGTTTTGGCCGATGCTGTTAAGATTCGCCGTAACCCCGACCTGGAAGATAAAGCACCCTTTAAAGCACCGCTTACCTATACTACTTTAGATAAAAAACTTGACCAGGACTCGGAAATAAAACACCTCGACCCACAAAAAAGGCCGGCCGAACAGGACTCGATACTGCTTAATAACTATGTTAAAGCTGGTGTAGGTAACTTAAAAACCTTATTCGGCGAAGCTTATTTTGGTAATGGCCGCGACCAGGCTTTGCAGGTTGGCGGTTTCCTGAAACATTTCTCGCAGGCCGGATCATGGGAAAAACAAAACGAAAGCAAGGATGAAGTTGGTGTGTTTATCAAAAGCATCAATTCAGAAAACACCATCAGCGGCCGTTTAAACTATAAACGTCGCGGTGTTTATTTCTACGGCCACCCCGATTCAATTCCGCTGCCATTCACTCCTCAAAAGCAACATTTTAACGAAATTGGTGGTGAGGTTGAACTGGCCAAAAACTTTAAGGATGTTGAAAATGATTTCACTTATGCCGTAAAATTAAAAGGCTATTCTTTCGGCAATGCTTACCAGGCGAGGGAAAGCAATATTGTATTATCCGGATTTGTAAACCAAACCATTAAACAATTTTATACCGGTTTAAGCGCTTCGGTTGATCTATCCAATCCAAAAGATAGCCTATACAATTTAAACAACAGCATCCTTAGGTTAAACCCTTACATTAAATTCCAGGGTACTAATTATAAAATTGACGCAGGTGTAAACATTACAAAGGAATTTGGTGATTTTAATCGCTTTTCCATTTTCCCGGCAGCTAAACTGGAATACCAGGTGATACCCAAATATGTGCGCCTGTTTGTGGAAGCCAAGGGCGATATCAACCGCGCATCCATCCGCGATTTTGCCAACATCAATCCTTATATCGATAAAAACATACAGCTTAAAAACTCTGTTGATCAGCTGGATATCAGCGCTGGTTTAAAAGGCACATTAGCACCGGGGCTTAGCTTTAAAGCTGCTGTATTTCGCAATAGTGTAAAAGATATGCCGCTGTTGGTAAGCAATCAAACGGCCGAAGGCTATAAATTTATTGTGATATACGATAATGGCCGATCGCGCGTAAGCGGCTTTAATGGCGAGCTGGACTTTAAAGCTACCGATGATGTAAATATTTTTGGCCGTGTTGAGTTTAAGGACTATAAAATGAATACCGAGGCTGAGGCCTGGAACCTGCCTAAGTTTTTGTTAACCGCAGGTACTGCTATCCACATAAACAATAAAGTGAGCATAACAGGTTCGTTATTAATACGGGGTTCGGCATATGACAGGCCATTCGGAATTGTACCGGGACCGTTAGGAACACCGGCTGCCAATTCAAGCATATTATTAGCTAAAAGATCTATCAGCTCATTTGCCGATCTGAATGGTGGTGTTGAGTACAGGGTAACGCCGGTAATTACTGTATTTGCACAGGCAAATAACATTTTAAACTCGGGTTATCAAAACTGGGTATACTATCCTAACTACGGATTTAATATCTTTGGCGGCGTCGGTTTCTCGTTTTAAAGATTTTGATATTTACAATAAACCGTACTTTTAGCAAATGGATATAGCCAATTATTTAAGTGAACTATTGGGCCAGCACGGCGAAATAAGCGTGCCGGGCCTGGGCTATTTTGTGCACGTACGTGTAAGTGCCAGTTATGATGATGCAGAGCGTAAATTTTATCCGCCCGGTTATAAAATACAATTTGATCCGCAGGCCCTTGATGATGATACCTTAACAAGGTACATTGCCGAAAAGAAAAAAATCTCGCTGGCTTCGTCAAAATATTTTACCGAAAAATATATAACCGCCTTAAAACAGGAAGTTGCCCTGCAGGAAGTAGCATTTGCCGATCTGGGTTGGTTTTATATGGATAAGGGCAAAATCGCCTTTAAATCGCAGGTGAGTAATACTGATAATGCTCCTTTTTATGGCTATGAAGCCATCAGCATAAAAAAACTAAACCAGGTTGAAGAGCCCGAAAAACCAGCGGCCGTACCAGTACCCTCACCAATGCCGCCACCCGTTGTGGTTGCGACAGAGCCCTTACCGCTCCCCCCCCCAATCAGGGAGATACCTTTACCGGCACATACGGCCGACCAACCGGAAGAATACGTTGATGACGAGCCTGAACAAAGGCAGGGTTTGAGCATCTGGGCCATTATATTGATTGTGGTGATAGTTTTGGCAGCCGCATTGTTTGCTGTGTATAAGTATAACCCCGGTTTATTAAATTTATCAAAGGGCGGGCAAATGCAAGTGCCTGCGGAGTCAAAAGCTCAACCGGTACTTAAACGCGATACAGACACAGTTAAAAAGGCAACCCTACCTGTTGATACTACAGCAAAAGCAATTTCTAAACCCGACCCGGCGTTAAATACTACAATAATTAATGCTGATACAATAAAAAGAATACATTATGAGCTTTTAGCAGGGGCCTTTAAAACACAAGCTGAAGCAAACAAAACCATACAAGCTTACAAAAGAATGGGATTTACCGCGCATATAATTGAAAACGTGCCCGGCAGATTGGTTAAAGTAACCTTAGGTACCTATTATGTACGCGATGAGGCTGTGGCTGCCAAACAAAAAATATTAAGTACAGGTAAGATAAGCAACGATAATATAACTATACAACCATATAATCCCAGGAAATGACTTTATTATTAATACAACAGGTAACAGATACAGCGAAGCACTTAGCAGATACCGCTAACCATACAGTAACCCAATTAGCACAACCTCCAGAAGAATTACGTTTTGGCGACCTGCTGATAAAAGGCGGCTGGGTAATGGTACCTATTGGCATACTGGCTGTACTGGGCCTGGTTATATTTTTTGAGCGTTTTTTTACTATCCGCAAAGCTTCAAAAAACGAATCGAACCTGATGGTACAGGTGCGCTCAAGCATTCACTCCGGTAATTTAGAATCGGCCATTGCCATTTGCCGTAACAGTAACTCGCCTTTGGGCCGCATGCTGCAAAAGGGTTTGTTACGTATCGGTCGCCCTATAAAAGATATTGAAGGTGCGATTGAAAACATTGGCAAGTTGGAAGTATCAAAGCTGGAAAAAAACATAGGTATATTGGGGATTGTAGCCGGTATTGCACCAATGTTTGGTTTCCTGGGTACCATCGCCGGGGTAATCAAGATATTTTATGACATATCCAAAACAGACAACATCAGTATGGGTGTTATATCTGGTGGTTTATATGTAAAAATGGTAACATCAGCCGCCGGTTTAATGGTGGGGATTGTGGCCTATGTTTGTTACCACGTTTTAAATATGATGGTTGATAAAGTGATCCTGAAACTGGAAACTGATGCTATAGAATTTATTGACCTGTTAGAGGAGCCAAGCAAATGAATTTAAGAAAAAGACATAGGGGTGCATCGGCAGAGGTTCATACATCAGCCATGAACGATATCATGTTCTTCCTGCTTTTGTTTTTCCTCATCGCGTCAACAGTTACCAACCCTAACGTTATTAAACTGATGTTGCCCAAATCATCAAGCGGGCAATCGGTATCAAAAAAAACAATAACGGTTTCGGTAACCAAAGACCTGAAATATTACGTTGATAAAAAGGAAGTGCCTGTGGCTGCACTGCAAACAACACTATCAGGCTATAAAACACTGGCAACAGAACTTACTATTGTTTTATATGTTGATAGAACAGTAGCCATTCAGGATGTGGTACAGATAATGGATATAGCACAAAAATTAAATATAAAACTGGTACTGGCAACGGAACCTAAGGGATAGAGAGTATCAAGTAGTTAGTATCAAGTATCAAGATTTTTTTATGAGCTTACAATCAATTATTGCAGCCGTCCTGATACTTGACCCGTTACTAACAAGGCAGCTGTCTTAATACTTGATACTAAATACTTGATACTAAAATGGAATACAGGGAAGAAGAAAATAACTATCCAAAGGCGTTTTTGTTAACAGGCATTATTTTGGCTGTGTTTTTCCTGGTATGTTATATAATTATCCTTCCGATGCCGCCTAAAACCGAGGACGGTACCGGTGGGATCCTGGTAAATTATGGTACAGTTGATGAAGGAATGGGGAGTGATTATATGAGCACTGAGGAACCTTCTGTTGCCGAAAAAGCCAACCATACCAAGCCGGATAAGGTTACCCCTGCACCGCCAACCGAAGAAAAACCACAGCCCGAAAGCAGCGATAAAGCTGTTGTTACCCAAAATACCGAAGATGCACCCGAAGTTGCTGCTCCAACCAAAAAGCCAACAAATACGGTAACCGCTGCCCAACCTACAAAAACTGCAGCAAAGCCGGTTGTGAACCAAAACGCGTTATATAAAGGCAAGGCAACTACCGGTACAGGCGAAGGCGACGGAACCGGCAATAAACCCGGCAACCAGGGTAAACCAACAGGTACCACTCTTACTAATAATTACAACGGAACAGGATCTGGCAATGGCGGTAATTTGAACATGTCGCAACGTAGTTTTGTAAGCAGGCCTGCTGTTAGTGATGATAACCGACAAAGCGGCAAAATCATGGTTGATATACGTGTTGATAAAGATGGTAACGTGGTTTATGCCCGTGCAGGTGCCCGCGGTACTACCATATCTGACGCAGCCCTGCTCCAGAAATGCGAAGACGCGGTTAAAAACTCCAAACTTAATCCACTCGACTCGGCACCAGAAACGCAGGTTGGTACAGTAGTATTTGTATTTAAGGTAAATTGATTTTTAGTCTGCAGTTTACGAACGATAGACCATTGCAACAGTTTATTTTATAAGTTTGCACCCATTGCCATAGCTATGGACTACCAACAAACCATCCAATACCTCTACACCCAGCTCCCGATGTTTACGCGCGACGGGGCTTCGGCATTTAAAGCTGATCTGCATAATACCCTTGAGCTTTGTAAACGTTTAGGCGATCCGCAGCATAAATTTAAAAGTGTACACGTTGCCGGCACCAATGGCAAAGGTTCCACATCGCACATGCTGGCGGCGGTTTTGCAAACGGCTGGTTATAAAACCGGGCTTTATACATCGCCCCATCTTAAAGATTTTCGCGAACGGATCCGCATAAACGGGCAAATGATCAGCGAGCAAACTGTTATTGATTTTGTGGCTGGGCACAAGAAGGATTTTGATGAGATAGGTCCTTCATTTTTTGAAATGACCGTGGGCCTCGCTTTTAAAGTTTTCGCGCAGGAAAAAGTAGATATCGCTGTTATTGAAGTTGGCCTGGGCGGCCGCCTGGATTCAACTAATATTATTACCCCCCTGCTCTCTGTTATCACCAACATAGGCTGGGACCATATGAATATGCTTGGCGATACCCTTCAACTGATAGCAGCCGAAAAAGCCGGTATCATTAAACCGGGCATACCCGTAATTATTGGCGAAAACCAACCCGAAACAGCAAGAGTGTTTATTGAAAAAGCAATTAAAGAAGAAAGTAACATCTTGTTTGCTTCGGATTTGTGGGAGATTGATCAAAAGCCAAAAGTCAAAAGTCGAGAGTCAAAGAATGATTTACTTGAATTGAATGTTATAAAAAACTCACCACTCACCACTCGCCACTCAGCACTCACCATTCATCTCGACCTCACCGGTTCCTATCAGCTTAAAAATGTAAAAACGGTTTTATCTGCTGTAGATGAATTGCGCGTGCAAGGGTTCACGATAACCGATAATGATATAGTTACAGCGCTATCACAGGTAAAAACCTTAACAGGTTTGCATGGACGATGGGAAACGCTGAACCAAAACCCGCTCACCATTTGCGATACCGGGCATAATCCGGATGGTATAGAAGAAGTAATGAAAAACATTGCGTCTGTTGACTACCGGCACCTTCATTTTGTAATTGGGATGGTAAATGATAAAGATATTACCAAGGTATTAACCATGCTGCCCAAAGATGCTACCTACTATTTTTGTAAACCCGATATCCCACGGGGCCTTGATGCTGAAAGCTTAATGCTAAAGGCCGAAAGCTTTGGCTTACATGGCGAATTTTATGCTTCGGTAAAACAAGCCCTCCAATCGGCACAAGGTAACGCCGGCGACAAAGACCTGGTTTTTGTTGGAGGAAGTACTTTTGTGGTGGCTGAGATTGTCCAATAGCCCCTAATTCTGTTACTCTCCTTTACTGATTTTAAACCAACTATGAGGTTCGCCTCGCAAGTCAAAATCTTCTATAAATTTCAAGCCTGTTTTTGTAAGTACGCTTTTTGATGCATGATTGTTAATATCAGCCATGCCAAAAATTTCATCTAATTGTAGTTGATTAAACCCATAATCGCGGGCTGCAATTGAAGCTTCTGTTGCATAGCCTTTTCCCCAATACCTCTTTATGAACCTATAACCCAGATCATAATATCCAATCTGGTGATTTACTTCCTCATTTATAAATTTAAGCCCTGCCCAACCTATAAAATCGTCGGTATGTTTTTCAATAACCGCCCATCGGCCAATGCCAAAGTCTCGATATTGCTGCCTTATAAAATCTATAATTTCTCTACTCTCATTTATGGTATTGAGAGGTTTATTTCCCAAAAAACGATGCACTTCCGGATCCGAATCCAACTCAAACATTCCTTTGGCATCTATTGGTATTATTTCCCTCAAAATCAATCGGTCAGTTTCAGCGAAAATCGTCATAACAATTGGTAAACAATAATGAACCTATATTAAGTATAAATTTTCAATATCTGTCCATAGCTTATTCAATCCTTCTCCACTCCACCTCTCCCGTTACAGCCCCTCCTGTAGTTGGTGCAGGCACAGTATACTTAAAAGTTGAACCTATCAACGTAAATGGCCGTTTTTGCTGTGTCTCCTCCCAGTTGGGGAATGAGGCATGTTGAATATTAAATGTAATAGTACCATTAGTATCATCAATGGTATATGTGCCAAAATGGGCATTACTGCCTTTTACCGCGGCACGGTTCTCCTCGTCGGTGCCTTTACTTTTATCGTTGGTGGTAAACCTTTGTCGCCCCTGACTAAATATCTGCAGCGCATAGTGGCCTTCGGCATCAAACATCAGCAGCCCCTGCGGAGTATCCCCATATAAATGAACCCGGCTGCCATCTGCAAGAATATTATCTACAGCAACCAGTTCATAAGTTCCGACTAATTTGGTTTCCTTTTTCTGAGCGAATGCCACCAGGCTGCTCATTATACAAATTATGGTTATCAGGTTTGTTTTCATGTATCAAAGTTATATTTGTAGCGTACCGTTATCAAGTAGGCACTAAAAAGTAACCTGGTCACTTAAAAGTTACCAAACTGTAAATCAGCTATATTAATTTTGATTTAATAGATAAAAAAATGAAAAGACAGCTGCCCAAATGTGGAATAGATTACGCCTTTCAGCGCATAGGCGGTAAATATAAAGGCCGAATTTTATGGCGATTACGTACCGGTATACTTCGCTATGGCGAATTGCGCAAAACAGTTACCGGTGTTACCCCAAAAATGCTTACCCAGGCACTAAGAGAACTGGAAGATGATGGTCTGATAACCCGCAAAGTTTATGTTGAAGTACCACCCAAAGTTGAATATGAACTTACCGGAACCGGCCGCGAGCTATTACCCTTTTTATCCTTATTAAGAGACTGGGCCAGGCAACAAATGTTGGTAAATAATGTAGAAGCCATGCCGTAAAGCATTCATCATCACAAAATATTTACTTCTGATATCTATATTAAATTATATTTTTACGAACATTAGAAAACATCTCAACCCTCACCTTTTATATATGACTTACGTTCCATCTGCAGACAGGTACAAAAAAATGCAATATCGCCGTTGTGGTAATAGCGGCATCAAATTACCGGCTATTTCGCTTGGTTTATGGCACAATTTCGGGCATGTTGATGTTACGGAAAACTACCGTAAAATTTTGCATCTCGCTTTCGACAGCGGTATAACCCATTTTGACCTGGCAAACAATTACGGCCCGCCTCCAGGCTCGGCCGAAGAAAATTTCGGCCGTATTTTAAAAGAAGATTTCCGGGGCTACCGCGACGAAATGATCATCAGCAGCAAAGCCGGTTATACCATGTGGGATGGCCCTTATGGCGATTGGGGCTCAAAAAAATACCTGGTTGCCAGTCTTGACCAAAGCTTACAACGCATGGGTTTGGAGTATGTAGATATATTTTATCACCACCGTCCCGATCCCGAAACGCCGCTGGAAGAGACAATGGCTGCCCTTGACCTTATCGTTCGCCAGGGTAAAGCTTTATACGCAGGTATCTCTAACTACCCTGCCGATCTTGCTGCAAAAGCTATCAAAATATTAAAGGACCTGGGTACGCCATGCCTTATCCATCAGCCCAAATACTCTATGTTTGAACGTTGGGTTGAAAACGGTTTAATGGATGTATTGGGCAATGAAGGTGTGGGTTGTATCCCATTTTCTCCATTGGCCCAGGGGTTATTAACTAACAAATACCTGCATGGTATCCCCGAGGATTCAAGAGCTGCTAAAGCAACCGGCTTTTTACAGGTTGCCCAGATAACCGACGAAAGGTTAAGCCAGATAAAACGACTTAACGATTTGGCCCTGCAACGCAACCAAACACTGGCCCAAATGGCATTGGCCTGGCTATTAAAAGATAACAGGGTTACATCGGTACTGATTGGTGCGAGCCGCGCCGAGCAACTTGCCGATTCGTTAAAGGCATTGGATAACATTGGGTTTTCTGCCGATGAATTAGCGCAGATAGAAAAGATATTGGCCTCCTAACGCCCTAAAGGGGGAACTGCTAAGCAGTCTTTATTGGGACCAGTTCAATTTCAATTAAACAAAATTAAAAAAGTCTCCTCCCTTCAGGGGGAGATTTAGAGGGCTACTAATGACAACTATCAATTGGGGCATAATTGGTTGCGGGGATGTGACCGAAAAAAAAAGCGGACCAGCATTTAAAAAAGTTGCGGATAGTGCACTTATTGCAGTTATGCGTCGTGATGCGGCCAAAGCTGCCGACTATGCCAGCCGGCACCAGGTGGGCAAATGGTATGATGACGCTGATAAAATGATGGGCGAAGCAGATATAAACGCCATATACATTGCCACTCCCCCGTCATCACACCTTGATTATGCTTTAAGCGCGCTGCAAAAAGGCTTTAATGTATACGTAGAGAAACCGGTTACCCGAAATGCCGCCGAGGCGCGGGCCATGGCGGAGGCTGTAAAACAAAGCAGCTCAAAACTAACAGTAGCGCATTACCGCAGGGCTGTACCCATGTTTTTGGCCGTAAAGGATCTGTTGGATAAACAAAAAATTGGCGAGGTACGTACCGTGCAGATCAGGATGTGGCAAAGCAGCAAGCCTAAGCTCATTGCCGATACCAAAACCAACTGGCGGGTGCTTCCCGAATTTTCTGGCGGGGGATATTTTCATGACCTTGCTCCTCATCAGCTCGATTTGATGTTGTTTTATTTTGGCGAACCTGAAAGATATCATGGATTCTCGCTCAATCAGTCGGCCTCATCACCTGCCGACGACCATGTTTGCGGAGAGATTGTGTTTAAAAACAAGGTTGTAGTTAACGGCTCCTGGTGCTTCAACGTTGCCGAAAGCCTTACTACTGATACCTGCGAGATCATCGGAACCAAAGGAAAAATAACCTTCCCGTTCTTTGGTAATTATGTAAGCTGGAAAACCGATACTGAAGATGAAACTATAACCTTTCAGCATCCGCAGCACATTCAGCAACCAATGATAGAAAAGATCGTTTCCTACTTTAAAAACGAAGGTCCAAACCCCTGCTCTATTGACGAAGCTGTTACGTTAATGGATATTATGGATACATTTACAAAAACTAATTGAGCAGTTTTTCCTTATATTAATAAATTTGCAGTGGTTCCGGGTTCGGGATCTCATGTATTAATTAATTCTGTAAAAACAAAAAATGAAAAAGATACTAACGCTTATAATCGCGATAACCGCTTTTACCCTAACTGCAACGGCACAAAAATATGATGTACCCATGCATTACGAATTGCAAACCGATGCCGACTTTATCATGTACGAGCAACAGGTAATTACAACTGCCGACTGGCTGCAGCAAACAGGCTGGAAAGATAAAAGAGATAAAAGACAGGCAGCCCGGTTATTTATTTTAGCATGGGTACAGGGCTCGCGTAGCGTATCGGTATCTATCAATAAGGCGGTTAATGATTTGTCAGATCAAAACCCCGAGTTGTTATTTACCTACACCTCACAATACGCAAAATATGCATTGCAACATAAAAACGATTTTGACAAAAACACCGCCAATCTTGTAGCATTACGGGCCGTGATAGCCAAATACAACATTGAAGAATCGCACAAAAAAGATGATGATGTAGAAAAGCTGGCACAAATTAACAAAGAGGGTAACCTGGCGAGCTGGATAAGCACTGATTTTAAATAGATCGTAAAATTAAAAAAACCACAAAGCCGTCTTTCGCGATAGCTTTGTGGTTTTTTTAATATTTAACTTTTCTTTTTAGGCACCTTTGCACCGGCTTTGCGCGCCTCAGATAAGCCTATCGCTATAGCTTGTTTTTTGCTGGTTACTTTTTTGCCACTGCCGCTTTTAAGCTTTCCTTCTTTCATTTCATGCATGGTCTTTTCAACTTTTTCCCCTGCTTTTTCTGAATACTTTGCCATAATATTAGTTTTTAAGTAGATACCCTAACTAAAGCAAAACATTTGCCAATTTTGACAATAAGCCGCGGTTGAAAAATTAATTAAAATTGACCGGCATTTTTTACATACTATCTGTGAAGTAAGTTTACTTCCAAAAAGCCGGCACGATTTACAACATTCCCTTACAAAGTAAAAGGATAAATTTAGTTGATCAATATTTTTTATATCTTCAAGCATCTGATTTAAATATCCGTTACCCATTTCAAAAAACAAATTTAACCACTACCGTATGCCGGCAAAAAAACTGATAGCCCCTTTTTACGAACGCCTTGCACTTACCTTAATAGGCTTTTTAGCTCTGGGATATCTCATTATTGTGGGTAAAGACATTCTTGATCCACTCATTTTCGGTTTCATATTTGCTATTTTATTGTTGCCTATTTCCAATTTTTTAGAGAAAAAACTACGGTTGCCACGCAGTATGTCTTCCCTGGTATCAATACTTTTAATGGTTGGCCTGGTAAGTGGAATATTATACCTGGTAGGCTCCCAGATCTCAAACCTGGCCAACGACTGGCCAATGCTTAAAAACCAGGTTACACAATCCCTGCACGACCTGCAGGAGTGGGTGCAATCGGCTTTCCATATTAACGCCAGCAGGCAACTAAAATATGTTAACGATGCTTCTAAAAAGATCATGGAATCGGGTACCGATGTGGTGGGTACAACATTTGGGGCCATATCATCACTCATGATATTTTATGTATTCATCATGATCTTCACCTTTTTTATATTGCTTTATAGGCGTTTGCTGCTGCGTTTTATCATTTGGGTTTTCAGAGATGAAAACTCACACGTGGTGATGGATATTGTAGAGAATATTCAATCCATTTTAAGACAATATATCCTGGGCTTACTACTCGAGATGGTGATAGTGGCCAGCGTGGCAATTACTATTTTTTGGTGGATTGGGATAAAATACGCCGTTTTGCTGGGTATTATTGTGGGCTTATTTAACATCATACCATACATAGGCATATTTACCGCTTTATTGCTTAGTGCCATTATTACCTTTGCTACCGGCAATATTGCTAAAACAATTACAGTTGTAGTAAGCATAATATCCATCCACGCCGTTGATGCTAACTTTTTACTGCCAACCATTGTAGGCTCAAAAGTGAGGCTTAACGCCCTTATCTCTTTCATTGGCATTGTGCTGGGCGAAATGATTTGGGGGCTTTCAGGCATGTTCCTTTCTATCCCCGTGATAGCTATTTTTAAGATCATTTTTGACAGGATAGAAAGCCTTAAGCCATGGGGTTACCTATTAGGTGGCGACTATGAATACAACAAAGCGGCAGCCGAAAAAATGAAAACAGAATAAATTTACCTTATAAAATTCACTCAGTTCATTTTAACTATTGGAACATTTACTTTAAATTTGTTTCATACAGATACCCTTATAAAATAATGCAAATTGTGAGTAATAACCCGCGCCCGGTTTACAGGTGCAAAAAATGTAAGGAAATCCTTAACACCAGGCGTAAGCGTGGCTTTTTTATTAAAACAGTATTGTTTTGGCTCCCCGTAAAAAAATTCTTTTGTGAACGCTGCCTTACCAACAGGTATCATTTTTAAAACACTCATTTTATTTTGTTTAATTGATGGGTATATCATTAATTTAGTAGTTTAACAATTGCATCATATTGCATTTGATACATTACCTGTAATGAGCCGTAAATGCACCTCAGTAATCATATTTATATTCTTTCTGTTGCCGTTTTTTTCGGTGGCACAAGTTAAAAATAGGCCGGCTTTCAGGCTGGTGCCTTTGGGCGTTTTGGGTGGTATTGATGAAAGCAACTTGTCAGCTTATATGCTGGCGGCTAATGGAACCAACGATTACATCTGTTTAGATGCCGGTACATTGCATTATGGCATAAAAAAAGCCATTGAAAATAAGGCTTTCGCTGTGCCGCAGGAAAAAGTATTAAGGCAATACATCAAAGGATATTTCATATCGCATGCCCACCTCGATCATCTCGCCGGTTTGATCATCAACTCGCCGGATGACAGCACCAAAAATATCTACGGGTTGCAAAGCACACTTGAAACCCTAAAAACCCACTATTTTACCTGGGCAAGCTGGGCCAATTTTGCCGACCAGGGTGAAACCCCGGTCCTAAAAAAATTCCATTACCAGGTGCTTAGTCCGGGTAACGAAATGGCCATCGATAATACCAACATGAAAGCGCAGGCATTCCCGCTGAGCCATTCAAACCTTACCAGTACCGCCTTTTTGATACATAGTAATAGTGCTTATGTTTTATATTTAGGCGATACCGGACCAGACGAGATTGAAAAAAGCAGCAACCTAAAAAACCTTTGGCAGGCCATTACGCCACTGATTAAAAACAAACAGTTAAAAGCCATTTTGATAGAAGTATCTTTCCCCAATGAGCAGCCGGAAAAAACGCTTTTTGGGCACCTTACGCCTAATTGGTTGATGACCGAAATGGATAAACTTGCCACCTTTACCGGTAAAACAGATCTAAAAGGATTAAATGTTGTTGTTACTCATTTAAAACCACCTGTAAGCAATATCAGCAAAATAAAAACAGAGCTTAAAGCAGAAAATAAATTACAATTAAACCTAATTTATCCGGAACAGGGCAAACTCCTGAATTTTTAACGATCAGCCAAAACATACCAAACCCATGAAAAATATTTTAAAAAAATGCCTGTTCTTTTTCTTCATTTTAAGCGTTAGCTCCTCTTTTGCACAGCACCAGGGCAAAGTAATTGAAGAGCAAACAGTTAAAAGCAAGATATTGAAACGCAACGTAAAGTTTACCATTTACCTGCCTGCCGACTATGAAACTGCTAACCGCACTTACCCGGTTGTGTATCTTTTACATGGCTATACAGATGATAATACCGGCTGGCTACAATTTGGCGAGATTAACCGTTATGCCGATAAAGCCATTGCCGACGGTACCATCCCGCCGATGATCATTGTGATGCCAAATGCCGATTCGAGCTGGTATATTAACTCTTACGATGGTAAAGAAAAATATGAGGACTTTTTTATTAAAGAATTTATGCCACACGTTGAACAAGCTTATCGCATAAAAACCGAAAAACAATACCGTGGTGTGGCAGGCCTGTCAATGGGTGGCTATGGTACACTGATATACGCAATTAAATATCCTCAGCTGTTTTCGGCAGCAGCAGCCCTAAGCGCGGCCGTACTTCCTGAGGATCAGATGATCAGTCAGCCAGATGAAAACTATGAAAAGGTTTTTGGCCAACTGTATGGTCGCGGGTTAAAGGGTAAAGACCGCCTAAGCAAAGCCTGGCAGGCTAATTCTGTTTTGGACCTGGTACAAAACAAAACCACAGATGAGTTGAGCAAAGTGCGTTACTGGATTGACTGCGGTGATGATGACTTTTTAACCAAAGGAAATTGCCTGCTGCACATCGCCCTTACCGAAAAAAAGGTACCACACGAATATCGTGTACGCGACGGCGCACATAACTGGACCTACTGGCGTACCGGCATAACCAACGCGTTGGATTTTATGGGTGACAGCTTTAGACAGAAATAGGTTTCAGATATGCAGATTTCTAATTACAGATGTGCAGGTTTAGCTGTAAATGATCTTAATACTAATTACTTGATACCTGAATATGGCACAAGATTTTGAATTACCGGTTTCTGCGGATATCCTGGAAATGTTACAGGGTCGGGAAATTTTTGTTGCGCAGTTTTTGAATAAGGTGTTTGATGATAAACAAATCTATGCTAACTTTTGCCGGGGCCTGGCATCCTATTTTTATGATGAAGGTGGTTCTCCGGAGGTACTTGAGTTTGATATCGTTAATGCAACTTTTAATGCTGATAGTTTAACAGGAACCTTCAAATGCAACTTTGTGGTGCATTATTTTTTTGGCTGCAGCGATATTAAAAATGACAAACACGAAAATATTACCTGGAAATTTAAAATTGACCATACTAATCTAAACATAGCTTTTGTTGGGGAAGAACCCTGGGTAAGGGATGCTGATTAATAAATGTGCAGGTGTGTGAATAAAAAACAGTAAAATGATTTAACAAGCCAAATAAATCTTAATACTTGATACAAATGAAAAAAATTCTCCTGATTTGTTTCCTTCTATCAGCGGCAACTGTATATGCGCAGAATATCCCCGTGGGTAAAGTGATAGAAGAGCAAAACGTTAAAAGCGATATTTTAGGGTATAACGTTAAATATGCTATTTACCTGCCTGCTGATTATGAAACATCAAACAGGAATTACCCGGTAGTATACCTTTTGCACGGATATGGTGATAACCAAACCGGCTGGTTACAGTTTGGTGAGGTTAACCGCTATGCCGATAAAGCCATTGCCGAAGGCAGGATTCCGCCGATGATAATTGTAATGCCCGATGCGAAGGCTACCTTTTATATCAACTCCTATAATGGCAAACAGAACTATGAGGATTTCTTTTTCAAAGAATTTATACCAACAGTTGAAAAGGAGTACCGAATAAAAAACGTCAAAAAATATCGTGCAGTTGCGGGGCTTTCTATGGGTGGTTATGGCACGCTCATTTATAGCATAAAACACCCGGATATGTTCTCGGCGGCAGCAGCCTTTAGCGCGGCAGTACGCAACGATGAAGATTTTATGGCAACAACCGATGCCCGCTGGGCAGAGGTATATAGCAAGATCTTTGGGCCAGATCTTAAAGGCGCTGAGCGATTGAATGATACATGGAAAAGCAATTCTATACTTGGCTTGGTGCAAGGTAAAACTACCGATGATCTTAAACAGGTACGTTACTGGATAGATTGCGGCGATGATGACGCATTAAGCAAAGGGAATTCCCTGCTACATATTGCTTTGGTGGAAAAAAAGGTTCCTCATGAGTTCCGGATCCGTGATGGTGCCCACAACTGGACCTACTGGCGAACCGGTATTACCGACGCGCTGGAATTTATTGGCGATAGTTTCAGGCAAAAATAAGCTTGGAATATTGGAATAGATGTGCAGATTCCAGATTTCAGATGTGCAGATTAGTCTCGTAGTCATTTTTAGAAATCATCATTTGCACATCTGAAATCTGCATATCTGCACATCCGGAGTTTACTGATCACTTAGCAGATCGATACAATTTTTCCTGAGCGTTTCCAGGCGTGCAGGCAGCATATTAAGTGCCTTGTCATCTTTTAAATTCCTGTAAAGTACCTTGATAATTACCAGCGTATTATCGTCCGGTTCGCAGGCCTGGGCTTTTTCGAGATGGGGCAATGCAGCTTTTGCTTTGGTTATGTAGATTGCATCAACAACGGTTTGCTTGCCGGAGATGTCTTTTATATACAGGTAACCTAAAGCCCTGTGTGCTACATAATAATCCGGCTGGAAGACAATAACCAATTTATAGTACTTAATGGCCTTTATACTTTGATCATCATCCTCATATAATTTTGCCAGGGAGTTATAAAAACTGATGCGTACTTTTTGAGTTAATTTAGCTGTATCGGGTAGTATCTTCTCGGCAAGGGTCATTGATCTGGCTGCATCTGCATTCATCCGGGCTTCGTTAAAATCAATGTAGGTGTTGTAAACCTCATCGGCAGTTTGCGCATGAGCCAGCGTACTTGTGGCTATCGCAATTATTAATAACAGGATTTTTCTAAGCATATGATTGGTAACTAATCCTGATTATCCTTCGGCTTTAATACTAAATAAAAACACTGCCGATTCGCCCAAAATCACCTGGTCGCCCTCGCTCATGGGGTGGCCTATTTGGGTTGAGTTTAGCTTGATCAATTTATCATCCGCTGCAATATTAATCTTGGTTTTATTACGCGGAGGTACACCTCCTTCATCAGCAAAGATCATAAAGCACTCCGTATCCTTGTTCCACTCAATATGGGCATGCTGACGGCTGATGAACTTATTACTTTCATCATTACTTACGGCCGGAAACACAATCTTATTCAGTCGGTATGATCCATTATCTGTCACCGCTTTTTTATCCCGGCCAATATTGATCTTGCCATCTGTTGCCTTAACTACATACTCCTCCTGCTCAGCCTCACCACTCAATATCCGGATATAGGCTACTGCCGATGAAGCGTTGTGCGCAACTTGCCTGCGGGTATGCATCAGGAAAGCTGCATCGAGCTCCGGAACCTTGGAAGCTTCTGCGGGTAATACATCAGTAAAGATCACCTCTATCGTCCAGTCGTCAGGCAACTCAATAGCATAATCATCGGCTATTCTTTGGATCTCGTTACGAAAAACTTCTTTTTCGTGCACGTAAACCGCACCCTCATACAAGTGTTTTTCTTCTGCAATTGGCGTAACATATAGCAACAGCTCTTTAATATGCCTTCCCTCGCCACCTTCTACCTTTTGCAAGGCTTCTTTTATAAAACGTAATAACGCATCGCGCAGGCTTTTTACATCCATTGGGCGCTTTTCGCCCCCGTTTTTACTAAAAAAATTAAATGCCATGTTCCATATTTTTATTGGTTCGCTTCTTCTGGTGCTTCTATCTCTACCGGAGCTATACTTTTCATATAACCTTTCTTTAGCAGGAATGGGATTACATGCTTACCTGCCAAATGAACCGCGTCTGATGATCCTTTAGTTGATTCTACACGGATACAAACAACCATATTACCTTTTCCGTTTGCCTCAGGTGCAAAAAAAACATACCAGCCATCATTCACACTTTTGTTTTTTACTATGCGCTCGGGCGTACCGCTTTTGCCGGCCACTGCTATGCCTAATATAGGTACTTTAGGCGCACTTTGGGTTATCATATATTGCCTTAGCAAACCCGCATACTCCGGCTTGTCAGTTAATTTGATACCATCTTTTACTGGTGTTTTTGTTTTGCCAATATTGAGTACAAAGCGGTTAGCCAATAGTACGCCATTATTAGCCACACCCGATACCAGCCTGGCAACAGATGCCGGGGTAGCAATCAGCTCACCCTGCCCCCATGCCATGCCCGAGATACCTTTAGCCCTGGTTTTATGAATATTGTTAGGGTCATAGCGCGGCCGGGTATTAAATTCCGTTTTGCGCCATAGGTTACGCCATTTTTCTTCCTGGGCATCATTGTCTGCAGGCTTATTGTAATAATAGCCGCCTACCCCGTGCAAAAACATCCCTGTCTTCATATAAAGGTTAACCATATACTCTTCCAGGTGTTGTTGATTGGCCAGCTTAATAAAATATACGTTGTTTGATTTTGCTATGGCCCGTTCCATTGTGATCGTCCCGGTTTCATCCGGCTCAATGCCTTTTGTTCGGATGCGTTCCCCCATACTCACATGATAGGTAACTTTAGCAGCATCCATCCCCAATTTGTTAAAGGCCGACATAGCGGTCAATACCTTGGCTGTTGAGCCCGGTTGTGAGGCGTAGGTAAAACCCAGGTCGGTAGTGGTCATCCAGTTGGCTAACTTGTTCTGATCGGCTTGCGACATGGTCAGCTGATCCCAATTGTGCACAGGAGGTAAAGGATATTGCGCAGATACCAGCACATCGCCGGTATTGGCTTCCATTACTACAACAGATACGCGATTATCATATAAGGAAGTATCTGTAGCTATAGATTTCTGGATGCTGGTCTGCAGATCGGCATCCATGGTTAGTTTCACATCACGGTTCCGGTTCTTGAACGCAGCTACTTCGGGTCCGTTAATATCAGTCAGCAGCAAAGGCGCCAATGCGCTATAATCTTTTTTAGCTACCGTCATTTCCTTTACGCCTCGTGGTAAAAACCTGTCTTCCTGAAAACGGGATGCCTTTACATTATAACTGGTAATGGGCATCTTAAAACCACGTAGTTCGGCGGCATGTTCATATTCGGCAAAATAGCCGTTGGTGCTGCCGTTAAATACACCGGTGTTTGCATCGCCCGTCCAAAAAAACATTTGTTCTTCGAAAGGATAAAACCTTTCCAGCCGCTTATGTACAGCCGAATCGAGGTTATAATCCTTTATACCCGATGACGCTAATTTCATCCTTTGTTTTGAAATCAACTCTGGCTTACTGGTAGCCAGTATCAAACCATTTCTATCCAACAATGAACCAGCCTGCAGCTTGTTCATCAGGATGGCAATACGCGGGTTATAGCTAAACATCCTCAATCCGCTTTTATCAGCAACCAAAGCTGGTTTAACCACCCATTTTTTATTGTCGGCACTATAGCGGGAAACGTTTACTGTTAACAAAACCACCCCGGCCAATGCAGCTGCCAATGCAGGCACCAGGTTTTTATCCTGTTGTTTGGTGATAAAGCTCATTTGCACCTGCGTACCTTTTACCATTGATACCGACAGTAAAAAACCGGTGGCCAATAAATTAATTACCAATGATGAACCACCATAACTTTCAAAAGGCAGGGATACCCCCGATAATGGCAATGCACCGATAGATCCGCCTGCTATCAGCAAAAACTGCACAAAGGTACATACACCAATGCCTGCACTAAGGTAAAACAGTAACGGCGTACCCGTTTGCCGTCCAATGATAATAGATCGGTGCAGGTACAGTAAAAACAATATAAACACAGCTGCCATCCCTGCCCAGCCAAACTCTTCGCCTATAGAAGGCAATATCATATCAGTATGCGCTTCGGGTATGGTTTTGGCAAAGCCCTGGCCTACGCCCTCGCCGGTTAAGCCGCCGCCAGCCATGGCCCAAAGACCGTTGGCAACCTGGTCCCCACCATACACTTCATTGTTCCAGGGGTCTTGCCAAATGGCTTTGCGTTCCACCAGGCGCTCAACCGGGCCCGGAATGATCTTATCCAACCCCGGAATTTTATCGATAGTTAAAAACGCGCTAACCACAATAAGCGCCATAATAGCCGATTCGCTCAGGAACCTTGGCTTTAAAAATCCAATCAAACCCAGTATCCCAAAAGTGACGCCCGTACTTAGCCAAACATTGTCAAAAAACCAGGTGATTAACACAAATAAAATCACAAAACCAGCCATCGACAAAAAATCGCCGCGGGAGAAAGAAAACAGGATAATAAACGTGAAGCAGATAACCATTGCCGGGCCCAAATCGCCCAATACCAAAAACAGCAGCAGAGTTATAACGGTAGCTATTAAAGCAAATGAAAAAAACGACCAGCGCTTACCCCAACTGGCGTACTGACTGATGAATTTCTCATTAGCAGCGAAAAATCCCGCAAGGAAAATAACGATCAAATATTTGACTATCTCGCTGGGCTGAAATCCCAAAAGGTTAACCTTTACCCCGCTGCCTTCCGGACCCGTGCCAAATAAAATGGTGCTGAACAAAATGCCCATAGCCACAATAGCCCATGGCCAGCCATTAGCAGCACTGCGCGCCTTTTTAAATATCAACAACCTATACAACGCCGAGTCTGCAGTAAACCGTCGCAGGTTGATGAACAGCATAAGGCAAACGGCACCAACGCCCATACCTAAATACATAAGGGTGTCTTTGGCTAAAAACCTATCCCTTAATGGGTCCTGTAAACTCAATAATGTAAGGAACGAGATGCCGGTGAGCATCATTACCAATGGCAAAATCAATTGATCGGCCTGCGGATAACGGTAACTGAGGAGAATATGGATCAGGATGAACCCGCCAAAAAAGCTGGCTGCTATTATCCAGTACCAGCTATTAAAATCGTCAATTGTACGAACAATGAATGCCCCCTCCTTTTTCAGGATATTAAAATCACGGGTCGAAAGCAGTTTTATACTATGCGCCGATTGGAAAAAGTTGATAGTTTTATCACCATCCAGCTCTACAACCCCTTGTGAGCGGCCAAACTCAAAACCTGGTTGCAGGGGCAATAGCTCAAAGGCTTTGTCTGTAGGCAGGTTTTTAAATTCATATTTGCCATTGGCATCGGTACGGGCAAAAGCAGTTAGTGATTGCAGCTGTCGCTTTTTATCGGCATTTAAAACATAAATTTTTTTGACAGCTGGAGAGTTTTCGGTTGTTGTATTTTTAGCGGCGGTTTCCTCGTCGGAGTAAATACTGTCTTTAGGCAATACCATATTCAGCCTAACCAAAACGCCCGCAACAGGCTGATCTTTATGTTTGATAGCCCCCCTGATGCTATATTCACCAAGCCCCAGGTCGGTTTGTGCAGATATTTCCGGTGGATGATTTTTTTCCTGCGAAAACCTTATAGAATCATCACCGGTGTAGCCCAGCAACTCACGCGAATCCATAACCCTTTGTCTGAACAACTCGCCGCCCCGCGCAATGGCGTCATCGGCATTAACATAATACCTGCGTTTGTTGAGCTCACCGGCATTGTCAAAAGCCACGGCTGCATTTGCTTTACCCGCAATAATTGATTCGATGTAATCAACATCCCTGGGATCATCAAAATAGTAGCCTTTTTTTAATAACGCGGCTACGTTTTTGGCAGGATTTGGCGCATTAAGGTTTACTATAGTACCATCAAGAAGCCGTTTATCTACATCAACAAACTTTTGCTGCAAAACGGTATAAAGCTTGCCAAATAACACAGCCAGCACAATACCGGTGAGCAATAAAAACAGCCGTTCCATTCTCCTGCCCGGAGCATTAGGTGTACCCTTATCCATTATTTTTTGATGGCTTTGGGTAATGAATCTATCTTGAACATACCACCAAACAACCTGCCCGAAATGTATTTTTTATCGGGGAAAATATAGGATGTTTGTACAGGCAATACACAGTTGTTAAACTGCACATATTTTAACACCAGTGCGTCGTTGTGCGTTGCAACCGCCACCCGGAAGCCTTCAAAAGCTACACTGTCCAACACCACATATTTGCTTTTGGGCGATAGTACTATCCCGGGGCCGTTGTAGGCAGAATCCTTTTTAAATACAATTTTACCTTTTGCTTTTATGTACAAACTATCCTTTGTAATGTAAATGGAATCGCTCAAAATAATAGGTTCCTTAAAGTCGGCATCCGAGAGTATAAGCGTATTGCCTTTTAATTTATTGAGGGTGTCTTGTAGTTTTATCTCTCCCGCACTTTTCGGCTTTAGGGTTTTAGTTGCTACTGCTGATTTAACGTCATCATGCTTTAGTTGCTGGTTAAGCCAGTACTGCCATACAAATCCGCATAAAAACACCAGGAAGAGAATAGAAAGCAGCACTACCGTTCCCCGGTTACTTTTACTTTTCACCGGTATTTTTGTTGGTCCGTCGGGCAGTTTGGGCTCATGTTTAGGGTCGATGATCTCCTCCGGCACCCTTGTGGCGGCCGCCGGACGGGTAGCGTTTTGCTGGCGCGGGGCTTTATCATTATGCGCAAGCACCACGGTCACGTTATCTTTGCCCCCTTTGCTATTAGCTGCGTCAATTAGTTTCGCGCCTTTATCTTCTAAGGTCCCGCTGCCGGTTAAAATACCTTTTATCAGGCTTTTATCTACCATATCGGTAAGGCCATCACTGCAAACCAGCAGCATGTCGCCAGGTAAAAACGGCGAATGGCCTGTCTCTACAAAATCAGCATCCTTAACTATGTGCGGGTCGAAACCGAGCGCCTTGTTGATCTCGTTACGTTTGGGGTGATCCATAGCGGCCTCTTCACTCAACCTGCCTGAATCTTCCAGGAAGCCTACAAAAGAATGATCTTTTGATATTTTGATGAGCGAATTATCGCGTAGCAAATACAAACGCGTATCGCCTACGTGGGCATAGTAAAACTGGTTGTTCTCTAAATCAATAACAGCAAGTGTAAGCACACAGGCCATGTTTGCCAGTTGTTTATCCTGTAATTTCCTTTCATAGATCTGCCGGTTAGCATTAACAAACGTGTTCACCAGCAAAGGGGTTACGTCGCCGGCTATGTATGACAGGTCTTTGATGATACACTCGCGTGCCATATCCGCAGCAACTTCACCACCTACATAACCACCCACACCATCAATAACGCAGGCAATGATAAAATTGCCATCATCGGTTTTTTGGGCAATAAAGGCGTCTTCATTATTATCCCTTTGCCTGCCGGTGTCTGTTATCCCGAAAAAATTATTTGTCATGGTTTCTACTGGATTTTTTTATGTCGATAAAATGGGCCAGCAATAATAAAACGCATATTGCCAATAAGCCTATTGATAATATTTGTGACATTAGGCCTCGGGTTTAAATATGTTGATGCCGATAATACCATTCAGCAATATTTTTGAATTAAAGGGCAGCTCCACCCATTGCGGCGAGTTTACATCGCTGCGGGTAACTTCCTGCTCATTAATCATGGTAAGCTCGCCAAAAGAGGATAAATAAAGCTTACCATCGGCCTTATTCATGCGGATACGCAGGTGCGGTGTATTTACCCAATCGCTCGGGATCCTGAACACGGCCGCTTCTTCACGGGTTTCTTCATTGCCTGATACTACAATATCCTCATTCTTCATCAGGAACTCTACCTTCCGGCCCACAAACTGCTTATCGGGCATAATGGTATCCAGCCGGGCCAAAACCTGTTGCCCTGGTTTTACCACATCCTTTTCATTATAATGCAGCTCGTTTGAGTAGGGTAGCTCGTAATAGCCCTCGCTATAATAAGTAAAGCCTTTAAGGATGTCGTTACTGATATCCAGGGTTTGTGCAACGCCTGTGTGGCGGGGGATAAAAGTAACCCGCAGGTTCTCCTCCTTTTTATTACTGCCCGGTAATAATTTGCCTATAAAACCTTTGTCGCCTTTGGCATAATCCGGGTGTGATACAAGCCTGAACACCCATTTGGAACTTGATGGCTCTACCTTTTTACCAACTTCCTGGTGTTCGCGCAATAACTCATAAAACTTTTTTACCGATTCATGTACGATAATACCAAAAAGCCCCGAGCGGTTATTGATAAAATCCTGGTAATCCTCTTCATTAAAGCTGATGATATACTCGTGGTAAAACACCACGCGATCGGCAAAGGAAAGCTGACCAATTGATTCTTTGAATTTTTCGATAATGTACATATAAACATCATCGGGCGTAAGTGTTTTATTATTTACTGCAGCTACCGCGGCGGCTTTTCCATTCGGTAGAAACCAGTCCTGCAGACCTATCTTTTGCCAAAATGTTGATTTAGATTCCATTCTGAGGATCTTTAGAGATTAACTATCTATTAACTAAAAACTCAATTTTGATGTATCGGCTGCCTTTACGCTATCGCGATAAAATTGCGGATCGCTTTTAGGTTTATGCCTCACTCCCCTGAGTATTGAATCAGCAATTGAATCCACCTCGGGCGGAATACCCGATGCATCATCATTATTATTGACCGGCTTATTTTCATTGCTATCCGGCTTTACGCTGTCAATCTTTGCCTGTTTAGCAACACGGCTTAACGTATCCCGCGGAGGTGGTGTCGATTTAAAAAAAGTATTATAAATGCCCCGCCGGTGTTTAATAGCCATAACCGAAGAAAACCCGGTAAGTACTACCAATAATACAATTAAACCGATAAATACCGGTTTGGAGATCCGCACTGCGTGCTTGCCAACAACAACAGGTGTTTCTGTACTATTGTTTATAACATGTACGCCCCTTGCACTTTCGGCCTCCTGGTAATAAAGCAGCAGTCCTTGCAGGCGTTCGTTTTCCTTCAATAATACCGATGCATTCCATGAATCATCGGCCTGGTTGCTGCTTACCGCGGCAATGCTGCTGTGTACCAGGGTTTCCTGTAGTTCCATCCCGTTAGGGAAGCGATGCTCGGGCTCTTTCTCCAAACATTTTGAAACAATTTGCAGGAGCCATGCAGGCACTTGCATCTCGTGTTCCTTTTTCTTATCGGCCCAGCTGGCTGGCAAATTCTTTTTACGCAGCTCCATTACATCGGGCACCTGGTTATCCATGTGTGCCAGCATCACCGCATTACGGGCGGTTTCGCCATTATCGCGCAACGGGAAAGGTACCTGCCCGGCTATCAGCTCATAAAGAATGATGCCGTAGCTGTACACATCAGTCTGGAAATACATCAGCCCCTCATTCTGCTCGGGCGCCATAAACTCTATGGCTCCCGCATGGCGGATACTGGTACGGCGCTGATCATCAGACATAGCCGAAAGACCAAAATCCAGCAGCACATAATTGCCTGTATGAATATTGAACTTTACGTTATTACTTTTAATATCGCCATGTTTTACCGAAACCTTGTGGCAATGCGAAAGCGCATTGGCCAGCTGATCGGCGAGTTTAATGATCTCCTTAATGGTAAAGATAGGTTCGTGCGGTGGTTTCAGCAGATCTTCCAGATCGGGACCATCAATATATTCCATCTCGATAAAAGGAAACGAACCACTCTCGGTAATGCCCGAATTTAATATCTTAACCACATTAGGGTTAGGTTCTTCGTTTACCTTTTTTAGTTTTTCAACCTCGTTTTGGAAATTTCTGAAATTTTTATCGTCGGTACTTTCGGTATGAATAGGGGTCGGCAATAACTTTACCGCTGTGATAATGGGGCCATAACGCCGTCCTTTATAAACTGAGCCTTGTCCGCCCGTTCGCAAAGCCCCCATATTCTCCAAACCTTCGGTTATTGTAAATACTTTGCTCATTGATTATTATTGCAGTGCTATAAGGTAAAATAACAATTAGTTAAACTTTGTTACCTCAACATAACGCACACATTAGTGTTTGGTTATAAAAATATGAAAATTTATGTGCAGATGTGCAAATGAAAAACAGATGTGTAAATTCAAATGTGCAGATTTCAAATTTCATATGTGCAAATGAAGCCTTTCTATAATCATCTGCATATCTGTAATCTGCATATTTCCACATTCGCAGCTCAGTCATCTGCACATCTGAAATTTGCATATCTGCACATCTATCTAACACTAATTTCATCAACCAATAACCAGGCCTTTGCCCCGGCAATATATTCGCCCGGCGGTATTATACCTTTATTAGTGCCCTTTACCCTGATGTACCGGACTTGCAATGGTTTTATGCTGGCCCTAACCTCATTGATGCCATTGGCAGTAAACGCAGTTTGGCGATAAACTTCAGTGTAGGTTTTTCCATCTTCGGATACTTCAAAGGTGAGCAGCGTTGGTTCCCACATTTTTTGCCAATGATATTTTAAAATATTGATACCCAATTGTGATATTGTTTGTACCGAACCCAGGTCGACTATAGCATCCAGGTCATTGCCGCTGAAACCATACCATTGCCCATCATTATATAATTTGCTGCCGAATACACCATTTACCAGACCGAAAGTATTACCCGGGTTATAACCTCCCTGTGGCTGATTTGCAAGTGTTATAGTTTTGCCAATGGCTTTATGCAGATGGAAAGATTTTTCATACATCCGCCCGGTTATTTTACCATTGCTAAATACAGATGCTTTTACCGTCCCCGATTGTATAATGGCAAAAGGCTCATCGTACTTTTTGCTTTTTAAACCGGGGGTAGTTCCATCGGTGGTGTAAAATATTTTGCTGCCGGGTAATGTTGTATTTAAGCTCAGCAATACCTGGTGATCTGCTGTTTCGGTTACATTGTCGGTTATCTCATCAAAAGTATTGGCAGTGTTAACATTGAGTTTTTTGAGTAGGGGTTGTTCAGATCTTAACCGTTTCAGAAATCCGGCATAGTCCTTATTTTCCTTTGCCGACCATCCCACTTCTGCTAAAGCCAGTATCCGGGGGAACAGTTGCCGCTCGGCCTGGGCTGGATTGGTCATGTACTCGCTCCAGGCATTGGCCTGTACGCCTTTGATGTATTTGGCCTCATCACCGGATAGTTCTTTAGTTATGGGTTCGTAGTTGTAAACTTTGCTTAGTGGTGTGTAACCCCCACCTGCAATAGGTTCGGTGGGATATAATGACTGGTAGTAATCGAGGTACACATATTTCTCCGGCGTCATGATGGCATCGTGGTGTTGTTTGGCTGCGGCAATGCCCCCCTCCTCGCCTGTCCAGCTCATTACGGTTGCGCCTGGGGTTAGGCCCCCTTCCAGTATTTCGTCCCAGCCGATGATCTGCCTGCCTTTACTGTTCAGGTATTTTTCCATCCGGCCAATAAAATAGCTTTGCAGTTGGTGTTCATCTTTCAAATGCTCGTCCTTAATGCGTTTTTGGCATTTGGGGCAGGTTTTCCATTTGGTTTTAGGGCATTCATCGCCGCCTATATGGATATATTTTGATGGAAAAAGCGGCAGCACTTCATCCAGCACGCTTTGCAGAAAGGCAAAAGTTTCATCATTACCCGCGCAGTATACGTCGTCAAATATGCCCCAGTAAGTAGCTGTTTTGTATGGACCGCCCGTACAACCTAACTGCGGATAAGCAGCCAGGGCCGCGAGTGCATGTCCCGGCATTTCAATTTCGGGGATGATACTGATATGCCTGTCCATGGCGTATTTTACAACGGCTTTAATTTCGTCCTGTGTATAGTAACCACCATAACGTCTGCCATCAAACAGGTGCGGACTATCCCGTTTATGGCCGATGATAGTTTCATCGCGGTAGGCCGAAATTGTTTGCAGCAGCGGGTATTTCTTTATTTCTATGCGCCAGCCCTGGTCATCGGTAAGGTGCCAGTGGAAGGTGTTGATCTTGTACAAGGCCAGCATGTCTATCCATTTTTTGATGGTTTCGACGGTGAAAAAATGACGGCTTACATCCAGGTGCATTCCCCGGTACGCAAAGCGGGGATGATCTTCAATGGCACAGCCTTGTACGGTTATTTTGCCGTTAGATGGTTTCAGCAACTGGATAAGTGATTGCAGCCCGTAAAATACACCGGCCTCATCGTGGCCTGTGATGCTGATCTGCTTTTGAGTTACGGATAGCTGGTACCCTTCTGGTTCAGTAACCTTGGAGGAATCTATTTTCAGGGCGATAGAAGCCGTGTTTTTTATCAGCAAACTGAACCCTGCCATCGACCGGAAATACTGATTGAAAAACGCAAGATTATCGGCATTAATACCCTCACCAACAGAGATATTAGTTGCAGGCGAAAAGGTAAACACAGCACTGCTTTTTTCAACTTTATAAGACTGAGGGATTATCCCCTGCTCTTTAATTTGTGCTGTTGCACTACTAATGATGAATACCAGGAACAAGGTTTTAAAAAGGAACTTACAGGGGTTAAGCAGCTTTATCATCCGTATAGATTTGTAAAGCCGAATATAACTGATTATAGCGATGGTAGTATATTATCCCTGAAAATTACAGGCTCCCTATAGCCTTACGGTAATTATTTATAGCGGTAACAATTGATCTTACAATTTCGTCCTGCCCTTCCGGGGAATTGAGGTAATCCTCTTCTTCGGGGTTGTTGATAAAACCGGTTTCGATAAGTACGGCGGGCATGGCGCTGTGGGCTAATACCAATACGCCCTGCTCCTTTACACCCTCACTTTCACGGCCATCGGTATCGGTAAATTCAGCATTCACCAGGTCGCCAAAGAGGATACTTTGCTTGCGGTATTTTTGAATGTAGGCATTGAGTATGATGGCATTAGACGGATCGCTTTCATCATAGCTCTCATAGTTTTGCTTATAGTCTTTTTCGATAAATATAGATGAGTTTTCCCTTACGGCCTCCTCCTGCTCCTTTAGCCTGTGAAAACCATAAACCAGCATAAGCACACCCTTGCGCTTATGAGCCGAAGCGGCATTACCCTCTGGCGATGAGTTACAATGGATGGAAATAAACAAATTGCCATGGGCCTGGTTGCCTATATTCGAGCGCTGGTTGAGCGGGATAAAGGTGTCATCGGTGCGGGTCATGATGGTAGTTAAACCTTTGACCCCGGTATCTATGGCCATTTTTAGCTTTTTGGCGATGGCCAGTGTTACATTTTTTTCGACAGAATAGGAGCCGCGCGCACCTGGATCTTTACCGCCATGCCCGGCATCTATAATTACAGTTTTGAACCGGAACGTTGAGGCTGCCGGGATGGTATCATTCTGCTGGGTAAAGGAGCAAAGACAAAAGAATAAAGACAGCAGTACACCATTTGCAGCTATAACACCGAGAAACCTTTTATTCAATTTCATTGTTTTACCGCCTTTTTGCTGCATTTAGGGCATAAGCCCGTCGCGGATAACGTAAAACTCTGCGGTTTAAAGCCCGGGGGGAGCTTTATGGCGGGCAGGTGCAGATCATCCAGGCAATACACATTTTTGCATTGAGTACAGTTAAAGTGCAGGTGCTCATCGTGGTGGTGGGCTTCATCACAATTGGATGAACATAGGGCGTAGTTAGCTGTACCGTTCAGGTCAAATACCTTGTGGATGATGCCTTTTTCCTCGAATGTGTTCAGGATACGGTACAGGGTAACCCTATCGATATCATTAATCACGCTTTCGAGATCGGGCTGGGAGGTGGCCGCATTGCGGGACGACATCATGGACAGCACCCGGAGCCTGGGAGCGGTCTTTTTTAAATGATGCTTGTTCAGCAGGTCTTCAAAGTGAAAATTAGTGCGGGTTTGTGCCATTAGCCTTTCAGCAATATTATTGATGCAAATATATACAACGTTGCATTAAGGATGAAATTATAAGGCAGCTGCGGATAATATATGAAGAAAAGAAATATTCAAAAAAAATCAAACTTTAGCGAACTTCAGATGCATTTAATGAATATTAATAGGAGAAAAATCAAGAAAAATCATCTTTCTTTTTGCACCCATTGAAGCACCGCCCCATTACCTCCGGCAGACCTTACTTTCACTTATGAAACACCCGGATGAACCCTCCAGATACCCATATCAAAAAGGACTTTTTTGCAATGCCGCACCGGCTGGTAAAGTAAACATGGCGGCATCCAGTTTACCCGGTTTTATTTCGGTTGCCGTACTTTCGATATAGAACTGGGCATTGTCGATAGTCATTTTTAGGGGGATGGCATTTGTTTTTGACAGCACAGTATACCAGTTACCAAATTGATGGTTGATATATAATTTACTATCAACCGGTACCCCAGACGTGAAATAATATTTCTGTACGCCGCTTTTGCAGGTTAGCACCAGTTCATCGCATTTATAGCCCAGGATATCAATAACGGCTTTGTGCAGTTCGGTACTGATCACCTCATCGGAATTAACTGCTCCATCATTCCAGAGCACGGCTTCGGAGTTACTCATTTTGCTGTAAAGCTTGTTATCTGCGTTAACGTACAATTGCCATTGCATCATGGAGCCATTCATTTCCGATTTATAATCGCCGCCTTTTATGTAATAGTTTAGGGTATTGCCCATCATGGTGGTAAACTGGGCGTCGCTTACATTGGGTATTTTACTTTTAATGGCATTGCTGTAAACTATTTTGCCTTCAAATGATTGCGCCGAAACGATTAAACAGGTTAGGGCTAAGGATAAGGTTAGCATTAGTTTTTTCATGATTGATTTGTATAGTGTTAAAATAAGGTTTTAAATAAATAGACTGTCAGGCAATCTTTCAATTATTATTCAATGATGGTATGCTAAAATAAAACGAGCTGCCGATGCCTGCCTTGCTTTCAAACCATATAGTACCGTTGTTTTTTTCTACCAGCTCTTTACATAATAAAAGACCGAGCCCGCTTCCTTTTTCGCTGGCTGTACCAAAAGTTGTGTAGGACGAAAATTTATCAAATATTTTTGCCTGGGCGTCCTCCGGGATGCCTTTCCCGTTGTCTTTTACCGTTATAACGATAATCGAATCCTTTTTTTCGGCAGCTATGGTAACGGTATCACCTGCTTCTGAAAATTTCACGGCATTCTCTACTAAATTCCTGATCACGATATCAATCATGATTTCGTCTCCGTACACAGTTTCAGACCTGGCAAGCTCCACACCTGTTACCAACACTTTCTTTTCGGCAGCCCGCTCTTTCAACAGGGTTACATTTTGTTCAATTACCTTTTGCACATTGAAGCCGGCGGGCTTAGCCTCGATACCATCCATCTGGCTTTTTGCCCAGTACAGCAGGTTTTCAACCAAATGCGCTGTTATTTTAAGGGTATCAGCTACTTTCTCAATCCAATACTTACTTTCTTCTTCCGATAGGTCATCTTCCTTTATCATATCCATCATATGGCTGATGGTATGGATAGGCCCCCGCAAATCGTGCCCTATAATAGAAAACAACCTGTCCTTTACGTGTACCAACTCTTCCAGCTGCAGGTTTTGTGCAGATATATCTTTGTTTTGCAAGGCCAGTTGTTCACTAAGCTTTCTTTTTTGTGTGTAGTTTCTGAATAGGATGAAGGCAAGCACCAGCAAAAATATAGCGCTCCCGGTTAGTATATCCCGCCTCAATTTTACTTCCTCCAGTTTCTTCTGCCCTATTATCTTATCCTTATTCAGCAGGTTAATTTGAATTTGCTTTTGTTCCAGCTCATAACTTGATTGAATATTCCTGATAACTTTTTCTTTTTCCGCGGTTTTCAGGCTGTCGGTTAAGGCAACTTCAAGGTTCCGGTAGTATAGCGCTTTTTTATAACTGCCTTCTTTTTGATTGGTTAGGTACAGCACGTTGTAGGCAGTTGCAATAAGTTCAACAATACCCGATTTTTTGCTCTCTTCCAGCCCTTTTTGCGCATACAGCATACCGGCCTTGTATTTACCTGTATAATAGCAAGTAAGGGCCAAACCAGTATGGCAATAAGCAACACCTTCATCATCACCGATTTTTTGTGCAATATCAAGCGATTTGTAAAAATAAACCTGTGCCAGCGGGTAATTTTTTTTGGCGACGTAGTTTTCGCCAATGTTATACAAGGCAATAGCTGCAGTGGCGAGATCTTTTCCTTTTTTAGCTATGATCAGCGCCTGGTTATTATAAGCTATGGCCGAATCAGGCTGCCCTTTTTTCTTAAATATTTCTCCTAAGTTTATCAGCAGGCTAACTACACCTTGATGCGTGGGATCATTTTGCTTCAGGGCTATTTTATAAGCTTGGCGGTTATAATAAAGCGCTTTGGGATAATCCCCCATACTGATGTACATGCCGCTAATATTATTATATTCATTCCCGCTTAACCCTTCCATCCCCAATTTTTCGCTGATGCGCAAACATTGAAAATGGCATTCCAGCGCTTCGGGCCATTTTCCCTTGTATCCCAGGGCTACCCCTTTCGACACATATGCCAACGCGATCCCTTTTTCAAAATGAATTTTTTGTGCAAGATCAAGCGATTTTTGCGCCATTAAAAGCGCGCTGTCGGCATTTTTACCCCAATATTGCCTGGAAATAGCGTAGTAGGTATTTACCCGGTCGGTATCGTGTTTTGCTGTATTAAGCCGCTCAAACAGCCCCTTTACAGAATTAGCCTGGGCCAGGCAGGATGATGTGGCGGTAATAGTTAGCACACTATATATAACAATGTACCTTATATACAGGTATAACTTATGCGTAAGTAAGGGTTTTCCCATACAGTATAGTTTAATTAATTGGAGCCGTTAATATAAGGCTAAATGAGCAATATTAATAAGATATTTATTTCTTATGGATTATATGAATAAGGTATTACTATATTATCCTTTATCATATGTAAGTTAAGGCGGCATAGGTATTTTAACCTATGTCGCTATTATCAAAAAAATATTTATCGCCATTATTTTCAATTGACGAAAAAATAAAGATTCAATTAACCTACAAAAATTAAAGGTCAATTGAAGCAATATTGAAAAAATTGCTTCGGAGTTCGATCACGAAACAATACAGAAAACAAATGTCAGCATTAGAATAGCCAATTTACCCATATTTCCATAACTGCTTACCTTGGGCAAATTTACCAGCAGCCTACCCAAAACGCTGAACCAACTAACCGAATCTGGCCTTGGATATCAGCAACCGCCCTAAGTCAGCAATAGTTACATTCCCCCCTGTCCTCCTTTAGCGAAAGACAGTTGCGGAAATTATCAAGTCTGCGACCTCTTTAGGATGGCTTATATAGACACTATGGCTTGCTCCGTCGACTTCCACTGTTTTTTTACTATTGGCCCTTTTGGCATACATCCGTTCTAAATCCGGGTTAATAATCCTGTCGGATTTTGCCACCATATACCAAACAGGTTTTGTTTTCCAGGCCGGGTTTTGGATGATGGCATGGAATACCAGGTCGGCTGTAGGCGTCTGAGAATTAGCCATAAAATCTGCTGTGGGTTTTGGCAAGTCGCCTGAAAAATCAGCGGCAAACATTTTTGGGTCAATGTAGTCCCAGCCGTCACTTCCCTTGATCAGTGATTTATAAGCAGCCGGGAAAATTTTGCCGTTGCCAGCTTCAGATTCGCCTTGATCTGGTGCATGTGCGGCAATATATACCAGCCCGCGAACCAGGGAGTCATTACCAGCCGTTGTTATTACGGCACCTCCATAGCTATGCCCTACCAAAATGCAAGGCCCGTCCTGCTGGTTAATTATCCGTTTTACCGCAGCTACATCGCCTTCAAAGGTAGTCAGCGTAGTTTGGGCAATGCTGACCTTGTAACCTTTTTTGGTGAGGATGTCATAGACCGGCTGCCACCCGGCCCCATCTACAAATGCGCCATGAACAAGCACAATGTTTTGGATTCTTGCGGGGACCTGGGCTTGTAATGCTGAGACGAAAATCGTCATGATAAGAATAATCAGTATTTTAAATATGCGGATGCCGCGGTTGGGATTTAATTTCATGGTGTGTGTGTTTAATATTTGTTTATAAAATGACAGAATGCCAAAAGACCCGGACCAAGCTGATAATGAATTTCAAAGGCTGAATTAACGATTATTTTGGATAGTTCATTTTCATCCATATTCTTGGCGCCTTTGCGTGAAGCTTATTTTACAAATATTTATCCTGTTTAGACATCCGCTTTTGTAAACGGAAATTCTAAAATAACTTCAGTCCCCTCTGTTATTTTGCTTTTTAACTTTATACTGCCGCCTAAAGCTTCAACCTGTGTTTTAACCATAAAAAGTCCCATACCCTTGCCTTCCATAGTGGTATCAAACCGTTTGTACAATCCAAACAAGTCGGCGGCATTCTTGGCCAGGTCGATCCCCTTGCCATTATCCCTAAAAGTGAGCCTGATTTTCTCTTCGAGCTGCTGGCTTTCAATATTAATAAGCGGCACAATACCAACCCGCCGATATTTGATACTGTTTGAAATAATATTATAAAAAACGCTGTAAAGAAAACTCCGTATAGTAAACATCGAGCCAATCTCATCAAAGGCACATTCAAAATAAACGTTTTCGTCTGCGATGATATACTGCATGTCAACCTTAATATCATTCACCAGGCTGCTGAAATACACCGTTTCTTTTTTTTCATTTACCACCTTCCTGGTCTGCAAAATCTGGTTGAGATCCTGAACAACCGCATCAATGTTTTTTGCCGATTGCGAAGCTTTTTCAAGTACCTCATGCATTTCATTTAATGTGCCATCTTTTTCATCAAACAGGTACGACAGGCCGATGATATTGGCAACCGGCGCACGCAGGTTATGCGATATGATATAGGTAAAATGCTCAAGATCTTTGTTCTGCTTAATAAGATCGGCCGTTATCCTTTCGCGTTCAAGTTCGGCAATCTTATGTCCAGTAATATTCTTGTTAGCCGCTACAAAACCACAATGCTTATGCTCACTGTTTTTTACAACAAACCATTCTATCTGGTACCATTCTACGGTGCCATCGGTTTTTGGATAACTTATTTCATATTCAGTACTTCCGTTCAGGATAACTTTAACAAGCATTTCCTCCATGAAGGCCCATTTTTCTGCAGTGAAATAGGCTTTCATGGGCAAACCAATCTCCAGCATTTTGCTTTTCCGTTCTCCCGCATACTTCTGCGCCAGGGTATTAAAAGAAACAATGTTGAGTCCGTCATCAAACAACACGTAGGCTATATCAGTATTGTCAAAAATGGCGCGGAGGTTTGCTTCGGATTTTTGAAGCGCCTCCTGGTCCTGTTTACCCTGGGTAATATCTGTTACCATAGCAAGAGCGCCCTTGTACTTACCCGTTTTGTCAAAAATTGGATTGGCCGATATGTTTGCCCATACATCCTCGCCGCTTTTTTTTACATACCTGATATTTAAATTCTCTTTTGCCCCATTTCTTCTCCTTTCCATGCAGGCTATCGCGTATGCCTTGCCCTCTTCATCCATAAAATCATAAAGCTCTTTTCCCATCATCTCTTCGGCAGAGTAACCCAGGATATCCGCTATCTTTATGTTTACAAAGTTTGTTTTTTCGTTTTCATCAATTGTCCAGATGCCTTCCTGCGCGGTTTCAACAATCTGCCGGTATAGCTCTTCGCTCAATCTAAGCGTTTCCTTTTCGGCTTTGCCAGAAGTAATATCCCTGATAATCCCCTCTGTTCTTATTAATTGCCCTGTTTCATCCAGGATAGGAATAGTCTTTTTCTCCACCCAGCATACCGCCCCATCTTTGCGTATAATGCGGTATTGACTGTGGGCCAGTTCACCTTGCTCTAATCTTTTTTGCTCTTTAATAACAATGTGTTCATCCCCGGGATAAATCACATCAAACCATAGCTCCTTGCCGGCAATAAAATCCGCGGCTTTATAACCATACAGTTTTTCACAGGCCTGCGATAGCTGCAATACCTGCATGTTTATCATATCAACAGAAAAGAAAACCTCATCCATAGCATTAAAAAATGCCATCAGATCATGGGGGGTACTTTCCTGTATTTGTATCTTTTGTGGTGTAGGTCTATTCGGTAGCATAGAAGTAATCAGGTTTAGTATAAATACGGCTGCATACTGCTGCAGCCACTAACAAAAAATAAACTGTCCCATTGTGTAGTTGCATAAAAATACGATTCACAAGGCATTAATTCTCTTGTAAATGCCCCCGTTTGCACAGTTCCTGGCCGTCTTCCAATTCTAAATTCTCAAAATGTTTTACTGCCCGAAAGCGCGGTTCCTCATTCATCAATCTAAATTATTTAAACAGGACCATTTCGAGTTGCAAAATTATCATAACAATAAAATCACATTACTTATTATCTAAAACACGATGGGCTATTTATCTATAATTGAATGTAATATACATAATTATAAAAAACTTTTATAAGAAGCTGTTTAAAAATTAGATAAAACAGATTGTCATTTGCAAGAGCTAAAATCCGGACTCTGAATGGGAAATGACGTATATCGTATGGCTGCGAGCCGACTCACCCCGACGATCCGTTAGCTAACGGACGTCTGCCCCTCTCTCCGACTGCGTCGCATAGAGGGGCAATAAAACAAAAATTGAGCTTCACCCTCTTTGCGGCACAGCCGGAGAGGAGGGTCGGCCACCTGCCGCATCTCACAAATACTGAATGTCCTGCGGGAGACGCAATTATGCGTCTCTACAACAGCCCCATTTGCAGTCACGTCGATACTGTTTTTTCCCAGCATAGCCGGGGCTTGCCCCTCAATGACGGTGAGATATGAACTTAACTAAAAGGCAATAAACTGAAACAATTTCCAGGTTATTTCCGTACCATATAAAACACTGATTAACTTAAAACAAAAGCCATATAGCCTGCGGCATTTATTATAAAAGCAAAAAAAATAAAATCCTTTCCATTATTAATAAGTACCAGCCCGGCACTTTTATAAAAACTGAAAATTAAAAAACAAAATAGCAGTTACCCATCATTTAAATAAGTAAACTATTAGTATACTAAAGCCAAAAAAACGCGTTTTTTTATAATAGTAATTTATTATTTTAGCGAAGGTCATCCTATGAGTTAACAAACCAACATAATTACAATTTGGCTTATAGCTTGTATTGTTTATTTTAACCATAAGTTAACCACAACATACATTTACAAGAAAAGCACCAACACCATAAAATGAGGCTGATATTTCTTTTTTTTTCGTGTATATCCCTGCTTTACTCCGGCCTGTGTTACCCGCAATCGCAAAGTCCGCAATTTAAACGACTTAGTACCAATGAAGGCCTTTCGCAAAGCCATGTAACTGCCATTATTAAAGACAGCCGCGGCTTTATGTGGTTTGGAACCGAGGATGGGCTAAATAAATACGATGGCTATCATTTTACACACTATAAACACGACCAAAAAAACAAAGCCACGATTATTGATAATTATGTATTGGCTATTATGGAAGATGGTGCCGGTAATTTATGGATTGGAACCGAAAGCGGCCTTGACAAATTTGACCGCGCAACAAATACATTTATCCATTACTCCGGTAACAATTTAACTTTCTCCGTCCGGTCTGTTTTTTTAGATAATAAAAAAAGGATCTGGCTGGGCACCAGTAAAGGCTTGTATTTATTTAACGCGGCAAATGGTTCATTTAAAAAATTCACACATACAGATAAAACCACCAACGGTTTAGTTAACGATTTTATAAACCAGCTTACCCAGGATAATAATGGCTGGCTATGGATAGGAACTGATGATGGCCTGTATCATTTTAATCCTCAAAACGGTAAGTTTGTCGGCTATGTTCATGACCCTGCCAACAATAAAAGTATTGGCGCCAGCTGGATAAAAGCTGTTTACAAAGATGGTAAGGGTAATATTTGGATAGGGACGCATGGCGGCGGGCTGGCATTATACAACAACAAAAACGATTCATTTATAAATTTTAAACATAACCCCAATAATAGTAACAGCATCAGCCATAATGATATTCTTTCGATGCTGGAAAGCGGCGACGGGAAGCTGTGGATAGGGACCGAAAACGGGGGAATAAATACACTTGATTACCAGGCTAATAAGTTTGTTTGTTATAAATATGATGCAAATGATCCTCACAGCCTTGGTAGTAACTCTGTTTATTGCTTATATAAGGATGATACAGGAAATACCTGGATTGGCACTTACTCAGGCGGTATAAACTTTTTGCCCGGGTTTGGTAATAAATTTACCTCCTACAGGCAAAACCCAAACAATCCGAATAGTTTAAGCAACAATATCGTTCTGGCCATCTCGGGCGACGACACAGATGAAAATATTTGGCTTGGTACCGATGGTGGCGGCCTCAACTTATTTAACAGGAAGAAAAAAACCTTTACTCATTACCTGCATGACGACAACAACAGCAATACCATAAGTAATAATTATGTAATGGCAATTGTACCATTAGATAAAAACCTTATTGGTATTGGCTATCATATAGGAGGTTTTGATTTGTTTGATAAAAAAAAGGGAACCTTTACGCATCACATGCCCCAGGCAAACAATCCGCGCAGTCTTTCCCTTTCAGATATCAACAACATGTATAAAGACCATGACGGCAATATATGGATAGGAACCTGGAAAGGCGGCCTTAATTATTATGACGTAAAAACCGGCCTTTTTACCCAATACAGGAACAATCCCCGGGATAATAACAGCCTGAGCGGCGATATTGTTACTACCGTATACCAGGATAAGCAAGGCAATATGTGGATAGGTACCGATAATGGCCTGGATATATTAAACCCTAAAACCGGCCGTTTTACGCATTACCGGCATGATGAGGCAAACAAACACAGTATATCAAACAACACTATCGAATCTGTTACCGAAACAGATGATGGCGAGATGTGGATAGGTACAAATGGTGGCGGCCTTAACCATTTTAACAAGCGCAGCCATACATTTACGATATATACCGAAAGGGAAGGGTTGCCAAATAATGTGATCTACACTATTTTGAAAGATGGGAAAGGCAACTTCTGGTTAAGCACCAACAAGGGGATTTCCAGGTTTAATCCCAAAACTAAAATCATCAGAAACTATGGCATTTCTGATGGGTTGCAGGGAGATGAGTTTAAAGGCCACTCCCGTTTTCAAACTGCAGATGGGCAAATGTTTTTTGGCGGTGTTAACGGATTCAGCACTTTTTATCCCGATAGTTTAAAAGACAATAACTTTATTCCTCCCGTTTATATAACAGGTTTGCAGATTTTTAACAAACCGGTTATCGCGGGCGGTAAAAATTCACCGCTTCAAAAAGATATCAGCGAAACAAACGCCATAAATCTTTCTTACAAACAATCGGTATTTACATTTGAATTTGCTGCCCTTAATTATACCATTCCCGAAAAAAACCAGTATGCCTATAAGCTCGAAAACTTTGATAAAGACTGGAACTATGTGGGCAATAAGCGAACAGCTACGTATACCAACCTCGATCCGGGTTATTATACATTCAGGGTTAAGGCATCTAATAACGATGATAAATGGAATAACAAAGGCGCATTTATCAGCATTTATATTAAACCTCCTTTTTGGCTTACCTGGTGGTTTAAGCTCATCATTATCTTGATTATTGTTGCAGGCGGGCCTACATTTTACCTCATCCGCACGCGCGCTATATTGAAACAAAAAGACGAGCTGGAACGCCAGGTTAAAGAACGCACCGCGCAACTGGCCAAGGCAATAGAGGTTGAAAGAAAATCGGCCCTTGAAGCAGCGGAAGCTAACAAAGCTAAAAGTATATTTTTGGCCACAATGAGCCATGAGATCCGAACGCCTATGAATGGGGTTATCGGGATGGCCTCTTTACTTGCCGAAACGCCATTAGATGAAGAACAACGGGCTTTTACCGAATCGATACAAACCTGCGGCGAAGATTTGCTGGCGGTGATCAACGATATTTTAGATTTTTCTAAAATAGAATCGGGTAATATGGAGCTGGAGGAAAAAGATTTCAACCTGCGTACCTGTATTGAAGAAGTTTTTGATGTTTTTGCTTTAAAAGCCGCCCACTTAAAACTCGACCTGGTTTACCAGATTGACTACGATGTGCCGTCGCAAATTGTTGGTGATAGTTTAAGGCTTCGCCAAATCCTGATCAATTTAATAAGTAACGCTATTAAGTTTACAAAAAAAGGCGAGATCTATGTAGCAGTACACCTGCTCAGCGCTTCAGAAGAAAACCACATCGAATTAAGCTTTGAGATAAAGGATACAGGTATTGGCATTTCTGCCGATAAGCTGCACAGGTTGTTCAAAGCGTTTTCGCAGGTTGATTCATCAACAACCCGCCAGTACGGCGGTACGGGCCTTGGCCTTGTTATAAGCGAACAACTGGTAAAACTAATGGGCGGCAAAATCAGCGTTGAAAGCGAAATTGGCAAAGGAAGCACTTTCCATTTTTCCATCCTCTCGCACAAAAGCCTGCAGCCCGATCAAACCCAGGTACACCATAGTATGAGTGGTTTTGAAAACAGTAAAATTTTGGTTGTTGATGACAATGATACCAATTGCCGCATTTTAAAAGGTCAGCTGGAACAGTGGAAGCTAAGCCCGGTAATTGCTAATTCGGGTAAACAGGCACTTAGTATATTATCACAACATAATAATGATTTTAAGCTGGTTATTACCGATATGCAAATGYCGTTTATGGACGGAATTGAGCTGGCAACCTTAATACGCAATAAATACCCCGAATTACCCATCATGCTTTTGAGCTCCATAAGCTATGTTTTCCATAAAGATAATCCCGGCCTTTTTTGCTCTATATTAACCAAACCTGCCAAGCAACATATTTTACATAAGCATATTGTAAAAGAACTTGGTAAACACTTAAATTCACCCATTCATGAACTGCCGCATGCCGATGCCGCAAAACATAAGTTACCTGATAATTTTTCGGCAAAGTACCCTTTGAATATTTTGGTTGCCGAGGATAACCAGATGAACCAAAAACTGATTATGAAGGTTTTGAATAAATTGGGATATGAAGCTGATTTAGCAGCAGACGGACTGGAAGCCCTGGATTTGGTTAATAAAAAAACATTCGATATTATTTTAATGGATGTACAAATGCCAAAAATGGATGGCCTGGAAGCCACACAAATAATAAAAAAACGTTTCCCGGCCCGCCCCTTTATTATAGCGATGACGGCCAATGCACTTCAAACCGACCTACAAATTTGTATGGATGCAGGTATGGACGATTATATAAGCAAGCCATTTAAATTAGATGACGTGGTTAATAAGCTCGAAAAATGGGCAGTGCATGCCAATGAATCCCCCTCATAAGTAAATGCGCCGTAAACTCAATAAAATTCCTGCAAACATTGAGTATACGTGGCCCCGATAGGTATAATATGATTGCCAATATTAACCTGCGCACGGTCAAATTTACTAATCTTATCGCGGGCAACTATGAATGCACGATGTGTGCGTATAAATTTTTTAGCCGGTAACAGCAGGTGCATATCACCAATGGCAACCCTGGTGCTCAACGAGCGGTCGCCTTCCAGGTATAGCTTCGCGTAATTTCCGGCGGCTTCAATAAATAATATATCATCCAGCTTAACCTTAATTTGCTCATAGCCATCTTTTATAAATATGGATGTCGTTTCCTCGCCGACATCATACTTGTTACGTAGGGTGTAAAGTTCCTGCGCTTTATTGCATGCTTTCAAAAAACGCGAAAGCGAGAAGGGTTTCAGCAGGTAATCAATAGCATCAAGCTCAAAACTTTTCACAGCATGTTCGGAGTAAGCTGTTGTAAAAACCACCATCGGCGGATTATTAATGCTGTTTAAAAAATCAATTCCGCTAATGTCGGGCATTTTAATGTCGAGGAATATCAGGTCGGTTTTGTTTTGCTGCAAATAACTGAGCGCGTCAAAAGCGTTGGTGAAAGTAGCCTTCAGCTCAATAAAAGGAACCTTAGCCGCATGCGATTTTACAACATCAAGAGCTATGGGTTCATCATCAATGGCAATGGCTATCATCCTTTAAAATTAGTTATTAATATCTAACTCCAGGGTGAGGTGAATGAAAAATTCACTGGCGTTTTCACGGATAGAGAGGTCATGCCTGCCCGGGTAAAGTAAAATGAGCCTTTGCTTCACATTATCCAGGCCAATGCCGCTCTGGCCTTTTTCAGGATCGTTCTCGTTCCTGGTATGAATGCTGTTATACACATCAAAATAAAGCATGTTGCCGTTGGTTTGCAGGGTTACTTTTATATGCGATGGATTTAACAGGCTTATACCATGCTTAAAGGCGTTTTCCACAAAAGGGATCAGCAGCATGGGCGCTATCATCAGTACACCTAAATAGTCTTCAATCTGGGTTTCTATGGTTATTGCCGATGAGGTAGAGGTACGCAGCTTTTGCAGCAGTATATAATTATTCAGGTAATCAATATCGCGCGACAGTAATATCTTATCCTGTGTATTTTCCTGCAGCATAAAACGCATCATATCGCCCAGTTTTTGTATGCCCTCGCCGGTTCGTCCGGCGTTTTCCTGCAATGCGGTACCATACAATGTATTTAAAGCGTTAAACAAAAAGTGCGGATTGATCTGCGATTTTAAAAAGTTAAGGTTGGCGTCCGACTTTCCCAATTCAGTTTTCAGCGTTTTAATCTCCTCATCTTTTTTTGCGTTACGGCTTTTGTAAATATTCCACGCGGCTGGTATTACAATAAGCAATTGGGTAAAAAAGTTACTTATGGTTAGTACCGCGATTGTTTGCTCATCCATACCATGCAAACCAGAGAGGCTTTTAAGCTCATTAATAACCTGCGACGAAAACTGACCGATCCACCCCCCGGCACTACCTCGTGCACAAAAGCATATGGCCAATATTACCAGGGTAGATAAAACAGTTAGCAAAAGCATCCACCCTAAATAGGATAAAAACCTTAGTTTTTTTAATGCTCCTGCTGGTAATATGCGATGTACAGCGTACAGATACATGATGATTGCAGCCGGTATATCATATAAAGCATAAAATTTAAGCACTATAGGAGTTGATACATAAAACAAACTAACCATAAGCAACATCCACGATGCCGTGAGCAATGCTGCTTCGTAGTACAAAGCATTCTCTTTGTTTTGCCTGTTCCTGTTAAAAAAAACAACCAGCAGTTTTATGGCCAGCAGGGCCGCGAAATATATATTAATGATGCCAATGGTAAAACAGGCAGCAATAAATGTAAAAACAAAAAGCGTGTTTGAGGCCCTGTCTTCCTTATTTTCAAAGGCAGGTATTACATAAAAACAAAGCAGCAGGTAACTTATAAAAACAATAAGATAGTTAAACAGAACGGCTGTTAACTCTACAGAAATTACCTGGTTTGCCAGTATAATATCAATTACATTAAACAGCAGGGCCGCTGTAATAAACCCCATAACTATCCAGAACTCTATCCGGGCGGTATCGTTCTTTAATTTCATATTTAATTGCTTATACATGGCTTTTGTGATTTTAGGTGCGTTACTGATGCAATGGTACAAAAGCCCGTTCTCTGTTTTTTTAAAATGTGATAAACCAACCAATAAATGTGACGAACAGGAAGTTTCCTGAGAAAATGATCTTGCCCGGTTGGTTGCATCCCCGCAAACAGTTATTATCTAATGGCTTTGTGGCAAGCGGCTTGCAAAGCGGGCAAGAACAGGGCATTGCAAAAATCTGCACATCTGAAATCTGCATATCTGCACATCTATTCCTCCGTCTCCTTCAATTCATCTTCCTTCTTCCCTTTGCCCAGGTGAACAATTGGCTTATCCTGTGTGCCGGTAATGGTCATGGGGATGCCAAATATACCCAACGGAGGCAGCCCAAGGCGAAACTGCAGGTTCAGCTTACCATCAAAACTTACCTGCCCCTCAAACCGCGGGCGGAAACCGGCCATGCGCATTTTGGTACGCTCAATGGTGATGATATTATTGGCAATAGTGGTTTTTATATCTACTTTACTTACATCGTTTTTGCCGCCCAGGCTATCGCGCCCGGTTTGTTTACCTACCGCGCCAAACAGTTTAAAACCCTTTACTTTAACCTTTTTTACCGATAGTACTCCCCCACCTTTTAGTGACGGATACACCGGTTTCATATCGCTGTTGAGTTTGCCGCTCAGTTTATAATCAAGCGATACAATACCCTCGGCATTTGCTGCAGATGTGGCCATATCATGAAATAGCTTTACCTCGCGGTAGGCCCTTTTTATATCAAACTCCCTGGCATCAATATGGTAATCAAAATAAGCTTTTTGCGGGTTGATGCTGCCATAGGTGGCATCCATGGTTACCGGGGCGCCTATCAAGGTAAAACCGGTTTGTTTTAAAACAATCTGCCCTTTGCTGATGCTCATCTGCCCTTTGGCATCGTTAATATCCAGGCCATTGTATTTTACCTTTTTTACATCGGCAGTAAAATTCAGATCGAGGTTGTCGGGTACCAGGATAACACCCGGTTTAGCGGCTTTCGGCGTTGACGGGCCGCCGGCAAAGGCCATAAAATCATCGGCGATAATAAGGCCGCTTGTAAGTTTAAACTCCCCTTTTAAGGGTGAGTTTGGTTTAAGGGCATAATCTATCACGTTTGATAATGCACCATCCAGCACGATAACCGATTTACCGTAGTTGGCCGTAAACTTATCAAACTTCATTTTATCCTGGTTAAAGCTGAACAGGCCTGTTTTTACCAGGAACGGCTTAGGGAACAAATCGGACGTAAGCGCAATATCCTTCACCTTCATGGTGCCCGAGTTAGCCAGCTGATTATACCGGCCGGCAGTGGCGTCGCTTTGCCTGCCTTTTAAGGATAGGTTGGTACTGATAAGGCCTTTTACATTGTAACCATTCACGGCAAACACCCGGTAAATTTTACCGATATCCAGCGAGCCCTGCGATTTGATGCTGTAATCCAGGTCGTCGAAGTTTTTGAGGTTAGCCTTCAGCATAAAGGGCTGGCCTTCAAACGTAAACGATACCGGTTTGATATTCACCTTCAATCCCTTTAATGAGCCGGTGTTGTTACTAATAGCTGTGCTTACCTCGATATTTTGCAGCGGGTGTGGGTAGTATTTGGTTTGAATATATCCGCCATGCAGATCAATCTGCGCGTTGGTAACCGGGAAGATCCTGCGGGCCGGAATATACCTGCCTTTGGTTTGCACATCAGCATCAAGGTTGCCACGCAGGTCGATACTATCCACAGGGTAAAATTGCTTTATATCACTCAGGTTAAATTTCGCTTTCAGGTTGGCGTCAATGATAGCGCCTGCTGTGTTGCTCAATTTTAAATAGCCTTTTATATAGTTATTTAGTGCATTAATGTTAAGGTTGGTCATGGCCATGGTGGCATGCGCGGGGTTATGATCGGGACAATTGGCATCCAGGTTAAAGCTAATGTTTTTCATGGCTTCGGGTAATTTGGAATACTTAAAATACCCATTCCTGAAACCCGAGTGCAGTGTAAATTTAGGTATGCTGGTTATTACGGTATCCATATGATGCCTTATGCCTGTCTTTTTTATCCCGGTAGCGTATTTACCATCGGCTATCATGTGCAGGGAGTACCTGCCCCTTACATCAAATGCTTTAACACCAAAGGCCTTGTTCCATTTCTCCAGGTCGATCTCGGTATTGATCTTGGCAAAAACAGTTGGCGATTTGATACCTTTTACCTTAATCACCGAACCAAAATAATCTTTCCCGATATTGAAATATACCGAATCAATATTCAGGTTAAGGCTATCGGGATTACAGCCGGGCACTTTGGCATCCATGTTGAGATACAGATTTTTTACCGGCTCGGGTGTGTTTTTATTGGCAATATAACCATTGCGCACCTTCATGCTGAAATCCAGGTCGGGCATAGTTTTGGTTGCGGCAATGTATTTACCAATAAGCGACATGGTTATTTTGCCGGTTCCGTTCAGCTCAGTATCATCAATCCATTTGGCATATTGAGCAGGCAGCGCGGTAAAAATATCGCTCAGGTCGCTTTGCTCAGATTTAATCCTGAAATCCATGCCGTAACCATCTTTTAAAAATTCAAACCGGCCTTTAAACTCAACAGGCAGCTGGTTAATCATCAGGTTATTTTTTTGAAATATAAACGCAAACGATTTTGTATTAATACTGGTAACCAGGTCGGCATTTACTTTTTTATGGAAGATGTAAGGCTGCCCCGCGTAAGTAAAATCTACCGAGCCAATTTCGGTATGGGTGTACAGGTCAAACACATCTTTACTTAAGTCGCCGCTGCCTTTGTAGTTAAAATCGCTGGCATTAACCAGCATCGGTATCGATCTGTCGTTATAAACTAAATGGCTTTTCTCTATCAATATCTGCTCAATACCTAATGAGGCGCTTGCAGTATCCGCCGCCGCGGCAGGCTGCGCGTTTTTTGATTTGTACACATTATAATTGGCATGCCCTGCACTATCTACCTCAATATTGATAGTAGCTTTACTTAAATAAATACGGTTGATATTGATTTTGCTTTTAAACACCGACGATAGGTCAATTGCCAGTGAAACCTCCTTAGCTGCCACCAACGTATCACCCTGAAAAGGCGCACTGCCGTTAAGCGAAAAATCATTCAGCGTGAGTGTAAGCGCCGGGAATTTTTTAAAGAACGAAAGGCTGGTACCCGAAAAATTGAGCTTGCCATTGATACTGCCACCAGCCCATTGTTTTATTTTATTGGTGATGGTTTGCGGGAAAAGGTAGGGCAGCAAAAACATTAATGCTAACAGGCTCACCAGGGTAACGCCAAATATTTTGAGTGTTTTTAATATGACTTTTTTTATAGGTAGGGGCATAAAAATACAGCTAATGGGATGCCATAAAGATAATGGTAAAAGCGGAGGGCACAACGAAAAAATAATCCCTCTAAAAAAGTATCCCTTTCGGCTAAAAGTAGTAGGTGAATACACAAACTACGGGAACAGACTTTTATTTTAAATCCCCTTTTCCGTGGAGGGCCCGGGTGGACTTATGCCCCTCAAATATTCGGCAATAGCTCTAAAGTTCCGTCTCACCTGTTCATCCGGGCTTTCTTCCTTTTCCATATACTCTGCCCAGCCTAATGGCGTTCCTTCGTAAACCGTATCTTTTAAATCAAGCCTTGCGCCGGCCTCAACCAATAGTTTCACCGCATCAAGCGATCCTGAATATACAGCCTGGTGCAGCGGCGTAGCATGTGTATGAAAGCCGGCATTGTTTTGAGGATAGCCGTTTGGATCGGCCCCTAAACTCAATAAATAGGCTACCATGTTGGGTTTCCCATAAAAACCGGCCACAGCCAATGCCAGCAATAACTCTTCCTTACCTGCGGTTGCTGTCATGTTTATAACGTCCGGCATCCTATCAAGGCCAATTGCTACGGCCAAGGTAAGTTTACCTCCCCGATTAATAAGGTGTGCTGCTGCTTCCATATTGCCGTGTGCCAAAGCGCCCAAACCGCCGCCGGGTTTTGCACCCGCATCAATCAGCACATCAATCATTTCAATTTGTACACCGCATTCTTTAGGGATCCGTCCGGTTGCAACAAGCCCCAGGGTATAATCCAGTTGCATCTGCGCGGTATCCGCGGCCTTATTTTTTACAAACCCTATGAGTAGCCTGGTTATGTCAACAATATTAACTGCTAATTTGCCCGTGCGGATAGGGTTATCGGCAACAAACCACAGCAGGTACGGATCCTTAAAATATCCGGGGTCGGGATAGTTTAATCTATCATGTATTAACCGCAGGTTTTTTGTTACCAGGTCTTCCAACGAAATTATATCGCCCCGGTCAATAGCTTCTACAGCCTGGCGAAATAGCGGATCTGTGATATCGGAGTTTTCCATTGTAGTAATTAACTGGCCTTTATCAGTATAAAGATACACTAATTGTAAAATATAGGCCTGTTAATTAAAAATCCGAATTTTTAAAGGTTGATAACCCCCCGTCTTTAAAACGGAAATATCGCTTTAAAGCTAATATTCCTGCCAATGTTGTAAATGCCCAGGTGTCCGTTTGGCGATGCACTGTAATATTCAAAATACTTTAACCTGTTGAGGTTGGATTGATAAGCGGTATCAAACAAATTATCAACCTGAAAAAAAAGTTCGCAGAAAGTTTTTTCTGATTTTCCTTTAATGGTTGTGCCTGCGCCAATATTAATAAGGGTATACCCGGGTGTGGCTGTTTCTGTATTGTCCAAAGCGTAGAAACGGTTTTGAGCCATATATGCATCGGCTTCGGTTTTAAACCAGATTTTTGAAAACATGCCATAAGCCTGTTGTAAAGTAACCTTTAATTCCGACCGGATATGCAGCGGCGGAATAAAAGGAAGGTATTTTGCCGCGCCATTTGATTTATCTATCAGCTGTTGATTTTGATTGATACCGGTAACATAGGCCATGCTGTTATTGAACGCAAGCCATTTAATATGTTGCGGATGCAGGTTAACGGTAAATTCGGCACCATAAAGCCTGGCTTTTGATTGCTGGTACTCATAAGTGCTGTTACCTGCAACAATCACTACCGGGTTGCCGTTGGCATCGGTGAGCTTAGCCTGGTAAATGTAATTATCAATCTGGTTGTTAAAAAACTCGGCAATCAGGTCAACATCTTTCAAATAAGAAATAATTCCGATATCTTCCTGCAGGCTAAACTCAGGGCTGAAACCGCGGTTACCCAGGTAAACAATATGCGCGCCCGGATCAAGCCCGTTTGAACCGATCTCGGTAATGTTTGGTGCACGGTAACCTCTGGCAATGTTTGCTTTTACCAATAAACGCTCGCTGATGTTATATGTTAGTCCCAAACTGCCCGAAAACCCTTTATAAACATGCTTAAACGCCGGGAATTGTAAATGCGCGCCGGCAGTATCGGGTAATTTAACCTGTTGTTCAAAACCGTTTTTGGGGTTAGGGCCTACATAAAAATCATTCCAACTGATATGGCGGTTATCATACCTTATTCCTCCCGAAAGGTCGAGCTTTCCAAAGCTTTTCCTGGCAAAAAAGAATGTTCCGGCATCAAATAAGTTATAATCAGGAATCGGAAAATCTGTACCCGCCTTGCTGCGGTTGGCCTGGTACATACCATTAACACCTACTGTACTTTCTATACCGCCAAAGGTGGGCAAATTGTATTTCAGGTCGTAATTAAGGGTATTGAGCACTACATATAAACCAGCCTGCTGCGCCAAAGTGGGGTGGTTATATTCCCTGCGGATGCTTTGCTGTAAACCCAGCGAAACATCCAGGTTACCATTGCCCAATTTTACCTGGTTATGGGTATAAACACGGTAATGCTGAATACGCTGGTGCAGCGGCGCAATGGAATAGGAGTTTAATTCATCATTGCTTACCAAAGGTCTTTGTTTAATATTGTCATTAGCAACTTCATTCACCTGCCTGGTAAATTGCCTGGTAAGCGAATCGCGGCTGCCATCTGGAATCTCCTGCCGGTTATCATATAATGTAGCGGCCATTTGCCAGTACCCCCATTTTTTATCAACCCTAACCATGCCCGATAAATTATACTCCCTGAAACCGGTATTGTAAACCAGGCCGTCAATTTTATTACGGTAATCATGTGCTGTTTTGGCCGTGGCCCTGAATGCATATTTCCAGTCATTTTTTTTATAAGCTAAGCCCAGCGATGTGCCTATCATACCGTTATTGGTATGATAATCTGCCACATAATCGCCTTTTAACACACTATCAGCTCCATTGGGAATAGCGGGGATAAGGTTAATTACTCCGGCTATGGCGTCAGAGCCATAGGTTAGGCTGGCCGGTCCTTTGATCACTTCAGCGCGGCCAATGCCATACTGGTCAATCTCGATGCCATGTTCATCTCCCCATTGCTGCCCCTCCTGCCTTATGCCATCATATAAAGTAAGTACCCGGTTATAGCCCAGGCCTCTAATAAAAGGTTTAGAAATGTTTGGCCCGGTAGTAACCGCGTTTACACCCGGCACTCCTTTTACTATGGCGTCAATAATGTTATTATTCACGTTTTCGTTCATTTCTTTTTTGGTCATTACCGCTATTGGCACAGGGTTACGCCGCAGTTCTGTAGCCCGGGACACCCCTGTTATCACCACTTCGTTCAGTTTTGAACTGCTTTCTTTCAGGTTCACTTTCAAAACCGTGGCCTGCCCGGTATGGATGGCTACCTTAAGCTTTTCGGGGACGTATCCTATTGCCGAAAATGACACTTCGTAATTGCCGGGAGAAATGTTTTTAAGATTGTAATAACCCTTTTCATCGCTTGTTGTGCCCAATGTTGTACCTGTAAGTGTTACAGAAGCATAGGCAAGCGGTTCGCTTCCGGTTACAAGCCTCCCCTTTAATGCCCCATTTTGGGCTATAACGGCAGCAGGTATAAATAACATTAAAAACAGGTATAGTATTTTCATTTTACTTCGCAAGACTTATTTAATTTAAAATACAAAGCAAATAAAAATAATTAGTCTTACCTAATTTTATTTTAAAATTATAACTAATAAATTAATATTGGGCAGCTTATATGCTCAATGAATACCTGTTGGGAGTATGTTAATGGACGACTATTCCGCTTAACAAACAGAACAGGGGGATAAACCTTATTGCAGGGTCAATTAGCATGGTACTTATTTTTAGGTGGCAAAGGGGCCGAAATTAAAGCACTACCAATCGGGGTCATCAATATTGGGAAGGACATTTTCCAGTCAGCATGCGTGCAAGTTGTTAGCCAGTAATATTTGAGTTAGGTGGAATAATAGCCGATAGTCCGGCCACTTTCCGGTGCGGAAAAAAACATCCCGGATATGGCTCGGAAAACACCTGCCATGAGTTGATTTTTTTGATCGAGCGTGAACCCAATTCGCATATAAATTTAGGGGATCAAAACATTTTAAAACTCAACAAGTTGATAATAAAATAGATAGGAATGGATGAGAAATCGAGAATTGTCATATTTATGCCATAAAGCGTATAGGCCTTCACACTTATTTTACACCCAAACTTCACAATTAAAAGGGTTTTACGAATTATATAGGTGTTGTTTTTGAACTATTAGTATTTTTGATCCCCCATTAACGACTGTTTTTTTGACAGTAATTTTTTTAACGGAAATACCTTTGACGTACATTATTTTAAAAAAAATATGGAAACGAAAAAAACAATTATCAAAACTATTTTACTTTGCTTAGCATTAAGCGCAGTTGTTAGTTTGGGTAGTTGTAGTAAAAATGAGGTAGGTAATATAAATCCGTTCAACAGCCAAACCTCAACCCATGAATTAAGCATACCAGGAAATGCTACTGCCTCTTTAGCTACGGTAGCAACGTACGCCATTAATGTATCTACTTTAAGGTTAGATACCGGGTATTGCTATAAAGCGGGGCAAATTCCCTTCGCAGGGGATTCAAGTCAGGAACCAACAGGATCAACCCTTAGGCTTTTTGAAAACGGAGTGGAATTAGGCCCGGCACATACTTTTCACGATGATATCCGTCAAATTGGAAGAGGAAGCTTTAGTCATTGGGGAAAAGATTTATTTTTTTCTGCGTCCGACAACACAAACCCCCTAACCAATGGCAGAAAATACACTTATACATTGGCGGGTAAATCAAACGGAACAAATGATGGTTTAGCAGGATATGCAGATGTTAACGGAACAACCACAGGCGGTAGTGGCGGCCCATCTGTAACGGTAACAACTTTTGCAGCTTTTAAAGCGGCTGTTGCAGGTTCGGCTCCAAAAATTGTTTACGTTAAAGGCACAATTAAAGGTGCAGGATTTGACCCTGTTTACGTGGGTTCCAATACATCTATTATCGGCGAAAGAGGTGGCACATTGGTAGGAATGAATTTATTTCTGTTTACTGTAAACAACGTTATTTTACAGGACCTAACCCTGAAAAATTACATAGCAGAATGCTGTTTTTATATAAAGTTCCAGTCTCATCATATATGGATAGATCATTGTGATTTTGCAACTGATCGTAAACATGGCTGGGATTATTGGGGCAAAGATATCGGTATTACGGAAGGCGCTGATTGGGTAACTATATCCTGGTGCAGATTTCACGATACTAACTTGTCAGTTCTTATAGGATCTGTAACAAGTAATGCCGTAGCCACTAATACAGGTCAGTTACATGTAACTCTGCATCATAACTTTTGGTATAATATAAGCGAAAGAGAGCCTACATTAGTTTTTGGTACTATACACATGTTTAACAATTACCATTTAAATAACGGAGGTTATTCAATAGCAGCAAGATTTGGTGGTACCGTGAGAACTGATAATGAATATTTCTTAAATTGTAATAAACCTCTTACAACAAATCTTGATGGCGATCCGGCAGGTCGTTTCAGCGGTATTACAACCAATATTTACGCAAAGAGCGGAACTAATGACATTACATCTTCAATTTCAAATTGGGTTCCGGCTTATCCTTACAGCGCTTTTCTTGATCCCGCAGCAAGCGTACCATCTATTGTTCAGGCTGGAGCTGGCGCAAGGTAATAGTTAATTAATTTACTATCTATTTACAGTTACTATCTGCTTTACAGGAAAGAGGGAAATAAATTTAAAGATGATCAATCAGGATCATCTGCACGGGGAAGACACCGCACTGCTATTAAACACACTAAACAGCTGCATAAAATTATTGTCGCGAATATAACTAAAGCCATGGGGTATATAACTAATATTTGTTTAAAATCGGAGCAATGTTGGTTTTAATGAAAAGCTTCTTACAGTTATCTCCCGGAGATTTTACTATAAGGCTCATTAATTGGAAGCATAAGCCTTCCTTATATTGACACTAACATACACACTCAAATAGAATACGTTATAATAGTATCGATGAATAGGTAACATTAATCGATCAAAAGCCGGTAATAGGACTTCCAACAAATCTTTAAATAGCGGGGTCAGCGGTTTGGATCCTGATATTATGCTCGTTTACTTCACACGTCTTACTTGCAATATTTGCAGGCAAGCTCGGCAATCAGGCAAAATATCAGTTTATAAAAGCCTTTCTAAAAATCAATTAGAAAGGCTATAATTCCTCGGTGATCCCATTAGGATTCGAACCTAAGACCTACAGATTAGAAATCTGTTGCTCTATCCAGCTGAGCTATGGGACCATTTACTTTAAATATAATGGCACCATTAAGGAAACCATTGCATTTTCGCGGTGCAAATATGCAAAATTATGCTTAAATATCAATCAAATTTTTAATTTGATTATGAGCGCTTCCTTTTAACGTATTTATTGTACAGGTATTCGGCATATCCAACGCTTACATAATCTGGAAATTTCCATTTAGGGTAATAAGTCCTTTGAATATATTTCAAAAAACTAAAGAATAGTATCGCAACTATCAAAAAAATACCCAGCGAAAGCAGAACGGCCCCAAACGCAATAAAAAAATTCATGTTAATTAGTGATTTATACCTAATACGGAATTAGTTATAAATGGTTATAGGTTTTTCTGGATGAATGCTATTTTTTTTATTAGAAAGCCAATAGATCTAAAAAATCAGTAAAAACAACAACTTGCAATTACTTATCTATGCCGGCAAACCTAAAAACAGTAAAAAAATAAAAGCCCCTCGCACTCGCTGCTTGGGGCTTTAAACCTAAACCTTATCACAATTAATAAGTGTGAACCACTTACCTTATGAGGGGGCAAATATATTGTACTTTGCTAAAGGTTGCAACTATGAAATGTAAAAAGGACACGAAACTTCATAAATTTTTCAGAAAAGTTAAATGTTTACCTGATAGCTAATTGCCATTCTATAAAAGCTATATTCTCTAATTATGCTTAAATGTTATCCAGGTCCGTTAACATTTCCAACCCCTAATTTTTTATATTTGATCTACCCAATCAACCATTATGAACTCAACAAAAGATCTTTTTCCACTGAATGAAGACCATAACCGGCGCAAATTTATTTTCAACCTAAGCAGAGTAGCAGCAGCTACCGCATTTTTAACAATGCCGCTTGCCGGCAATACGGCCGATTTTTTTAACGTAAAGGAAGATGTTACCGCAGGGCAGATCATCGATAAATTTATAKCCCAGATTCCTGGCGCTCCATTCCCCTCAACCGTTGATACGCTTAAAAGCGGTAGCAGGGATATTAAGGTTACCGGTATTATTACCACCATGTTTGCCACCATTGATGTAATTAAACAGGCCATTGCTTTAAACGCCAATTTTATCATCGCTCATGAACCTACTTTTTATAACCATGCCGATGAAACCAACTGGCTGGCTAACGATGATGTGTACCTATACAAAGCCCAGCTGCTTAAAGAACATAACATAGCCGTATGGCGCAACCACGATTATATCCACAGTCTTAAACCAGATGGCGTTGGTGCAGGTTTGCTAAAGCAATTAAACTGGGGCCCTTTTTATAATGCGGAACTGGGTAACGTGCTGATGCTGCCCCCTACTACCTTAAGTTCATTAATTGGATACCTGAAAACTAAATTATCCATCAGCATGGTAAGGTACATTGGCAATCCGGCTCAAAGCTGCCAAAAGGTATTATTTTTACCGGGAGCCGCCGGTGGTAAAAGACAGATAAGCGAGACCAGCAAGGTAAAGCCCGATGTATTAATAGTTGGCGAAATACAGGAATGGGAAACCGCCGAATATGTACGCGACGCGCAGGCTAAAGGTGATAACTTATCGCTGATAGTGTTGGGACACATCGCCAGCGAAGAGCCCGGCTCGGAATTTATGGCGGGTTGGTTAAAAGAGCATTTTCCGGCTATTAAATCCGTTCATATCCCCTCCAAAAATTCGCTATCATTTGTTTAAACTAAATTGTTTTAGCATAATTGCAAACAACTATTATTAATAGATGTTGTTAAATTATCCAACATTACGTACAATTGCAGAAAAACTCGCTTTAATGGCCTGACTATTAATTATATGTTCATTTTACATTTATTATAATACCTCGATTTTGTAAAAAACGTATTGTTAACAATGATAGTTAAGAATACTTAAAGTTAGATTTTGTGCAAAAAGACAGTGTTATTAGCGTAAAAATGGCAATTTTTATCTTTTAGATTACAAAGTGTTTTTTTTACAATAAGTTAATCATACTTTTAACCAATTTTTTTAATAAAACTTAATTTATGATCATAATTGCTGACGGTGGCTCAACTAAAACAAACTGGTGTCTGGTTACTGAAGAAGGTAAAAAAGTGTATTTTAACACAGAAGGTTATAATCCTTATTTTTCGAGCACCGCGTACATCATACAATCGTTAAACGAAAGTTTGCCTACCGATCTTGAAAAAGATGAAATAACCGAAGTTAATTACTACGGTGCGGGTTGTTCAACCCCCGATATGCGTAACGTTGTGAAGGAAGCTATGGAAGCGGTTTTCACCAAATCAAAGGTGAACATTGGTCACGATCTGCTTGCCGCAGCGCGTGCCCTTTTAGGTAACACCGAAGGCTTTGCAGCCATATTAGGTACCGGTACAAATACCTGTATCTATGATGGTAAGGATGTTGTTCAAAATATCGATTCGGGCGCCTATATCCTGGGCGACGAAGGCAGCGGATGCTACATTGGGAAAAAATTACTGGTTGATTACCTGCGCGGCTATATGCCCGAGCCTGTTCGCGCCCTGTTTTGGGAAACCTTTAAACTTACGCCCGATGATATCAACGAGCAGGTTTATACCCAACCGCGTGCAAACCGTTTTTGCGCCAGCTTCAGCAAGTTTGTTTATGATAACAATGTTCATATTGAATACTCACGTAACCTGGTGCGTACCTCGTTTGAGGATTTCTTCCGCAACCTGGTTGCACACTACCCCAATTATCAAAAATATACATTTAACTGCATAGGCTCGGTAGGTTACAATTTCCGTAACGTACTGGAAGAGGTAGTTACCGAAAACGGAATGGTTGTAGGTAACATCATCCGCTCGCCGATAGATAACCTGGTAAAATACCACCTGGAATTATCGCCAAGCTCTTTGTAAGAACAAGGATTTTTGGATTAAGGATTCTTTGGACAAAAGACAAAGGACTTTCAGACAAAAGACATAAAAAGAAGGGCCGGAAATTAACTTTCCAGCCCTTTATTTTTTATTATCCGACTCGCCTTTATTTCAAATCTTTGCTTTTTGTTCCAAAAAATCCTTTTCCGAAAATCCTTTGTCTGACCGTCCTTTGTCCGAAAGTCTTTTGTCCGACAGTCCTTTGTCTAAAAGTCTTTCATCCTAAAATCCTTGCTCTCTCTACCCCAAACTCATTTCCCCCTGAAAAATCTTGCCGTATTTACGTTTATCAAACTTGTACAGTTTGGCGGCGCGGTATGATACGCCTTTTTGTTTTTCGTCCAGCTCTTTTAAAAAGCCATAACTGAGCATTTTTTTGCGGAAATTTCTTTTATCCAGCTTTTTATTAAGCACCGCCTCATAAAGCGACTGCAATTGGGTAAGTGTAAATTTTTCGGGTAGCAGTTCAAAAGCAATCGGCTGGTAATGCAGCCTCCTGCGGATTTTGTTAAATCCGGTATTGAAGATCTCGCTATGGTCAAAAGCCAGTTTTGGCAGATCGTTAACCGGGTGCCAAATGGCTTTTTTTGCAAATTGGGTTACCGGTCGCAGCTCTTTTTGCCCGTTAATACGGATAAGTGCATAGTAGGCTACCGTAATCACACGGCCCTGCGGGTGCCTGTTCACCTCACCAAAGGTATGAAACTGCTGCATATGCAGATCGCGCAGGCCGGTAAGCTCGTACAGGATCCGCTCTGCGGCATCATCAATACTTTCATCCTGCTCAACTATATAACCGGGCAGTGCAAACCAGTCTTTATAAGGCTCTTCGTTTCGCTCGATTAATAAAATCTTAAGTTCGCCGGCTTCAAAACCAAAAATTACGCAATCTATAGAGAATACGGAATCAAACTTGGGTAGCATTAGTTCCAAAATAGTTGTTGAGATTTAAGTTAACAGTTTAAATATAGGTTCTTAATTTCTAATCTAAAAAAAAACAAATAAATTTAATGGTGTAATTTACACACTGTATCTTCGTAGCACAAATTTAGTGACGTAAAAAATGCATAAAATTTCAAAACTTGCTGTTTTAACTTCTGGTGGTGATGCCCCCGGTATGAACCCATGTATTCGTGCGGTTGTTAGAACAGCGATTTACAATGGCCTTGAGGTAGTGGGGATAAGACAAGGTTACAAAGGCCTTATCGAGAACGACATGTACGACATGAACAAACGCTCGGTAAGCAATATTTTGAGTTTAGGAGGTACAATTTTAAAAACAGCCCGCTGTTTACCTTTTAAAGAAGATGAAGGTATGGCCGTGGCCTACCAACATTTAAAAGAGCATGGTATTGATGCCCTGGTGGTAATTGGTGGCGATGGCACTTTTACAGGCGCCCTGCGTTTTTCAAGAAAGTATCCTGATATTGCAGTAATAGGCGTTCCCGGCACTATTGATAACGATCTTTGCGGCTCAACCTATACCCTTGGCTTTGATACTGCTACCAATACCGTTATACAGGCTATCGACAAAATACGTGACACTGCTGATGCACATGACCGTTTGTTTTTTATTGAAGTAATGGGCCGCGACTCGGGCGCTATTGCCCTGCGTGCAGGTATCTCCTGCGGCGCCGAAGCCATTTTACTGCCCGAAAAGCAAACCGCTATTGAAGATCTTATCCAAAACCTGAAGGAAGGTCATATGAACAAAAAGTCTTCGAGCATTGTTATTGTGGCCGAAGGTGATAAAAACGGCGGTGTTTATGACGTTGCCAAAGCGGTACAAAAAGAAGTTAAAAACTACGACATTAAAGTAACTATATTAGGCCACTTGCAAAGAGGAGGCAGCCCATCAAGTTTCGACCGTATTTTGGGCAGCAGGCTGGGCTTTGCAGCAGTTAACGCTTTGATAGCCGGGGAATCACAAAAAATGGTAGGTTTGCAAGCTAATAACATTGTGCTCACCAGTTTGGAAGATGCGCTTAACCACCATGAGTTTAAACTGGAAGCAGACCTTTTACTCATGGCGGATATATTATCGATATAATAATTAATGATTGCAGTAGTTTACAGCGGATCGTATTTTGCACATTGGCGCCTGGCAGCTAAGGGAAGAACTATTGCTTCTTTTAAAACCAATGGCATCAATCCGTACTTTAACGACGAAAAGCACATACTGCAACTCCTCAACAAAAACATCAATCTTATACACCACGCCGAGCAAATAAAACGCATTTATTTCTTCGGCGCAGGTGCATCGTCTGACGAACGCAAGCAGGTGATCCATAATGCCCTATCCGCTTTCTTCAAGTTTGGCAAGGTAAGCGTTGAGCACGATATTACAGCGGCGGCCATTGCCTGCTGCAAAAACTCGCCGGGTATTGTGAGCATTTGCGGCAGCGGTTCAAACGCCGCCTGGTACGACGGTAAAAAGGTTGAACCCAACAATTACGGTTTAGGATACGTGCTGGCCGATGAAGGCAGCGGCAACTGGCTTGGCAGGCAGCTCATCAAAGGTTTTATGAACGAAACCCTGCCGGCAAGCATCCGCAAAAAGTTTATTCATAAATATGATGCCGACCGCAAAACACTTTTAGAGAAGGTTTACCGGCAAAAACAACCCACATTATTCCTGAGCTCGTTTACCGAATTTTACCTGGAAAACCGTACAGATAACCATCTCCAAAACGTCATAAAAAAAGGATTTAGCACGCTAATTTCGACATATTTATTACCTTTACATAAGCAACATCCCGAAGCCTCCATTTATTTTGTGGGCACGGTTGCTGCCAATTTTCAGGAACTTTTATATGAATCAGCCGCTGAAGCCAATCTTCAAATAGCCAACATTATTAAAGAACCTATAAATAATTTATTAACCTACTATTTAAATAAAAATTAAAAAAATCATGAAAATAGGAATTAACGGTTTCGGCCGTATTGGCCGCCTGGCATTCAGAGCCGCAATTGAAAGATCCGACATTGAAGTTGTTGGTATTAATGACCTGGTTGAGCCAGATTACATGGCTTACATGTTAAAATACGATTCAACCCACGGACCGTTCAAAGGCACTATTGCTGTTGAAGGCGGACATTTGGTTGTAAACGGTAAAACCATCCGTGTTACTGCTGAAAAGGATCCTGCTAACCTTAAATGGGGCGAAATAGGTGCCGAAGTGATCATTGAATCAACAGGCCTGTTCCTTACCCAGGAAACTGCTCAAAAACATATTGACGCCGGCGCTAAAAAAGTAGTAATGAGCGCACCAGCAAAAGATGATACCCCTACATTTGTAATGGGTGTAAACCATAAAGAGTTAAAAGCCGATCAACACATCGTTTCAAACGCATCATGTACTACCAACTGTTTAGCACCTATTGCTAAAGTATTGGATGATAACTTTGGTATTGAAGAAGGTTTAATGACTACTGTACACGCTGTTACTGCTACTCAAAAAACTGTTGATAGCCCGTCTGCAAAAGACTGGAGAGGCGGCCGTGGTGCTTACCAAAACATCATCCCTTCATCAACCGGTGCTGCTAAAGCAGTTGGTTTAGTTTTACCTCAGTTAAAAGGTAAATTAACCGGTATGTCATTACGTGTACCTGTTGCCGATGTATCTGTTGTTGACTTAACTGTACGTTTGAAAAAAGGTGCTTCTTACGAGGCTATCAAAGCAGCAATGAAAGCAGCATCAGAAGGCGAACTTAAAGGCATTTTAGGTTACACCGAAGATGATGTAGTATCTGAAGATTTTAAAGGTGATGCACGCACATCAATTTTTGATGCTAAAGCAGGTATCGGCCTTAATGATAACTTTGTTAAAGTTGTATCATGGTACGATAACGAGTGGGGTTATTCAAACAAACTGATCGACCTTGTTCAGGAATTAGGTAAAGTATAATTCCCTTTTCCCAATCTTAATTTATACCAAAAGCCCTGGCAATAGCCGGGGCTTTTTACTTATGCGGGTAATTGGCCGGTCACCCTGAGCCTGTCGAAGGGTCGCGCGCAGAGGCCTTTACCCGCTATGCTTCGACAAGCTACCCATGACATGTTTGGTTTTACACAAACATTCACTTAAACGCTGGCCACGACTCACCCCGGCTACTCCGTTAGCTAACGGATGGCCGACCCTCTCTCCGGCTTACGCCGCATAGAGGGTGAAGCTCATTTTTTTATTTTTTTGCCCCTCTATGCGCGAAGCGGAGAGAGGGGCAGACGTCCGTTAGCTAACGGATCGTCGGGGTGAGTCGACTCGTAGCCATGCGATATACGTCATTCCCCCTTCAGAGTCCCCGGATTTTACAACTCAGCATGACAGCCCTTTTAGCAACGCCATTCTCTTCTATGACATAATTTCTTTTAGTCTTTTGCCCAAAAGTCCTTTATCCATTGTCCAAAAATCCTTTTTCCAAATCTTGTCCGTCCGCTACCTGGTACCGCTGCTGTGCGGACAGGTGCGGACAGCTTTTTCATCCAAAAACGGCGAAGCCCTCACCGGAGTTGATCCTTACTCCTTGCTCCAAAAGTCCTTACCCCCCCCTACCAGGGCGTTTCCCCGTAATCACTAAAGTATTTACCTGTAGGGCCATCCTTATCAATCATGGCATATTTAACAATTGGCGCTGCGCCATCCTCTACCGGTTTTGGGCCCTGGTTATGGTTAAATTCGGTATTGGTATAGCCGGGGTTTACCATATTTACTTTAACCTGGTCTTTCAACTCAAACGCCAATGCAACGGTATAAGCGTTCAAAGCCGTTTTTGACGGACCATAAGCTGCCGATTTAAACTGGTAATATTCCCAGTTAGGGTTGTTATGATAGGTAAGCGAACCCAGATCTGATGTTACATTCACGATCCTTGGGTTTTCGGCTTTTTTAAGCAGATCGATAAAGATCCTTACCGTGCGGATCACGCCGAAAAAGTTTACCTCAAAAACCTGTTTCATGGTATCGTCGCTTACAGTTGTGGCTGCCTGCGGGAAAACCCCGGGGATGCCCGCGTTGTTGATCAGCACATCTAAATGAGCTGTTTTTTGAGCAAGCTCGTCATAGGCTTGCTGTACAGATTGCTCGCTCACCACATCAATCAGCAAAAGCTCCACATCGGCAAAGCCTTCAGCCTTTAGCTGCTCAACGGCCTTATCGCCATTGGCTTTATCCCTTGCTCCTAAAAATATATGGTAACCGGCCCGGGCCATTTGGCGGGCGGTTTCAAAGCCAATGCCCTTATTGGCACCGGTTATTAATACAGTTTGTTTATTCATGAAGCAAAGCTACAGCAGCGCGTTAGCAATGCCACTGTACATTGCGGGGCATTAACTGTACATTTCCCGGATTTGCTGCCTGTAGTTTATCGGCGTAGCTTCGGTAAGGCGTTTAAAAAAGCGGTTAAAGTAGGCCGCGTCCTCAAAACCCAGCTCATCGGCAATTTGCTTTACAGAAAGTTCGGTATGTAAAAGGCGGCGTTTGGCCTCTACAATAAGGCGCTCATGAATATGGGTAATGGCCGTTTTACCGCTTTGCTGCTTAATAACTTCGGTAAGGCGACCGGGGGTTATATTCAGCTTTTCGGCATAGGCGGTCACATCATGCTGGGTGCTGTAATGTTCGCCAATTAAGGCCTGGAAGCTTTTAAGCAGGCAGTAGTTTGTGGTTAGGCATGTTTCGCTAAATTGCTCGTTATACAGCCGGCTCAGGTAAATCACCAGTACCCGCAGCCACGAAGTAAGCATCTGGTTACGCCAGCTGCCCTCCGTGTTAAACTCATCCAGCATTTTGCGCATGGTATCTTCCACAAAAACCATATCCTTTTTACTCAGCAGCAACTCATGCGCGGCCGATAGATTTTCAATGATTGGCAGCTGCTTTAAAATGCGGTTCTCCTCCAGCTGCAAAAACTCGTCGGTAAAGCTGGCCATCAACCCCTCTACAGGGCCGGCGTTTTCTTTAAGGTGCACCTGCTGCGGTACCGTAAAGTAAAAGGTATCGGCCTTAATGGTGTACGGCATAAAATCAATCCAGTGACGGTTGCTGCCGCTTTTAACCAACACAAACAGGTAATAATCTTTACGGTGCGGAATCAGGAAAGCCGGATCGAGCTTCAAATGGCCGCAAAGGGTATTAACCTCGCGCACCTCAATCATGCTGTTGCCCGTGGTGGTACTTTCCATCATGGTATAAGTGGGGATAGCTGGCTTATCGGCAGTTAAAACGGGCATATAGCAAAGTAACAAATAAATTGCTTACAGGTTTCTTAAAGCAATGTAAACATGCGGCCTCCTGCCCTGCTGCTGTCGCTACCCTACTCGGTTTTCAAACTTTTAACCGGGTTCATCAATGCAGCTTTTACGGTTAATAACGACACCGTAACAAAAGCAATAATAAACACCACTATAAACGGTATAACAAACAATATCCAATTAATGCTGAGCCTGAACGAGTAGGTTTGCAGCCATTTGTTAATGGCATACCATGCCAACGGCGCCGACACAACAAAAGCTACCACTACCAACACGGCAAAATCCTTATAAAGCAGTTGTAAAATATTGCTCACGGTAGCGCCCAGTACCTTACGGATGCCTATCTCTTTGGTGCGCTGTACAATGGTGTATGATACTAAGCCAAATAAACCCAGGCAGGCAACAAATATGGCTATGAATGTAAATATGCCAAACACCTGGCCAAAACGCTTATCAGCCTGGTATTGCTTGTTAAAATGCTGGTCGAGAAAGAAATAATCAAACTGGTCATTGGGGAAATAGGTTTTCCAGTCTGTTTTTAAAACACTTAATGTATGCTGAATATCGGCTGTGCTAATTTTAATAGATACCTGGTTACGCAAATCGGGAATACACCTAAAAATCAACGCATCATAATCATCCCGTAACGATTGCTGGTGAAAATTATCAACAACACCAACAATGGTATAGGTTTTTCCCCAAAAGTCAATTTGCTTACCTACGGCCTGTGCGGGCTTATCAAAACCCATTTGGTGAATAGCCTTTTCGTTAAACACCACCGAAGCCGTATCGGTGGTAAATTGAGTAGAAAACTTGCGACCGGCAAGCAGCTTCATATCGTAAAAAGTTAAGTATTCCTGGTCGCCGCCAATAACGCGGTATTGCTTGCCTTGCGACTGATCGGCACCATGAGGCTTAATGCCGCCCGCGTTCCATCCCACCGGTTCGCCGGGCACCGTGGTTGAAACTGTCATTCCTTTAATAGCCGGGTTAGTGAGGATGTTATTCTTAAAAGCCATCATATTGCGGTAAAACGAATCAATTTTGGCTATCGGCGGCTTAATCACAATGGTTTGATCGATATTAATACCCAGGCTTTGGTTTTGCATGTATTGAATTTGCCTGAATACCGTTAACGACCCAATGAGCAGGAAAATTGACGCTGCAAACTGAAAAACAACCATCCCCTTTCGCAAAATTATACCCCGCGGCGATGCCGACAACTTGCCCTTCATTACTTCAACCGGCTTAAAAGATGATAGCACCATGGCCGGGTAAAAGCCCGAAAAGAACGAACCTACCAGCAATATGCCCGCCACCGTTATCCAAAACACCGGATTTAAAAACAAGCTAAAGCTGATATGCAGGCCCGATATATTGGCAAAAATCGGCAAAAAAACAACAATGAGTATAACCGCAAGCAGCAGCGCCAACAGGTTAAGCAACCCCGCCTCCAGCATAAATTGTACAATAAGCTGTTGCTTTGCCGACCCTAATGTTTTACGTACGCCAACCTCTTTGGCCCGGCCTATCCCTTTGGCGGTAGCCAGGTTAATATAGTTTATCCAGGCTATAATAATTACAAATACGGCTATGCCCAGCAGCAGGTAAACAGCATTACCATCGCCATTGGGCTGCAGTTCATACATCAGGTTGGAGTACAGGTGAATGCTGCTTACCGACTGCAGCGTATAAATACCGCTATCGCCCGTACCCTTAAATTTATCATAGGCCTTTTTTACAATGGGGATAAACTTAGTTTCCAGGGCCCTGGGATTAACACCCGGCTTAAGCAGCAAATAGGTAGTGCAGCCGTCATTTTGCCATTGGTTATCAATACCCGGCGCATAAATTTTTGCCAGGGTTGCCCACGACTGCAGAAAATCCAGCTTCATGTGCGTATTTTCGGGCATATCCTCCATTACACCCGTAACCTTCATGCCCTTATCATTATAGGTGGTAATAGTTTGCCCAACAGGGTTTTGGTTGTTAAACAGCTTTTTGGCCACACTGCTTGATATAACTACCGTATTAGGCTCGGCCAGGGCAGTTTTAGGGTCGCCGCTGAGCAGTTTGTACGAGAAGATATTGAAGAAGGAACTGCCCACAAAATAATTATTGGCTACCGTCATTTTCTGATCCTTATAACTCAGCAGGATATCGCCCGCCGGCGATAATTTTACCATATCTTCAATCTCGGGCAAATCGTTCTTAAATTCCGTGCCGGGCGCAAAAGCCCCGCCGGCCCACCGGGTACTTAATTTGCCATTATTATACCTATCCTGGTTAATGCGGTAAATGCGATCTTTCTTGGTCTGAAAATTATCAAAGCTCAGTTCAAACGTAACATACTGCAAAATTAAAAGGCATGCAGCCATACCAATAGCCAGCCCCACAATATTAATAAACGAAAAGGCTTTGTTTTTAGTGAGGTTACGGAAAGCAACCAAAAGGTAATTTTTAAGCATAACACCGGGTTTATGCCAAAATTGAGACTAATTACATGCCAATGTTTTAATTAACTAACAATCAAATAGTTATACAAATATTCAAATTAAACAACCGTCTGAATTCGTTACAATCAGCGTGCGGGAACGAACATACCGGGCGATAGCATAAAGGATTTCTAACATGCTGCGGTAGCCAGGGTACAGGAAAATCAGTGAATTGGCCTGTCACCCTGAGCCTGTCGAAGGGTCGCGCGCAGAGGCCTTCACCCGCTATGCTTCGACAGGCTCAGCATGACAGCCCTTTTAGCAACGCCATTCTCTCCTATGACATAATTTCTTTTAGTCCTTTATCCTTTATCCAAAAATCCTTTATCCAAAAACTGCAACCTGTCCTGTCCGTCCGCTCCCCCGCCCCCACTATTTTGCGGACAAGCCGGACAGCCTTAGCCATACCATCATTCAAATTAATGCCCACCAGTAGCCTTATTCTTAAAATTACAAAATCCCGCATCAATAAACATCCGGGATTTGTATATTCGATACCTTGCCTGCAGAGATATTTAATATAACACTTTTCTAAGGCATAACAATCCGCCCCCAAATAGTAACATTGAACTACACCAAATTATAACAAAGTAAACAACAATTGAGATCTTTGAAAGACTAATTTGTTCCGATAGTTGTTTTACTATTAAAAAATAATTTTTAGTATAAACACGTTTCAAAGTAACATATACAACTATTAAAATACCCAAAACAAGAGAGAAATAAGCTTCTTTATTATAGGGTAAAATGTGTTTGCTGATAAATAACATATATAACAAAGAACACCCAAAAAGTATATTTTGAGCCAAAATTATTGAAACTAAAGCCAGGCATTTAGTCATTACAACATCGGCATTTCCTTTGTAGGACAATATCACCATTCGATCACATAAATAAATTAAAAACTTCATATTAATCAATAATATTTTCTTCTAATTATTTTCCATTATATAAATAAGAAGCTAATTCTGCCAATCCATATAGCGCCGCTGTCGCAACGGTCCACCCTTGCAACCCGTAGGCCAAGTACACCCCATACCATCATTCAAATTAATGCATACCAGCAGCTTTATTTTTTAAAAATACAAAATCCCGCATCAATACATAACCGGGATCTGCATATTCAATACCTTGCATGCGTTTACCTATCAGCGTGGGCCTGTCAGTCTGAGCCTGTCGAAGACTCGCGCGCAGAGGCCTTCACCCGCTATGCTTCGACAGGCTCAGCATGACAGCCCTTTTAGCAACGCCATTCTCTCCTATGATATAATTTCTTTTAGTCTTTTATCCTTTGTCCAACAGTCCTTCGTCTAAAAATCCTTTTTCCAAAATCTGTCCGTCCGCTCCCCCGCCCCACTGTTTTGCGGACAAGCCGGACAGCCTCAGCCATAAACTACATCGCCAATATCAACCCCGTTCATTCTGTCTTCGGCGGTAGCCATATTTTCAAGCACGGTTGATACCATGAACAGGCTGCCGGGCATGGCCAATTGCAATTCTATAGCTTTTACCTTCCATTTGCTATAAGCGTTAACATCCGGAAAAAGCATTACACTGCGCCCCTTTAATATGCTGCTGCTGCATTTGGCAACGTTTAAGCCCTGCAGGCTGCCGCAGGCCAGCCATATAAACTGCGGTATAATGGCGCTGGCTATAATGGCGGTTTTCTCACTTTCAACAATGGCTACAGGTTTGTCCGGTTGGGCGGTAAGCAGGTGTTCGCCAAAAAGGCATTGTTTTAGTTCAAAATAATGGTTGTTGCCAAGGGCCTGCAGTTGTTTGGCTATTAGGGTATGCGCCCAGGTAATATGGTTAAAGGGCTCCTTTACCCGTTTGCCGGTATCGGCATTGTACAGCATTATTTTGCCTGTACGCACCCAGTTATCAGCATCGTACTGCCAAAACACGGTAGCGCCGGGCCAGTGGCCGTGCGTGCCTATATGGTAGCGTTTTATTAGTTGCTGTGTAACTTCCCTGCCAAAGCGCTTTATAAGGTACTGTACAAAATTGTTTTGCTTATAAGCCCTAAGCGTAAGGCGTACGTAATCGGGGTTAATAAAGTAATCGGCATTGGTGTTGGCTTGCGGGTGGCGTGGTGTGGGGTCTTTTGGTTCGGGTTGCGGGTGGCGAGGTGCGGGATTAAATGCTGTATTGCCTCGCCACTGGCTCCCCGAACCCCGCAACCCGCCACCCGAACCCGAACCCGGTTTAAAGTGATAGCCGCATTTATCAACCCTGCCACAGCGACCAACGTGCGGTGGCAGCTGCTGGCCTGTTTGGGTATCAATGTAACGTACAAAGCTTTTACTGTGATGATTGCACTCGGGGCAACGGTAGCGCGATTGCGTGCTTGCGTAAGGTTGTAATTGGTATTTCATTTGGTTCATTGGTTCATTAGTTCATTGGTTCATTGGTGGAGGGCGTATATTGCATGGCTACGAGTCGACTCACCCCGACGATCCGTTAGCTAACGGACGTCTGCCCCTCTTTCCGCTTCGCGCATAGAGGGGCAAAAAAATAAAAAAATGAGCTTCACCCTCTATGCGGCGTAAGCCGGAGAGAGGGTCGGCCATCCGTTAGCTAACGGAGTAGCCGGGGTGAGTCGTGGCCAGCGTTTAAGCGAATGTTTGTGTAAAACCAAACATGTCATAGGTAGGAACGAAGCAATCGCAAGGATGCAATGCGGTTATGCACAGTTCGCGATTGCCACGCTATCGCTACCTATGACGTATTCGTTTTTCAAGGTGTGAAGGCCTGTCAGTCTGAGCCTGTCGAAGACTCGCGCGGAGAGGCCTTTGCCCGCTATGCTTCGACAGGCTCAGCATGACAGCCCATTTAGCAACGTCATCCCCCCTTTCAGAGTTCCCGGATTTTAGCTCTCGCAATGACATATTTTTGGGGCGGATTCCCGAAGGTGTTTTGTGTTTTTTTACTTTCTGTCTTGGCTCTTGATTCTTGGCTCTTGATTCTTGATTCCTGACTCTTGACTCTCAGGTTTTGTCCGTCCGTCCGGAGATGTCTCACATCCCGGTGCGGACGGACAAAACACTTGCTTTACGGCGGTTTGTTGCCGGGGAATTACCTTTACTTTTTTGATTGCCCTGCTTTAAGCAGCCTATCAACCTTTTGGTGCGATATGCCCAGCTCCCTGCCAATCTCGCGCAGGGTGTAGCCCTGTTCCTTGTAGCTGGTGGCCTTTTCAATCATGGCATCGTACTTGCTATCGTTAGGTTTGGCTAATTGCTCCCACTCTTTGCCGTAGCTTACAAACTCGTACTGTAAAAAGTTATGCACCTTGTTTATCTGGCACAGGCAAACGTTGTCCTCGCCGTATACCTGCTCGGTATTGCGCTGTTTAATTTGTTTAAGGTAGCGCAGGTTAAAATCGGCTTTGCTTTCGCCAATGGTAAAGGCACTGTCGCAAAAGTTCATGAGCATTTTACTGCCCTGCAAATCGTTGCGGGTAATGGCCTGGGTAAGGTCGCGCTTGGGGGTGTGGGCAAGCACCAAAATGCTTAGGTCGTACTTGTTTTTAAGGCTTTTCAGTTGCTTCATCAGGGGCGATGCATCCTGGGCTTTTTCGGTTTCGCTGCGCAGATAGGTAAGGTTATCAATAATTAATACCCTTGCATTGGTTTGCAAAACAGAGCGTTCAAGCGAGTAAATCAAATAACTATCGAAATCCTCAAAGCCCTGGGGCAAATCAATTTCGGGGTTTAGCTCTGCCCTGTAAAAGTTACTGTTAAACCGGTAATGCTCGGTGTAATTGGCAGAGTAACGGGCTTCAAACTGCTTATCGGTAAGCTCAAAATCGCAGTATAAAACAGGTTGTGCAGCAGCCTCTACCTCAAAAGGCGTTTCGCCCTTACCCCTGCTTACGGCATCGGCAATTTGTACTGCCACAATACTTTTGCCCAGGTTGCTATCGGCAAACAGAATGCATACCTCGCCCTGGTGCCAAAACTTGCCGAACAGCATTAAAGGCACCGGCCTTGCACTGGCCTGCTCCATCCAATGGTTTACACGGCGTACCATTAGTACATCGTCGTTATTTTCGGGTAATTGCTGCTGTTGCAGTTGCAGCAAACTCTCCTGCGCCAGCAAGGCAGCATTAATTTGCATACTGTTTTGGTTGTTCATTAATTCGTGGTTCATCATTTTGTTTATTAGTTCACTTGTTCATTAGTTCATTGGTTCACTGGTTCATTAGTTCATTGGTGGATGGGCGGGTTTTCGAAGTCAAAAGTCAAAAAGTCCGAAAGTCTGATAGTCCTACAGTCCGAATGTCTGATAGTCCGAACATCCGAAAGTCCAAAAAATCCCGACCGGGATTTTTGAAAATACTTCTCCTTTAGCCTATTTTTTTAGTAAGGGCTTTGGCTACCCCCTTATCGGGGATACGGCCTATAGAACGATGTTTGTTTTTTTGTCCGTCCGGCTGGGTGTCCCGGTACAGTTTCGGACAGAGCGGACAAGACGGTGTTTTTTAGTTTTCGGGCTGACTCACCCGTGGAGATTTATATTCACTACAATAATACAAAAAATTCTTTAAATTAAAGAATATTCTTGAAAAAAGTTGATTTTGTCCGGGGTGTCCGGAGATGGTGGGGATGGGGGTGCGGACGGACAGGGGTTGCTTTAGCTTATTTAAATGGGATTACTAATTAAAGCACACAGGCAAGTTTCGTTAAACATTAATCAGGCAATGCCAAGATATAAAGTTAAAATTTCCAACCTTGTCTTTATTGAAGTCGCATCGTTTGTGCCTTGTTGCGATAATCTATCATATTCTAATAGGTCAAATTCTGCTGACGCAATGTCTTTTTCCGCTTTAATTCTATTTGAAGTCAATTTGTCTCTAAATTTAACCAGTAAGTCACGGCTAAAAGCTGATAAAAGACCTTTTTTAAGATAATTACTAATCAATAAATAATATACAGGAAACATGCCTTGAGAGTTCAGTAAGAAATCTTTCTTTATAAAAATCGACTCCATTTCATCTAAAACATTTACCACCTCATCGTAAAGCTTTTCGACATCCTTTTCTTTCTTATTTTTAAAAGATTTAACGAAGTCATCCAAATAAAATTTCTTTGTGTCAATTATTCTGCCTTTAGTATTCAAGCTATAGGCTAAAAATAGCAGCTTTGCTGCTGCTTCTTTATGTTGATATCGTTTATTTGAAAATCCAATATTATTTTTAAATAATTTGTGATTAGATACTTTTGTTATCGCTTTAGCCATAACCCCACCAAAAGCATTCCTTTTTTCAGCAGCGTTCAATGGCACAGCCTCATTTAACCGCGAAAACATATCTTCAATTAATTCGAGGTCGTCAGTTGTGATCGCTATAATTGGTAGAGAAATTGAATCGAATTTTATTTTAAGCTTAGGATAGTTTTTGGCTAAGTCAGAATAAGTTTGTGAACCTGCTTTGACAGTTGGGTCCTTTAGGTATTGGAAATCGTTTGCAATAGCAAAATCCCCATCAATAAACTTCCAGATAGCTTCTAACCTCTGTCTTCCATCAATAATAGCAAACTCCTTCCCCGTTTTGATTCTTTCGGAAACCGATAATCTATGAAAATAAATTTTCGGAATATCGTATTCATTCAAAATAGAGTCGATTAGTAATTGTCTTTTCTCCAAAGGCCATACATCACCATTTCTCTGGTATTCAGGATTCACTATTATGTCTTCCCTTTCTGAATATATCTTCAGTATAGCACTTTGATTTAATGCGTTGCTTTCAATAAATGGCATTTAAAATTCTTTATTTATAATTTCACCTATACTGGATAACTCGGGGAACAGCTGAAATTTGGTTATTCCTAATATTTGTAATTCCTTTTTTAACTCTTCTTTTTTATCTTTTGGAATGATATACTTCCAGATATGTTGTTTGTTTCCAATTTCTTCTATCGGTGTTTTATCTCGATGGCTAATTGTAAAAACACCTAATTGGGCTTGCATTCTGGGGTTATTTCGAGTTGCGATAGCCGCGATAGGAAATAATTGAGATACTTTATCCTGATAAAAAATTTCCGGGTCATAATTTTTCAAAATAACATCTTCGAAAGACGGAATATAGAAGCTTTCTTCAGAATATATATTTGCGTTTCTATTTAGCTCCGTAGGAAGTAAGATCCAAAGTGCCCCATCCTCATCGTCATGCCTTTCCACAGCGAAATATAAAGCTATTAAAGCGCTTTCTGTCCAGTCAAGTAATCGAGTTGGAACCCCGTGATGCTGCATTTGAAATAACCAGTCAAAATAATTAGATGGGGATCGTTGAATTAGCAGTGATGCATTTTGCTTAAACCTTGTAATTAAAGTAAATTCCGAGATGCTTTTTTCTTTTCTCAAGAAAAATGGTTGTAGCTTCCAAGATGACACAGATTGGCCTCGAAACCAAATTTTGCCGTCGTAATCGCTTCCATCCTTTTTAAGATATTTCAAAAGATCGGCAACAGAAGATAGGGTTTTAGGTGGTTTTCTCACAAAAAATAAATCTGTTTAAATATATTAATATATGTTGTATTATTAGCAGCACTTTTCTTAATTAACGCGATTAATCCATATTATTAAAGAATAAAGAAAAATCATTATTGTATTACATAAAGCACTTAGTGAGGTTAAAGCCGTGTGCATGCCGAAAAACATTGACAAGGTAGAACGCCTATTATCATTTAGAGCGCTAATTAAATTCCACCGGCTCCACAAAATAAGTCAAAATGTTGATTTCATATTCAATTTGTGGATAACAACACTTCACAAAATTTCGCATTGAGATTTCAATTTACGTTCTTTGTTTAAGAAATAAACAAAAAAGCCCCGAGAGGGCAAATCTCGAGGCTAAATCATCCGGACGGAATTTTACCGTCGAATATTGAGTTCGTTCTCAATACTGTTTCATCTCTATCGGACTTACTTTTAGAAAAACATTAAAGGAGCATTTAGCTCCTTTTTTTGTTAAGTCAAATATAAAGTTAAAATCACGGATAGTTCCGCTTGCGGATATAATGTTGAAAAATAGCACATATTAACACTAAAACAAGCGGTCCAACGGTATTTGCCAGCTACCAGTACAGTTTTTCTTTACGGGTAAAGATCAGACCCGCTACCGCAAGAATCCACCCTTGTGGTCATCATGCTAAGTATACGCCATGCATAGCCACMCTGCACAGCCCGGAGATTGCTTCGTTCCTCGCAATGACATGGTGGAGATAGGCACCGTTAAAACCTTGTCCGCCCACCCAGCCATGTACCAACACAACCGGACGGACGGACACCCCACAAAGCAAAAAGGCCGCATTAACCGCGGCCTTTGTTGTTTATGCTAACTGCAATTGGGGCTGTGTAAGGGTTTGGCAAATATTGAGCAGTTGCGCAAACACTTCGGCGGGGGCGTCGGGGTTGTCGGGGTTTTTAAAATCAATGTCGGGCAGGGCCAAAAAGAAGCCCTTATCTACCCGGCGGTGATAGCTTACCGGCTGCTTGGTGCGCTGGGTACGCAGCAGCGTATTGGTGCCGGTATGGTCAAGGATGGCCTTAAAACAAATGTCGACCGTTTGGGCAAGGGGACTGGCCGTGGGGTGGTATTGCACGTTTGTTCCGTTTTGCAATACATAATTAATTTTTGCAGGGCGGGTGCTTAGCATATCTATCAGTTTGCCATTGCTAAACTCGCGTACGTCATGCATATCCTGTAAAATAGGGTCGTCGTTAAGCAGTAATACCAGGGTGCCGCCGTAGTGGTAAAAGTCTTTTAAATCCTGGCTGCGTTTGGTTAAAAAGACCAGTACGCGGTCGGGGTCGTCATCCATTTGTTCCAGTAAAAAACCGGCCTCTTCCCTAACCGCGATGGCGCTTACTACAATAAAATCGTAATCTAACAGGTAGTCATCGCAGCCAAAGTTAATTTCGGTACCAATACCGTCTAAACTGCTAATCCCAATGTGGGCTAATTTAATTTTGCTCATATGTATATAAAGTTTTAATGTTTTGCAAACCCGTGAAAAATGCCGGATAAACCTGTGTGTGCCAGGTTAGCTGTACAGCCATGAAAGGGCTACAGCGGCGCAGAAGTAAATTTTTGTAAACCTACGTTACAAATATACTAATATTTTTAGCAATTTTGCAATATGGCACACAATAATAATTATAGCAACAAACAGGAATATTACCAGGTGCAGCAGGAACGTGCCGCACTGCAGGAACGCAAAAGCAGGCAGGACCCCACCATGCGTAATAATTTCCTGGAAGCGGTGGAGCATGCCAGGCTACACCATTTTTGGATTTATGACCGGGTACAAAAAATTTGGTATAACCCCGACGAACTGCTGGAAAAAGATAAGCGCGAATACATTGATTACGATAAGCTGCTGTTTGATATTGATTTTAAAGACCCGCTTAAAGCCCTGCAGCAGGCCCATCAAAAGCTGCTTGCATTTGCCATTCGCATTGTGGAGTACCAAAGGCGACAACAAAAGTGAGCGAGGGGGCTTGTCCGGGCCATGTCCGCAACAGACCGGGACAGGTAAGCGGACGGACAGAGGCAAGGCGTTAAAGAGCGTGAGGATGTGCGATTCCTTCCTTGGGGAAGGAGGAGGAAGGGGTTTTGCGAGCGATGGGACCGTTGCAATTCAAGCGTAAAAGTATGGTGTAGAAACCCCTCCCTGCACCCTCCCGTTGGGAGGGAATCGCACGGGGCCGATCTTTTTACAATCTTCCGAACACCTATGGTGACAACACCAACAGAGGGCACATATTGGTTCGGAGACATTCGAACAGCGGTTTTTTTTGCAATAGGGATAGAAGTGGATACCGGCCAATGCGGATAAGGCCTGCGCAGTATGAACGCATAGCCCGGACCGCAGGTATTGCCCTAATGGTTCATTAGTTCAATGGTTCATTAGTTCATTAGTTTATTGGTGGGTGGCGGGTGATTGCTTAAACGCATGCAAAGTATACGCCATACTTCTACGCCCGGCATAGCCCAAAGAATTGTTTGGTACTTCGCAATAAAGTGGTGATGACAGGCTATCCCAAAAACAAACAAGGCCACCCAAAGGCGGCCTGGCTAAACTTATTATTATTACCGCCCTTTTTTATTGAAGGGCTTTAAAATACAGTAAATTAATTTTTAGGGTAATGCAGCACTAACGATGTGCCTGCTGCCACGCTTACGTCGCCGCCATCGGTTTTTACAGCATTATCGTCAATTTGGTAATGATACTCACCTTTGGCGCCATCGGGGGTAATGCTGATAAGCAAATGATCGCCGGTGGCGATGGTTGTGCTATAAGCAAAATTGGTACCGTTATTGGCTACCAATGCTGATACTTTAGCATCCTCGGCAGCAGTTCCTTTTGCCTGCAGGCTTATCACGGTTTTGTAGCCGTTTGCATTTGTACTGAAAGTAACCTGGTGACTGGTTACCGGCGTTACGTTGTTTTTTTTACTGCAGCCAGCCATAGCCATAACTGCAAGTAAGGATAAACATGGAAGTGTTTTTTTCATAGTTGATATGTTTATATAGATAGATAGGTGTTGCCCGGCAGGCCTATACGGCCCGCGTAACGCGCGCAAAACTATGCAATTTGTTCTCGCATAAAGAAAAAAATTAATCTAAAAATATAATTCACTCAACTTGAAGTGTATAAACTCTTTAGCGTGGCTGCCTGGGGGTTGGCTCACCTGCGCTAAAAGCGCTTGTCCGGACCATGTCCGCAACAGGTCGGGACAGGTAAGCGGACGGACAGGAGCATCTTTGATCCTTTTCATTTAACGATCAAAAATAAGTTTTTTTTGATCAATTTAACTAGTAAAAACGATTGTCATTTCGAACGAACCGGGGCGGAAATGAGCGCAGGGGTGAGGAGAAATCTTATACGACATGCATAGTTCGCTTTGCATGTCGTATAAGGTTTCTCTTTCGCACCCCAGCTCATTCCTCCCCCTTGCTCTATCGAAATGACATTTTCTTTTCTAACAAATGATGTGTACACACAATAGCCTACCGCCTCTTAAACTTCCTCTGCCCCACAATCGCGAATACCGAAGTGATTACTATTCCCGAAGCAAAATAGGGGAGAATAAAATTCAATTTGGTTGGCAAGTAAGCCATTAAAATACCGGTTGAAAGGGCTATTGCCGCATTGATGAGCATTAAACCGCCTACCCAGTTGCACAAACCGTTAACATCTGTAACCAGGTCTTCATTAAAACCAGATATCAGGCTGGCTTTCTTTTTATACTTTATTTGGTAGCCAAATACAAGCATCACCAGGGCAATAACGCCAAATACGATGAGGTTAAACATTTATTGGGGGCGTTGATTGGAATTTTTACTTTGTTGGAGGTTAAGCATATCTTTAACGCTGGTAAATGGTGTTAACTTCCCTTCCTGCGCTTGTTTCAATGAATCTCTTACTCCTTTCAATACATATTCAGGATAAACCTCTGGCTGCTCGTCCCCGGGATAATTAATCAATTCGTTCATAAAAACAAATTTAGCTATTATTCAAACCAAAGCAATTTATCATCAGCCAAAATTACATCAGCTCCCCATCCTTATGCACATGGTAAGTTTTGTAAGCCAGGTAATAAAGCAACAATGCGGGCAGGGTATTTAATAATATTCCCTGGGCATTCATATGCGGATACGTCATTGTAACCTGTACAATAAGCAGCACCAAAGCAACTGTTCCTCCTATTAAATACAGGTTGCGAAATTTGGGATTCATAGGCAGGCAGGTTTATAAATAACCATTTCATAAACTTTTACGCTTATGAAATGGTTAAATTAAAAAACATTATCGTTTTAATTCATACTTAGCAGGCGTTGATGATACCTTTTTAAATATGGTTGCACCCAAAGGTGGTATTGTAATCCTGATAGAGTTATCCTTACCATGCCATTTTTCGGGTTCGGCTTTTACAGGCTCATAATTGATGAGGCCGCTTCCCCAAAGGTTTTTAGCATCAGAGTTAAAGATCTCTTTCCAGTCGCCGTCGGCCGTTACGCCTATACGGTATTTGTAGCGTGGTACGGGCGTCATATTCAGGATGATAACCAGGTCGTCCTTACTGTTGTTCCCCATACGACTGTAAACCAGTATAGAATCATTGGCGTTGCCGCCATCTATCCATTGAAAACCGGTAAAATCAAAGCTTTTTTCATGCAGGGCAGGCTCATCGCGGTATAAGTGATTGAGGGTTTTCACCGTTTCTGACATGCCCTGGTGATTGGCGTACTCCAACACATGCCATTGTAACGACTGGCCGAAGTTCCACTCATCGCCCTGGCCAAATTCGGCCCCCATAAACAGCAGTTTTGTACCCGGATGGGTAAACATATAGCTGTACATCAGCCGCAGATTGGCAAACTGCTGCCACTCATCGCCCGGCATTTTGCGCAGCATGCTGCCTTTGCCAAATACCACCTCATCGTGCGAGAAAGGCAGCATAAAGTTTTCGGTAAAGACATATATGGTGCTAAACGTGATCTCGTTATGATGATATTTACGGTGGATAGGGTCCTCCTTAAAGTAATCAATGGTATCGTGCATCCAACCCATCATCCATTTCATCCCGAAACCTAATCCACCCAAATAAACCGGGCGGCTAACACCTGTGAACGATGTGGACTCCTCTGCAATAGTTTGCGTTGATGGGAAATGGCTATAAACTGCCTCGTTAAATTCTTTAAGGAATGATATGGCCTCCAGGTTTTCATTACCGCCATAAATGTTGGCTTCCCACTCGCCATGGTTACGCGAGTAATCAAGGTAAAGCATAGATGCAACCGCGTCTACACGTAAACCGTCGGCATGGTACCTGTCGAGCCAAAACAGGGCGTTACTGATCAGGAATGCCCTAACCTCGTTACGCCCATAATTAAATATGTACGATTTCCAATCGGGGTGAAAGCCTTTACGCGGATCGGCATGCTCATACAGGTGCGTACCGTCGAATTTATAAAGCGCATGAATATCACCGGGAAAGTGCGAAGGCACCCAATCCAATATTACACCAATACCGGCCTTATGAAATTCCTCAATCAGGTACATCAATTCCTGCGGCGTACCATAGCGTGAGGCGGCTGCAAAATAGCCCGAGATCTGGTATCCCCAGCTTGGGTAAAAGGGATGCTCCATAATTGGCATAAACTCTACATGCGTAAAGCCCATTTCCTTAACGTAGGGCACCATTTTATGCGCAAGCTGCGTGTAGGTTAAAAACTCGTCGGGGCTTTCCAAACTACGTGCCCATGAGCCTAAATGCACCTCGTAAACGCTATATGGTTTATCAATGGCGTTATGTTCGTGGCGATTGGTCATCCAGTCGCTGTCTGACCACTCGTAAAAAGTATCGGCAACTATAGATGCAGTGCTTGGGGGTACTTCCCAACGCAGCGCAAAGGGATCGGCCTTTTCCAGGTCTTCGCCGGTTGATGATTTGATATAATATTTATAAGTTTCGCCATTACCTACATTCGGGATAAAACCCTCCCAGATGCCCGATGCATCCCAGCGGCCATATAAACTATGCGAACCACGGTTCCAGCCGTTAAAATTAGCTATAACTGCTACATACTGGGCATTTGGCGCCCAAACAGCAAAATAGGTACCTATAATGCCATTAAACTCCACCACGTGCGAGCCCAGCTTTTCGTACAGTTTATAGTGTTTACCTGATTTAAATAAACCAATATCAAAATCGGTAAACCTGCTGTACGGCTCTACCGCGTTTTTTATTACATGCGTAGCCTGCACGGCATCTGCAACTTTTCCGTTTACAGATTTAGGCTTGGGTTCAGCAATTTTTTCTGCAGGAGCGGCTTTCGTTTTAACCGCTTTTTTGGCCTCGGCCACTAAAACTTCGGGTTCAACTTTAACTGCTTTTACCTTGGCAACCTTTTCGGGCGCTTTTATATCTGTTGCTGTAGATTTTGCCTTTGGGGCTTTTTTTTCTTTTACAGGCTTTTCTTCCGGTAACGGGTTTTCGGTTTTCTTAATTTGTTTCGCCATAATATAGATAACCTGTTGGGGCTTATAAGGATAACCCAAATAACAGGAATGAGTTTTGGTTTATGTAATAACCAAATATATTAATATGATTTCACTGATTGTTAAATGATTTTACCAATTATAAAAAAAATCATCATCCAAAAGCGTTATTGTGGGTAAACACCGGTGCAAAGCTGCTAAAACAGTAGGTGATAGCTCATATAATTTTCAAATAACAAAAAACCCCTATAAGTCAAATCAAACAAAAAACCCCGGCAGGCCGGGGTTTCATTTTATTTTGTTATTTCTATGTGTTTAAAGTTTTTACTAAACTTAAACTCAACTGTTCCGTCGGTGTTTACTTTAAACTCCTTCACCGTTTTACCATCGGCTACAATTTTACCCGGTTTAAATGGCAAACCGATAATGTTTAGGTGATAGCCTTCATATCGGGGCGTATACAAACCCTCCATACTTTGGTTGATAGTAAGTATTCTTGCAGCACCATTTACAACAAATTTTTTCTCGAGGTAAATATCCTGCTCATAGGCAAAAGTTTCGCCGTAATCTTCAAACAGGAATGAATTAACCTCGTAATCAGTATAATAAATATTAAGTTTTACTTCTTCAATTTCTTTTTCGCCTACGTATTGCATTACCTGGTATTCTGGTATTACAGAACCGGCTTTAATAAACACAGGAATGATATCCAATGGTGTTAATACCGATACCTCTTTACCCCCATCAACAACTTCAAGGGTCCAGAAGTTAATCCATTTACCTTTTGGCAGGTATACATTTCTTTTTGTTTGACCGGGTTCCATAACAGGGCAAACCAGTATTTTATCGCCATAGGTAAACTCATCCTGGCGGAAATGGTTCAGCATCACATCCTGCTCATGCATTACAATAGGCCTTAAAATAGGGAAACCGTAACGGTGATGCTCCCAAAAGGTAGAGTATAAATAAGGGATTAAACGGTAACGCAGCTCAATAAATTTACGGTTGATAGCGGTATATGGTTCGCCAAAGCTCCATGGTTCACGCTCCTTGGTATCGCCGGCAGAGTGCGCGCGCATGAAAGGCGAAAATGCTCCCATCTGGATCCAGCGGGTAAACAGTTCACCATCGGGCTCGCCGCTAAAGCCACCTATATCTGTACCGCAAAATGAGATACCGGATACCGATAAACGCTGGCACTGGATATTGCCCAATTTCAAATGTTCCCAGGAGGCCACATTATCGCCCGTCCAAACGGATGAAAAACGCTGAACGCCCGAGTAACCAGCCCTTGTAATAGTAAACGGACGTTTATTTTTCATGAGCTTGCGCAACCCTTCGTAGGTTGAGCGCACCATTTGCATACCGTAAATATTATGCGCCTTACGGTGCGATCCGCGGTGCCCATCGTACTGGTGGCGAACATCATCTGGGAAAGTACCTGCCCCAAAAACAGCAGGCTCGTTCATGTCATTCCAAACACCGGCAACGCCCATTTGCACCAACTCATCAAACAAACCACCCCACCATTCACGTACGTCGGGATTTGTAAAATCGGGAAACTGGCAGCGGCCCGGCCAAACATGGCCTTCCATAAAATAATCGTCGCTCCGGCGGCAAAAATACCTGTTTTCTTTACCTTCCTTAAACACCTCGTAGTCATCATCCACACGAATGCCAGGGTCAATAATTACCACTGTTTTGAAACCATCCGCTGCTAATTCGCTGATCATTTTTTTAGGATCAGGAAAATATTTACGGTTCCAGGTAAAGCAGCGATAGCCATCCATATAGTCAATATCCAGGTAGATACCATCACAGGGAATCTTATTTTCGCGGAAACCATTGGTAATCTTTTTCACCTTAGCCTCCGGATAATAGCTCCAGCGACATTGGTGATAACCCAATGCCCAAAGTGGCGGCATGGGATGCGTACCGGTTAAAATATGGTAGCTTTTTACCACATCCATCATGTGCGGCCCATGTATATAGTAGTACTGCAATTCGCCGCCATCGGCCCAAAAACTGGTTTTGGTTTTATCTTCGGCACCAAAATCAAACTGCGCTTTAAAGGTATTATCAAAAAAGATACCGTGTGCTATACCTTCATTTAAACTAATGTAAAAAGGGATACTGCGGTAAAGCGGATCCTGATTCCAGGCAAATGAATAGGCATCGGTGTTCCAGTTCTTGAGCCGTTTGCCGCGCAGGTTAAGCTCAGTTGGTTTATCTCCCAAGCCAAAAAAGCTTTCGTTGGGGCTGCAGGTTTTGGTACAAAATACATAATAGCCGCCAAACTGCACATTCTCTTCCCAGTGCATGGGCACAGCGTCCATACTGGTTACGTGATTATTACTATCAGAAAAAGATATAAAGAAATCCTTTTTGCGGATATGACAGTTTATCGATTTAGTGGCTACGCGAAATTCATTTAAATCCTCGTACAAAAAAGACGAGGCCGCTTTATACCCCAATTTGGGAACTGCATAGGAAAACTCTTCTAAAAAAACACCATGTGGGGATAATCTTACCCGGATGATCTCATCGGTTACCACAACTACCTCAACCTTGGCATCGCCATCGGTAAAGAAGAATTTATTTCCCCATTGATCGGCATGATTGGGTACTCCAAGATATTTTTTTATGATCGGCTTTATGCCATCGGCAGGGTTATTAAGGTGATGAAACTCCTCTTCCCCTTCCAATAAGCTCTCTGCTTCTATTATCTTACTGGTAATCTCTTCGGGATTTGGTGTATTACTTTTCATTCAAATTATTTAAAAGGGGTTACTGCAAATATGTATAATGTGTTCTTACTACGCAATATACGACATTTGATTTGAGGAAAAATCATTAACCGTGCCAGTTTATAATGATTTCATTAATTTGTAACCCCAATTATTTGAATTCTCTTACCATCCTGTACAAAAAATGCCGATAACGATGCCATAATTGTAAATACGCCCCGTTACAAAACCGTAAATTGCACAGTTATTCTTCTTCTTTTATACGAAGTGTTAGCAAAGCTGCCAATATCATAAGGCAACCACCTATTTCAACTGCCAGTAACCTGTCATTATTTAACCAGTGCGACATGATCCATCCAAAAAGCAATGAGGCCAATATTTCTGGCAACACAATAAAGAAATTAAATATCCCCATATAAATGCCCACCTTATTTTCGGGCAAACAACCACCAAGCATAGCATAAGGCATTGATAATATGCTTGCCCAGGCAATACCCACACCAGTCATAGATACATATAACATATTGGGACTATGAATAAATGATACCGATATTAAGCCTGCAGCACCAGCCAGCAAACAAAGCATATGGGTATACTTTCTGCCTAATTTAGCCGCAATGAGGGGGATAAAAAAAGCAAAAACAAATGTAACCAGGTTATAATACGATAGCGTAAGCCCGGCAAATTCAATTCCTTTAGTATAAAGAACATCCTTTTCGCTAACAGCGCCAAATACGTTTCTTGCTACAGCCGGCGAATAATAAAACCACATTAAAAACAAACCGGGCCAGGTAAAAAACTGTACCAATGCCAGCTTACGCATTCGTTTGGGCATATTTACTATGGCATGAAAAATTTCGGATGCGCCTGCGCCAAAGCCGCGTTTTTCTTCTTTTTTCTTTTGCCGCTCATTGAGATCTGCCGGAGGATACTCGGTACTGGTACAAACAGTATAAACAACTGCCGTAATAAATGCTGCTGCGCCAATATAAAACGAATAACGTACGGTAGCCGGTATGCTGCCGCCAACAAGGGAGTTATGTACATTAAACCAATGGCTCATCATCCAGGGTAATGCCGATGCGATAATTGAACCTAAACCTATAAAAACACTTTGCATAGCAAATCCGCGGGTGCGCTGATCGTCGGGCAGTTTATCGGTAACAAACGCTCTGAAAGGTTCCATACTTACATTTATGGATGTATCCATAATCCATAGCAACCCTGCAGCCATCCATAGGGCCGATGAGTTGGGCATAAAAATGAGCGTTACTGTACTAATTATAGCACCAACTAAAAAATATGGCCTACGCCTCCCCAGCCTTGGATGCCAGGTATGATCGCTCATATAACCAACAATTGGTTGTACTATTAAACCGGTTAGCGGGGCCGCTAAAAACAGCATGGGGATTTTATCGGGTTTGGCCCCCAGGTATTCATATATGGCGCCCATATTTGCCATTTGCAGGGCCCATCCAAACTGGATGCCTAAAAAGCCAAAGCTCATGTTCCATATCTGCCAGAAACTCAATCTCGGCTTTTGTGTTGTTTGGTTCATTGGTTTAATTTTATTGGTTCATTGGTTTTGTCCCATGGCATTGAGCGTTAATCCCCATCCGTTATTGCAAGTTTGCCTTGTACAATTCTCGATTGCGGCACGCCTTATGATAAGGACACAAGTAGCTGATTATCAATACAGATAATATATTTATAGACCATATCATTGAGAGGCACGAAGCAATCGCAGGCTTTATAAAGCGGATCTGCACAGTTCGCGATTGCTTCGTGCCTCGCAATGACATGATTTTTTATAGTTTTAAAACTCCAGCATCAGTCCACTACTTGCTTTTACGGCTACCTCAACACCATTGTTAATATCATCAGTATTGAATTTGGCTCCGCTTAGTAAGTCAGTAAAATGTTTTTCACCACTCAGGTTTAATTTATGTAAAAGGTCATCCGGGAGTCTTACGCGTATTTTGCGTGCTTCCCTATTAAAATTGGTTATCACCAATATACGCTGATTATTGGTATATCGGAGATAAATGTACAGCCTGGTATCAAAGCCCGGCTGGCGCTCGTTGGCCATCATCAGTTCATAAAACTCGCCTGTTTTTATAGCTTCACTGTTGTGTACAGCGTTTAGCAGGGCCTGGTAAAAGCCGCGCAGTTTTTTCTGATCGTTAGATAGTTTACCGCCATCATAAGCGCCGTTATTGATCCATTTCTGATGCTCGGGTACGCCCCAGTAATCAAATATAGAAGTACGGCCATCGCTGCCGCTAAAACCTTCACTGCCTGCTCCCGGCTCGCCAACTTCCTGGCCAAAGTAAATCATTACAGGTCCTGTGTTCAGCGTAGCGGTCACAATCATGCCCGGTACAGCCAGCCATGGGTTGCCTGCAAAATCGGGCGAGGCTATACGCTGCTCGTCATGGTTTTCCATAAAGCGGAGCATATGCTGATCGATACCTTTGCTATCATGGTTCCAAACGCTGTTGATACCCCAGGTGGTAGTGTTATGCTCGTTGCGGGTAAGGTTCCTTATCGTATCGTACAAGCCAACCTTATCATACAGGTAATCAAAATGCCCCTTGAATATATAATCGCTGTATTTGCCTTTGTCGTAAGCTTCGCCGATGAAAACAATACCCGGATGCTCGGCCTTCATTTTCGGGATCACCCATCCCCAAAACTCAAGGGGCACCATTTCTACCATATCGCAACGGAAACCGTCAACACCTTTTTGGCTCCAGTAGTGCAAAATATCATACACCTTGTTCCAAAGCGGTGGTATCGGGTCGAAATGGCCGCGGCGGTGATCCATATAATCAACCCCGTAGTTCAGCTTCATGGTCTCAAACCAGTCGTTAATAGATGGCGACGCACTAAACACATCGTTACCGGTTGCTTTGGCCGGATTCTCATCAAATTTGCCATCCTTTAGCGGGCTTTTAAATTCATCCCCTCCCGGGTTATATCCCGAGGGAACAACAAAGGGCTGGCCCGGCATATAGTAAAAATCGTTTTTGGCATCAAATCCTTTCGATTTATCATCATCCTGCCCAAAATCGCGGATGCCGGCTGGTTTTACATCCGATGCATAGGTGCGGGCAACGTGGTTGGGCACCAGGTCCATCAATACTTTCAAACCGTTGTTGTGGGTGCGTTTGATAAGGGCTTCGTATTCACCGATGCGATTTTTTACATCAACAGCTAAATTGGGATCGATATCATAGTAATCCTTGATAGCATAAGGTGAACCTGCCCGGCCCTTTACAATATCAGGATCATCGGCCTTAATACCATAGGCCGAATAATCTGTCATGGTAGCATGCTCAATAACGCCGGTATACCAAACATAGGTAAAACCCATTTTTCTGATCTCCTGCAGGGCTTTATCATTTATGTCGTTCAGTTTACCAGCGCCGTTCTCTTCAATAGAGCCATTGCTTTTATTGAGGGTTTTGGTATTGCCAAACAGGCGGGGCAATAATTGATATATAATAAGTTTATGGTCTGTTTTCGGTTGTTCCATTTTTTTTGATCTCTTGTGATGTTTTATCTGTGCAAACGAAATTAACGGTATCATAGATATCGCTACAAAACAGACAATAACTTTATTTTTGTTCATTATGCTTCAACCAACAATTCGTCATTGGCTTTAATCAACTTATCCTTACCATAAACCGAAACGGTAGTTTCAACAACCGAAAGGTTTTTGATCTGTACCCCCTCCTTGCTTACCTTGATATTCAGCAGTGCTCCCCTAAAACCGATATGGAACGAGAACGAAGCCCATTTCTCGGGTATAAACGGCTGAAACAATAATTTGCCATCCCTTACACGCATTCCGCCAAAACCTTCCACAACGGCCATCCAGGTACCAGCCATCGAGGTAATATGGCAGCCATCTTCGGTATCGTTGTTATAATCGTCCAGGTCCAAACGCGCGGTGCGCAGGTAAAACTCATAGGCACGAGCCTCATCGCCCAGTTTGGCGGCCAAAATAGCGTGTACACATGGCGATAAAGAAGATTCATGTACTGTACGCGGCTCATAATAATCAAAATTCCTGCGGATGGTTTCTATATCATACTGATCTTCAAAAAAGTAGATCCCCTGTAAAACGTCGGCCTGTTTAATGTAGCACGAACGAAGAATCCTGTCCCAGCTCCATTTCTGGTTCAGCGGGCGGTCTGTAGCAGGCAGATCTTTAACCAGGATCTGTTCTTTATCAAGGTATCCATCTTGCTGTAAAAATACCTGCTGCTTTTCATCGTAGCCATAATACATTTTATCAATGATATGCTTAAACCTCGATGTTTCGGCAGCTTCATCAAAGCTGATCCTGCTTACCAGCGCTTTGTATTTGGCACTATCTGTGGCTTTTACCTTTTCGATAACCTCCATGGTATATTCCATACACCAGGTAGCCAGTTTGCTGGTATACCAGTTGTTGTTAACGTTGTTTTCGTACTCATTCGGCCCGGTTACGCCCAGCATCACATATTGCTCCTTATCCTGCGACCAGCTTACCCTTTGCGACCAGAACCTTGCTATAGCGATTAAAACTTCCAAACCATAATCCGCCAGGTAAGCTTCATCGGCAGTATAGCGCACATAGTTGAAAATGGCATAGGCAATGGCGCCATTACGATGGATCTCCTCAAAGGTAATTTCCCACTCGTTATGGCATTCGGTGCCATCCATAGTGACCATGGGGTACAGGGCAGCGCCGTTTTTAAAGCCTAACAGAGCCGCATTCTCAATGGCTTTACCCAATTGCTTATATCGGTATAAAAGCAGGTTACGGGTCACCTTTTGCTCTGCAGTGGAAAGATAAAAAGGAACACAATAAGCCTCGGTATCCCAATAGGTAGAGCCGCCGTATTTTTCGCCTGTAAAGCCTTTAGGGCCAATGTTAAGGCGATCGTCTTCGCCGGTATAGGTTTGGTTTAGCTGGAAAATATTAAAGCGGATAGCCTGCTGTGCCGATTCATCACCCTCGATAATGATATCGTTGTGTTTCCATTTCTCGGCCCAGGCAGCTGCCTGTTCGGCCAGCATGGTATCAAACCCTTTTTTGCTGATGCGATCTAAAGTTGATGTTAACTGCCCAACCAATTCTTCGGGCTTATAATTTTGTGAGGACAGGTTGGCAACATATTTAATAATGCTGATGCTTTGCCCCCGCTGTGCCTGCAGTTCAATTTTTGAGGCAATGTATTTTTCTTTTTGGATGGATTCTGTTTTAGGTTGGATAACCTCGCCATTTTGCACTATGCTGAACTTCATACCGGTTGCCACCTCGAAGCCTGTTTTCTTGGTGCGCATCACAACATAACCGCCATCGCCCTGGTTTGCCTTGCTGATCTCGTCCCAAAACTTCTCATCGTAGTTAGAATCTTTGTTCATTACATCACCATCGATAGCCGGGGTGATGATGATAGTACCGCTAAAGTTTAAAGGAGTGATGGTGTAATTTATAGCAGCGGTTTCATCATCTGCCATGCTGCAAAAGCGACAGGCTTCTACAGAAACTTCTTTGCCTGATGCTGTTTTAGCGGTGAAAGTACGTTTCAAATAACCTTCCTTCATGTTCAGTTCTTTGCGGAAGTTGCTTACCTCGCATTTGGCCAGGTCAAGCTGCTCGCCATCAAGCACAATATCAATGATAGTCCAGTTGGCGGCATTGAGCACTTTGGCAAAGTATTCGGGATAGCCGTTCTTCCACCAGCCTACGCGGGTTTTATCGGGATAATAAACCCCGGCAACGTAATTACCAAGCAGGGTTTCGCCGCTATAGGCTTCCTCAAAGTTGGCCCGTTGCCCCATGCGGCCATTACCCAAACTAAATATGCTCTCAGATATTTGATGATGATGCGGGTTAAAGCCCTCTTCAATTATCTTCCACTCATCAACTTTAATATAGTCCTTCATTTAATTGCAATTGTAATAATGTTTAAGCCTTGTATATCATTGCGAGCGCGCAATGACGTATCGGGGCTCTATAATTTAAATAATTTATCCAACGTCATTTTATCTAAACCGCTTATCACCAGGTCGGCATCCAATACGCCGGGCTGACCTATGCCAACTACCTTCATACCGCCGGCTTTGGCTGCTTCAACCCCGGCAATGGCGTCTTCAAATACCACGCATTCCCCGGGTTCAACGCCTAATTCTTTTGCACCCTGTAAAAATACTTCAGGATCGGGTTTTGCCTTACTTACTTTGTTGCCATCAATAACCGCGTCGAACAGGTTGGTGATCCCTGTTTTGTTGAGTATGGTCATGGAGTTTTTACTGGCCGATCCTAATGCTATTTTAATACCGGCCTTGCGGCATGTTTCAACAAACTCCTTTGCGCCGGGCAGTATCTCATCGGGTTTCATCTGGTTCACCATTTCCATGTACCAGGTGTTTTTTTGTGTCGCCAAAGCCTCCTGCTCTTCTTCCGTTTTGGTAACTCCCCCCCACTCTAAGATAAGCTGAAGTGAGCGTACACGGCTTACACCTTTCAATTGTTCATTTTGGTGCTCTGTAAAATCGAACCCTAATGAATTTGCCAACCTTTTCCAGGCTTTATAATGATAAACAGCTGTATCTACAATTACACCATCCAGATCGAAAACACAGGCTTTAATATTGTTCATTTTTAATTTTTAAGTACGTGGTATAAAGCCACTAAGATATAGTTTTAATGAGTAAGGCCGGGTAAAATCTCCAGCACCAATGCCGTTTTGCCGGGTACGGTAAGCTGCGCCAGGTCAACCGGCTCATCGGTAATCACATTTCGGGCTTTTTTGGCATCTCCAATGCGTTCAAAATACCTTTCGGTAGTAGTGGTTTGCTCTTTTTCGCTGCTGTTAAATATAATCATCACCGTTTTTGCCGCATCGTACCTAAAATACACATAAATCCCTTTTTCGGGTACAAACTGCATCAGTTTACCGGTTTGCAGGGCGGTTGTTCCTTTGCGGTAATTAGCCAGTTTACTTACATAGTTATAGGCTTCGTTTTCTTTTTTGCTCCTGCCATCTGCACTAAATTTGTTGTCTTTATCGCCTTTCCAGCCACCAGGAAAATCCTCGCGGACCAAACCATCCGGATCGGAATAGTTTTTCATCAGGATCTCATCGCCATAATATAATTGCGGTACCCCACGCATGGTTAACAACATTGCCATGGCCGATTTGTATTTGGTAAAATCTTCTTTCACCATAGATAGTAAGCGACTCATATCGTGGTTATCCATAAATATGGTATTGCGGGTAGCATCCTGGTATAAAAAATCCTGTGCTATTACAGAGTAAAGGCGACCAACACCATCCGTCCAGCCGTCGTTGCCATTAATCGCCTCATAAATGGCATCCTTAAGCACGGCATCGGTTACACCAGGCAAGTGGGTATCCATACCGCGGTTAACCGTATTGCCTTGTGTAAAAAAGGCCTGGTTAGCAGCCGACCATACCAGGGTTTCGCCAAATATAGAAAGCTTAGGGAATTCGGCTTTAACATCCTGCGCCCATTTAGCCATGTAAATAGGATCGTTATAAGGATAGGTATCCAAACGGAAACCATCTATACCGGCGTACTCTACCCACCAGATGTGGTTTTGAGTTAAATAATTTTGAACGTAAGTATTATTCTGATTCATATCGGCCATCCGGTGGTCAAACCAACCATCGGCCATCAGTTTACGGTCCATTGGCGAAGCATGCGGATCCATCACCGCAGCATCCCTGAAATTTGATTTGGTATAGGTTGGCCACTGGTGTACCCAACTTTTCATCGGCATATCCATAATGGTATAGCCTTCGGTACCGGCATGGTTGTGTACAAGATCTTTAATAACCTTTAAACCCATGGCATGGCATTTCTCTACAAACTTTTTGTACAGTTCATTGGTGCCATAGCGTGGGTCTATCTTATAATAATCGGTAACGGCATAACCGTGGTATGATGCATGCGGCTCATCGTTCTCAATTTCTGGTGTTAACCATATAGCTGTTACGCCCAAACCTTTCAAATAATCCAGGTGGTTCATTATGCCCTGCAGATCGCCGCCGTGGCGGCTATACATCGAATCGCGGTGCACACCTTTTTCGCGCATGCTATCAAAGGAGTCGTTGCTTTCGTCGCCGTTACTGAAGCGGTCGGGCATAATCAGGTAGATCAGGTCCTTACTGGTTACGCCCTGTATCCGGCCGGCAGATTTGTCGCGATTTTTAAGCGCATATTCATAAACAATGTCCTTTTGTCCGGCCTTTTTAAATTTTATCGGGAACGTTCCCGGACGTGCAGATGAAAAAAATTGCAGATCGAGGAATAAATAATTTGGATTTTCGACTTTGTGCACTGCTTTAAGCTTAACACCGGGGTAATTTAAAGTCACATTGCAGCTTGCAATATTGTTGCCATGAACAACGAGCTGAAGATTGGGATTGCTCATACCCACCCACCAAAACATGGGCTCAACACGCTCTAAAGCGGGTATTTGAGCCATAGCGCCCAATGCAAGCATAACACTGCACAAGGTAAAAAGTAAAGTTTTTTTCATATGGAAACAGGTCAAAAAATACAATTGGCTGCGTAACGGGTTTGTGACCAGCATCGGCGTTTCAAATTTATAATAAAATTGATTTGTTGTGCGAAAATTTTAATAATTATTGACGTGGATAAACCGCGGATCAAAAAAAAGTTTAATCTTATTTGGATTAATTATAAACAATGGTGATATTTGCAATATTATATGATTGCAACTCCCACCCTAATAACCCAATGGACTGATGTTTTTGAAACAGCCAAAGGTGCCATTTATCAATGCGACGAAGAGCGCTGCTGGTATGTTGATTTTGCCGGTAAAGTTGCCAGGTTTGATTACCGTTGTTTGCTGAAACTCCGTAAAGCCGTTTATCATATAGATATTGAGCATGCCCTGTTAAACACTACCAAAGATCCGGATGTGGAGATCATTTTCATCTGCGCCTGTGATCATTGCTATGTTTTATCCCTTTTACAGATCATCGCCCTTAAAGAGCTTTTAGAAGGCACTTTTGTAATGCTGGAATTGAACCACATCCTGCATGATCGTTTATGCACCGTTAGTGTATAGTAATTTAGATTAATTTCATATTGCTTTTATATTGAACTAATATAAACTTATTGCGTTAATATTGTATAACCCCGCAGTAACTTAATACATCTATTCAATTTAATCCGATCATGAAAGACTTACTCCGTATAAAAAGCCTTATTTCTACCGAGATAGAAGCGCTTTTAAACCAACAGGTAAAAAAAGAAGCATACTCGTCATCTGTATACCTGTCAATGGCATCATGGTGTAACCGTAACGGTTATGACTTCTCGTCCGACTACTTTTTTAAACAGGCTGAAGAAGAAAGATTACACCAGTTAAAATTTTATAAATACATCCTTGATATGGGTGGCAATTCTATCTCCCCGGAAATTACCGGCATTAAGCAGGAGTACAACTCGTTCCGTGAAGTGTTTGAGGAGGCCTTGGACCAGGAGATCGGCGTTACCAATGCCATCAAAAATATATATGCGCGCTGCATGAAAGAGCAGGATTTTATAACTATGGAGTTTTTAAACTGGTTCCTGAAAGAGCAACGCGAAGAAGAATACAAAGCCCGCCGCGCCCTTGAACTGTTTGATGTTATAGGCGAAGAGGGAACCGGCCGCTGGCAGATTGACAAACACGTTGGCGAGATAAAATATAACGGCGAAGCATAGAAACCTCACCGTACCCTCTCCAAAGGAATACGTTCTGAAAAACAAAAAAAGGTCCTTTTGCTGGTGCAAAAGGACCTTTTTTTTATATAGCCGGAGTTCCTCCTATTCAATCAAATCCATCAGTTTCAATACATCCTTCGCCTTATATTCACTTAACCAGGTGTTGCCGGGTTGAATACTGCAAACCGGGGCAAATTTGCACCTGTCGGTACATTCTGTTTCTATCACTTCAATTTCTTCCTTACCATGATAATGCTTAATGTACGATTTGGCCAGTTTGTACATCTCCTTGCCACCCCTTTTGCCGCATTTACTGCCTGTGCACACGTACAGTACTTTATCGGGTATAGTGAACTTACTCATATCGAGGTATGTTATAACAATGTTAAGCTATAACAAAGTTATAACAATAAAGTTCCATTAAGGTAATTCAGACCGTTGATTTATTTGCTGTAAAGAAGTAGATAACTTTTACATACGATTCTTCTCACTCATTTATTCAGTTTTGCCTTTATCAATTTGGCTGCCATGGTATACCCGCCTTCGGCCCCGTCTACAAAATGGATGTGGCCATCGTCCCAATCCCTTACGTAACATGACATTACCGATTCACGGCTTACATGAAATCCATAATACAACTCACCATTATTCTCCAACTTATTTAAGGCATCCTGCAATGCTTTACGCTGAAATGATGTGCCGGTTATAACCGTATTTATTTTCCCGTCTATCACCAGCGTATCCGACATTTCGACCAGTTTATTCAAATAGTGCTTTCCTTTTTCCATTCGGAAATAAATAAACCCGTATAAATTAGTAAGCCAGGTTTGCATCAGTTCAAAAAAGCGGACCTTTCCCATTCTCACACGTATTTCGGTCTCAATTCTGTCAACACTTATTTTAAGCCTGAGCTTCGCTACCGAAATGGGTTGTCTCTTTTTTGGATCGCCGTAGATCTCGTCGATATGGCAAATGACCTTTCTGAAAACATCGGGCTGTTGGTCTTCATGCAATGCCACAACTAACAGTGAAATTACCTCCTGGGTGTTTTGCGGCGGAGCAATTGCATCCCAGCGGCATTGCATGCCTGTCAGGTCAAGCTCCTCTAATTGGACGGCATAGGCAGGTTTACTGTCATTCCCTTTAATCGTTTTTTCGGCGAAGCTTAAACCATTCCCCAAAACAATGGGAATTGAAAATGCTTCGGACATTCGGAATTTGGCTATCCTTAGTTTATACCCCTGCTCATAAACCTTTTTCACAGGTACGGTACCGGTACGCAGCTCCATTTCAAAATTGGTCATTGTATTATCCCTGTACAATAGCAAGGCGCTCATAACATCGTTAATAATTGAAGAAGGTACAAGGAAAGTTGCGCCATCCCCGCCAAAGAAAAACGGAACGGTTATATGATTTTTTAAAGCAATATTAAGCACCGATACGATGCTGCCCGTGGCGATAAGGTTTACATTTTGAGAGCCACCAGCAAGTACTGCAAGGGTTGAACTTTTAATATCTGTAATAATAATGTGCCAATCATCTGGTACATCCTTAAACAGATCGTCCTTAATAAAAAGCTCGCCAAGCGGGATGTTGTTAACCCGCAGGTTACCATAAAACTGATCATCATTTGTTAACATGATTTTATGAAATATGCTTATCAAACTATGAATATAACCTATTGAACCTTAATACTAAATTAACCTTTTGACACCGGATATTATTGATTTTTTAGAATTACAAAACCGAGTTAAAAGGCGGTCGAAAAAGAACAAAAAAAATTGCATAACCCATAAGTTACCGATAAACTTGAATAACCTATGGGTCTACTCCATGGGCCTTTTAACCAAAAACATAAAACCAAATACATGAAAGCAATTGAAATTATTTCTATCCCGGTTACCGACCAGGTAAAAGCAAAAGAGTTTTACCTGCAGCTTGGTTTCGAAGTCCTGGTTGAGGCCCCTTTCGGTCCCGGCCAGTCGCAATGGATCCAGATGGCCTACCCGGACTCGGCAGTTTCTATTACGCTGGTAAACTGGTTTCCCGAGATGAAAGCAGGCAGCATCCGCGGCTTTGTAATTAAAACCGATGATCTTAATGCTGATATTACCGATCTTACCGCTAAAGGCATCCAATTAGGCAAGGTAGACGAAACCCCATGGGGAAAATTCCTGAACATCAAAGATCCCGATGGGAATGTGGTGAGCCTGCATGAGGATTGATGAGCAAATATACAGATTTCAAATGTGCAGATGACTTTGTCTGATTATTGTCTGAACCGGAATTCATAGAATTAAGGAATTACCAAAATTCCAAAAATTCGTAAATTCGATAAATTCCGGTTCAGAAAAAATTCCCAGTTCAGACAAAAAATCAAAAAAATCCATGCAACATCTGCACATCTGAAATCTGAAATCTGCACATTTGTAACAGATGTTCAAAAAGTATTCCACCTCCCTCCTTGTCATTATCCTTTTTTCCCTGTGGGGATGCAACCGTAAGCCGGATAACCTGTATAAGGTTGTAAAAATTAAAGATGGTGATACCCTTGGTTTACTCAGCAGCGATAACCAGGAAGTGACTGTCAGGCTGGCCGAGGTTGATTGTCCAGAGAAAACGCAGGCATTTGGACAGGCTGCTAAAAAATTCACATCCGATATTTGCTTTGCCAGGTACGTAAAGCTGGTAGGCAACGTGCATGACCGTTATGGCCGCACCGTGGCCCTGGTAATTTTAGAAGATGGCACCAACGTAAATTATGCTTTGGTAAAAAATGGCTTTGCCTGGCAGTATAAACAGTATTCACAAAATGCTGAATTGGCAGGATACGAATTGCAGGCCCGCGAAAACAAACTCGGGCTTTGGGCCGATCCTGATCCTACCGCACCCTGGGAGTATCGGCGCGAAAAGAAGCCGGCTTACCACAAAAGTAAGCCTGATAGCCTCGAAAACAAACCCCGTAAAAAACATTACAGGAAGCGTAAACCAAAGCTTGAAGAAGTATATTAAAACCTTAACTTTATAGGCATTATACCTCACACTAATGAAGTTTATAAAAGCATTTTTATCCATTGCCTTTACATTGACCCTAATTTGGGCCTTACAAACAAAATTTGGTTCGGTGCCCCCCCTGGGCAAGTTTTTAAGTCCGGCGGATGGTTTTTGGCAAAATGCCGAGAGCAAGAATATCTTAACTGCCGGCACATTAAACCTGCCGGGGCTTCAGGCTGAAGTAACCATTAAGTATGACGAGAACCGTATCCCCCACATATTTGCCCAAAACGAACATGACCTGTACTATGCCCAGGGTTATGTAACGGCAACCGATCGTCTTTGGCAAATGGATATCCAAACCCGTAGCGCTGCAGGCAGGCTGGCAGAGATTGCCGGCGCGCAGGCATTGGAGATAGACCGTTACCACCGCCGTATGGGCATGGTTTATGGGGCCGAAAAAACGCTGAAAGCCATGATGCGCGATAAGCCGATAGCTGAAATGATAACAGCTTATTCTGCTGGTGTAAATGCTTACATACACCAGCTTGGACCAAGGCAATACCCGCTTGAATTTAAGCTGTTGGATTATGCTCCTGAAGATTTCAAGCCTATCAACTGCGCATTTTTATTAAAGCTAATGTCCGAGACATTGGCCGGCGGATCAAACGAATTTGCGATGAGCAACATTTTAAAACGGTTTGGGGCCAACGCTACTAATGACCTGTTTCCTGATTATCCCTTCAGGGAAGACCCCATTATCCCTGCAGGCACCAAATGGAGTTTTAAACCTTTGCCTATCCCAAAACCGTCGGCCAGTTTTTTAGCTTCGATGAATGCTAACGCAAAACGGGTAGTAAAAGAAGAAGGCATTGGCAGTAATAACTGGGCGGTTTCCGGCAGCAAAACCGCTAACGGTTATCCCATTTTAGCGAACGATCCGCATTTGAATCTTACCTATCCATCCATCTGGTTCCAGGTGCAGCTTTCCGCTCCTGGTGTAAATGTTTACGGCGTGAGTTTGCCCGGTGCACCATGCGTTATTCTTGGTTTTAATAATAACATCAGCTGGGGTATTACCAATGTTGATGCTGATGTGCTTGACTGGTACCAGGTTAAATTTAAGGATGATAAAAAGACCGAATACTGGTACAATAATCAATGGAACAAAACCAGCCGAAGGGTTGAAGTGATCAATATCCGCGGGCAAAAACCATTATATGACACCGTTATTTATACCCATCACGGGCCGGTTGTTTATGAGGACAAAAGCAAAATAACAGCTCATACCCCCGATTTTGTTCCTGTTGGCGATGCCCTGAGATGGATAGCCCATGATGAATCGGATGAACTGATGACCATGTACATCCTGAACAAGGGTAAAAACTATGATGATTACCGCAAGGCGCTCACTTATTTTAATGCCCCGGCATCAAACTTTGTATTTGCCAGCAGGGATAATGATATCGCTATTACACCTAACGGTAAATTCCCGCTGAAGTTTAAAGATCAGGGTAAATTTATTTTGGATGGAAGCGACCCTGCAAACGACTGGCATGGCTGGATCCCTTTTGACCAAAACCCCACCGTTAAAAACCCATCAAGGGGATTTGTTAGCTCGGCCAATCAATCCTCAACAGATCAAACTTATCCTTATTATATCAACTGGTCGTTTGCGCCATACCAACGCGGCAAGCGCATTAATGACAGGCTTAGCCTAATGCAAAAGGCTACCATTGATAGTATGCGCATTTTGCAAACAGATGTATACAGTGTCCGGGCACACGATAATTTACCGGTACTGCTCGTTTATATTGATGCATCCAAGCTAGACCAAACCCAGTTGGCTGCATTAAATATGGTAAAAACCTGGGACAATAACTTTTCAATAAATTCAACAGGTGCTACCATTTTCAACTCCTGGTGGTTGAAAATTTATAATATGGTCTGGGGCGATGATTTTGCCGGTAAAGACCTGCAGACCAACTATCCTTCGATGGATCGAACCGAACAACTCATCCAGAAAGAACCGGGTTCAAAATGGTTTGATAATATCCATACTCCTGCAAAGGAAAACTGTGCCGATATTATTAACCAGGCTTTTACCAGTGTTGTTGACAGCCTCACCCGCCAATACGGAAAACCAGGTAAAAGGTGGCAATGGGGGCTGGTTAAAAAAATGGAGATCTCGCACTTAACCGGCCAGGAGGCGCTAAGTTCGGGCAATTTTGAATCAGGCGGGACAGGCACTACGGTTAACGCTTTGAACAACGGGCACGGCCCATCATGGCGCATGGTAGTACAGATGGGGCCTATTGTAAAGGGGTATGGCATTTTACCCGGCGGAGAAAGCGGCAACCCCGGTAGCTTTTTTTATGATGATATGTTAAAAACCTGGCAAAACGGGCAGCTTAAAGAATTGCTTTTTATGCAATCGCCTAATGAAAAATCAAATCGCGTCAAAACAACCTTAACTATCAGCAACAAAAAATAAAAACTATGTTATTTCTCATTATACTCATACTTTCATTTGCAAGCGGTTTCTTTTTACCCTGGTGGGTAGTGGCTATCGCTGCTTTTTTTGCGGCTTTTTTTGTGGGCAAAACACCTGGGCAGGCCTTTATATCCGGGTTTGGCGCAGTGTTTATTGTTTGGATAGTTTTAGCGCTCTTCAAAAGTGTTCCCAACGACCACCTGTTGGTTAAACGAATAGCCGAACTTTTCCATTTGCCCTCCTGGGGTTTTATACTGGTAATCAGCGGCATTGTTGGCGGTTTGGTTGCCGGGTTTGCGGCGCTGTCGGGATTGTTATTGAAAAAAGCGCTCGAAAAATAAGTTCATAAAAATGCCCGGCATTGCTGACGGGCATTCGCATGGGCAGTTTTACTATAGTGATCTTAAAGTTTCTTTCARTACACTAACAGCTTCAGATTTGTTTTTCGACGTAGCAAAAATATCTGCTGATGAATTGTTATGTCCATAAAAGTTGGCGTTGGCCGTTTTATCAATAGCCAGGTTTGAGCCATTGATAGTTATCCCGGCAAATAAACCACGACTGCGCGAGTAGGAATATATCTCGGCTTCCAGCTTATAATCGGTGTTAGCAGTAGAGCTGCGCCCAACCGGACCGGCAGCTGCCGATATATCGCCACCAATAGTAAAATCGCCGTTTTTTACTTTGGTGAGCACGCCTTTATGGCGGAACACCAAAACCAGATCGACAGATTGCACCCCTATCTGTAAGCCAAAACTACCACCTGTAAGAGTAACAAATACGGGATCGCTCCACTTTCCATCAGCTAATTTAACCATAGCCACACCTTTGCCGCGCTTGCCGCCAATAGCAAGACCTGCATTAATCAGTTTAGGAATAATGATGATACCTTCATACTCCTGTAACAATTGACGGGGTATGCTCTCCTTCATTTTGCCAAACTCTTTTAACACATTGGCCGAATTATGTAAACGTTCTGTTTCTTTATCTCCCTTTGCAGAGATCAACAAAAAGAAAAGGCTCAGTATTAACGGAACCCTTAAAAATTTCAGTGCTTTCATGGGGTCAAATATTTAATTACAATTATTTCCATTAAATAATCAACCTTAAAAACACACCGTTGTTTTTAAATTATCTGAAAGTTGTGATTGATAGCAAGTATTACTTAAAACACACGTATTTTGTTAGCACTTTAAAAGCCGGCTAATGTTTCTTTCAGCACATTAACAGCATCAGAATTATTTTTTGCAGAGGCAAAAATATCCTGCGATGAATCGTCATTACCGTAAAAATTGCTGTTTGAAATATTATCTATAGCCAGGTCCGAACCATTGACACTAATACCGGCAAACAAACCCCGGCTACGTGAGTAAGAGTAGATCTCGGCCTCCATTTTGTAATCTGTAGTAGCAGATTTGTTCTTGTTAACCGGGCCTGCTGCTGCAGATATATCGCCACCGATAGTAAAATTACCTTTTTTGATTTTGGTTAACACATCTTTATGACGAAACACCAAAACCAGGTCGACAGATTGTACACCTATCTGGAAACCTACGCTGCCACCTGTAAGGGTTACAAAAACAGGGTCGCTCCATTTGCCATCGGCCAGCTTTACCATGGCAATTCCTTTGCCCCGCTTGCCGCCAATTCCAAAACCCGCGTTGATCAGTTTCGGGATAATGACAATGCCTTCGTACTCCTTTATTAACTCTTTGGGAATACTCTCTTTCATCTGGCTAAAATCCTTCAATACGTTGGCCGAACTGTGTATTCTTTCCGTTTCTTTATCAGCGGCCTTTGCCGATATCAGCACAAAAAAAAGGCTTAATATCAACGGGAATCTTAAAAATTTCAATGTTTTCATTGGGGTCTGTTAGTTAAAATGCAATGTTAACAATTAACGTAACCAACTCATAAAACGTGCAGGTGTTTGACAATTAAATTATTTAACCATGACTTTACACCCGTTCAACTTTGCAAATAAAACAACAGGCCTGCGCATTACGGGCATGTAAGTATTCAACCTCCGGGTATTTATCAAAAACCTCACCTATTAGTTCATCAACATCTGCATCGCCAACAAGCCGGGTTAAAACCATCATCTGATCGCGATTATAACCAATGAGCGACAGCGGAAAACTTTGTTTATTAGCCTTAATCTCCGGCGGGAAACGAAATATATCACGATACTCATCCACATCCGTCGCATTTACAAATACCGGGCCGGGCTGGTTATAAGAATTCTCTACCTCAAAAGGCGAATGCTTAAATAACAAACGCTTATCAACACCCTTATTAAATGGTTTTAAGGATATGCGGCAGGGTCCCAACCCCGTAGCCAGTTGTTCCACAACCGGGTTACCAAAATCATCGGTCATGTTTGTTTTTATCTGTTGAACCAAGGCTTTTGAAAGCGGTACTATTTTAAATTTGTTCATAATGTTGTTTTTTTTTGACATATCAAAAGTGCAGTTATCCGTATCGGTTTAAAACCCGGAACTTGCGGAGATTTTGCATGAACCAAACCCTCCGGATTAAAGAATTTTTAGGATTTGTGTATGAATCAGCATTACAGAATTTTTAAATCCGGCTAATTCTTTAATTCTATTTCGGTTCGGGCAATCTACACATCTGAAACTTGCACATCTGCACATTTACCTATCTTTGCATTAAATGAGTCTCCCTAATAAACAACAGGTATTTTCAATAGATAACAAAGAGCAGTTTGAAGCAGCGGCACTGCAGATTTTTAAATACCAGGCCCAAAACTGCGCCGTTTACAAGCAATTTATTGCAGGATTAAAAATTGACCCTGCTAAAATTACCACTGCAGATCAAATCCCTTTTTTGCCCATAGAGTTCTTTAAATCGCACCGGGTGCTCAGCATAAATGCACCGGTCGAGGTGACGTTCACAAGCTCGGGCACTACCGGAATGGTAACCAGCAACCATTATGTAACCGATAAAACCTGGTATGAGGATAGTTTTAAAAATGCGTTTAAATTGTTTTATGGCGATATAAAAGATTATACCGTGCTGGCCCTGCTGCCATCATACCTGGAGCGGGAAGGTTCATCGCTGATTTATATGGTTGATGAGCTGATCAAACTATCCTGTAACCCGAATAGTGGCTTCTTTTTGTATAACCATGATGAGCTTTATCATCAGCTTAAAAAACAACAGGATGCCCAAAAGCCTACCCTATTAATTGGTGTTACTTTTGGCCTGCTTGATTTTATTGAGAATTACCATATTAATTTCCCCGGACTTATTGTGATGGAAACCGGGGGGATGAAAGGCCGGCGTAAAGAAATGATCCGTGAGGAACTCCACGAAGTTTTATGCGAGGGATTTGGGGTTGGCGCCATTCACTCCGAGTACGGTATGACCGAATTACTTTCACAAGCCTATTCAAAAGGCGAGGGTATTTTTGAATGCCCACCCTGGATGAAAATCGTCATACGGGATACCAACGACCCCATAAGTATGTTAACCACTGGTAAAACCGGTGGCATCAATGTGATGGACCTGGCTAATATTAATTCCTGCGCGTTCATTGCCACACAGGACCTGGGTAAAACCTATACTGATGGCTCGTTTGAGGTATTGGGCAGGTTTGATCAAAGCGACATACGTGGTTGTAATTTGCTGATTGCTTAAAACTAATAGGCAATTGAAGTATTATCATTATTTTTGCGGGCATCATAAATGCTAAAAACATGATTGAGAAATTTTTAAACGAGGAACAAGATCCAAAAACGGTTGAAAAAGTTTATTCCCGTTTGGTCGACCTGCTTTCTTCTGGTGAAGAGGTAATATATATTGCTGTTCAGAAAAAACCATTGGTAAATTTATTTCCTGATTGCATAGCCATAACCAACAAACGTATATTGTTTTTTACCCCGGCAAATCTTGGCCTTTCTATAAAGTTTGTTGATTTTGTGTGGAAGGATATTGTTGATGTATACACCAAGGAAGAGATCATTGGCGCTATATTCAGTGTAAAAACTACCAACGGTGCCGAGATGGCTGTTGATTACCTGCCTAAAATACAGGGCCGTAAATTATACCAATATGCCCAGGAACGTAAAGAGGTTGAGCGTGAAGCCCGCCGCCTGCGCGATCTGGAACAAAAACGTGCGGAGTCTGGCTCTATTCAATTTGAAAATCCGGCTGCAGCACATGCTTCAACCGCGCAACAGGTGTACGCTGCGCAAGCACCTGTAGCTGCTTCACAACCTCCGGCACCAGCCCCGGTTGTACCACAGGCCCCTGCCCCAATAGTTCATGAAACGCCAAAGCCTGATGAGCTTACTGAAAAATTGAAGAGGTTGAAAACCCTTTTCGATAATGGTTTAATATCGCAGGAAGAATACAACAATAAAAAACTGGACCTGCTAAGCGACTTTTAAGTTATTTGACATATAAACAAAATAAGCTATCTCAAAAAGGGTCGGCTTATTTTGTTTCGGGGATGTTTGAATTAAATATTGGAAATAAATCAACAATCCTTATTTATTCCAATCAATTATAGTTTGAAAGTTATTTAGGGCTTTTTTAATTTAACTTTTAACTTAGCAGCTAAAATTTAAACGATGTCGGCATTATATCCATTAAAATTTAAAACCATATATAAAGATAAGATATGGGGTGGTCAAAAAATCAAAACCTATCTTCATAAAGATTTTGGAGATCTGCCAAACTGCGGCGAAACCTGGGAAATATCGGGCGTAAAATCTGATGTGTCTGTAGTAGCAGGCGGAGCCCTGGAAGGTGAATCACTTGCCGGTTTATTGGAACAATATAAGGAGGAACTGGTTGGTAAAAAGGTTTATGATCATTTTGGTAATATTTTCCCGTTACTGGTGAAGTTTATTGATGCCAATGACGATCTATCTATCCAGGTGCACCCTGATGATGAATTGGCCAAAAAACGCCACAATTCCTTCGGTAAAACCGAAATGTGGTATGTTATTGAAACCGATCCCGGATCGACACTGATTGCCGGCTTCAACCAGGAACTGGACGAGCAAACTTACCTCGATAAGCTGAACAGCGGCCATATCATGGATATTTTAAATAAGGAAGATGTAACCGCCGGTGATGTTTTCTTTTTACCTGCCGGCCGTGTACATACTATTGGTAAGGGTTTACTAATTGCCGAAATACAGCAAACATCAGATATAACTTATCGTATTTATGATTTCGACAGGGTTGACGACCATGGAAACAAACGCGAACTGCATACCCAGGAAGCCCTTGCAGCCATTGATTATAAGCATTATCCTGAATATAAAACCAAATATAAGCCCGAAAAAAACGAGACTGTTAAATTGGTAAGCTGCCCTTACTTTACCACCAATTTGTTGGATTTTGATAAAAGCACTTCAAAAGACTACTCTTCGCTTGACTCTTTTGTGATTCACGTTTGTGTTGAGGGTGCTTATAACGTAACTTATAATGGCGAAACTTATCCTGTTAAAATGGGCGAGTGTATATTGCTGCCAAAAAGCATAGATAAGGTTGAGCTGGAAACCACCGGTGGCTTTAAAATACTGGAAAGCTACATTGAATAACAAAGGCTATATAAGTATAGGTCTTGAGCTATCAGGGTCTATACTTATAATTTTTTTTTCTGATCGCTCCTTCCCCTTTAAATTGATTAGTTTTTCTGCACCTTTTTTTGCTTCATATACAAATTGTATAATTATTGTTATACAAATCTGATAGTAAACTTTGTACCGATATTTACTGTACTGTCTACCTTAATAGTGCCGCCGAGTGCCTCTATCTGGTTACGGGTTATAAACAAACCAATTCCTTTAGCATCAGGGTTTTGATGAAATGTTTTATACATGCCGAAAATTTTATCACCATAGCGCTCCATATCTATACCCATCCCATTATCCTCAAAAAACAGATAGATATGATTGCGGTCTTTCAATGTGCTGCATTTAATAACAGGCTTCCTTTCCGGATCGCTGTATTTTAAAGCGTTGGTAAGCAGGTTTTGCAGAATGCTCTCCATATAAGCCGGGATATAGCTTATTTGCGAACATTTACTAAAATCAAATTCTATTGTAGCATCAAGCGCTTCTATATTGCTTTTAAGCGCCGATAAGATGTTTTTAAAAAGCGTTTCGAAGTCGATTACCGTTTTTTCATTGGTAATTTCGGTTTGTATCGTAACTATTTCATTTAAGTGCTCAATGGTAGCGCTTAGGCTATTACTTATGGATTTAATATGCGAAAAAATCTCTGACCTGTCTTCTTCAACTGCGGTATCATCATATAAATTTACCATAAACTGCAAATTACCTGTATGCGACCTCAGGTTATGAGATACTATATAAGCAAAGTTTTGCAGCCTCCGGTTTTGATCTGTCAGTAAATTTAATGAGGATTCCAGCGCGAGTGTTTTTCGCCTTTTATTGTCAATGTCCTGGATAATGCCGCGTACCGTTACACATTTACCAAAATCATCAATAATAGGTATTCCTTTAACCCTCACCCATATTACTTTATTTTTTGCTGATCTGAAAAGTAATTCCAGCTCATAAGGCTGACAAAATTCGATGGTGTTATCAATAGCATTTTTTATAACCGGGCGATACTGGGGTTCAAAGAAACTTATAGCTTCTTCAATTGACAGTTTAACGTGGTTTTGCAGTTCATAAATATTATATAACTGGTTTGATAACCATAACCCCATGGTAGCAGTATTGATTTCCCAGCTACCCAATTTAGCAATTTTAACAGTCTCGTTGTAAATCAGATCATTATGCGCGGCCTGTATTTGAACTTGTTTAAATTGATTGATATTGATAACAGAGCCGTAAATGATCTGTCCGGTTTCGTCACTATATTTTTTTACAGTACTTTCAAACCAGTGATAGCCCGATGCTTTGGTTAACAGTCTTATTTGTAAAGGTTTAACAATACCGGATGGTTGATCATTTAAAGCCACCAAAAAAGCTGGCTTATCCTGGTGGTAAAGCAGGTGTTCAAAAAACATGTGGTTTGAGCATTCTATTTCGCCGGGTTCGTACCCCAAAACTGTATAAAACCCCGATGACCATTTAATATTTTTAGTTGTAATATTATACTCCCATATACCGGCATTAATATTATCAATAATTTGAGCAAGATGCTGCTTGCTATCATCAGAAAATTTATGCCCTTCAGAAAAACTCATACTATAAACAACCTTTTCTTTACTTATTTAATGACGCATATCAATAATAAATTATGTGCCACAATTAGAAAACAACCCTATTTACAACCTCTGGTTGTTTATGTTTTGCTGAACCTTTAAATTTTTTTAATAATTATGGGATTCCAAATATAGTATTTGATATGATATAAACTACTCAAATACTGATAATTACAAAATAAATTTATAACTTAAAATTCGATTGATTATGACAATAATATGTTAATATCATCTGATTTTGTAGGCTTAGTAAGCCATTTTTGAATGTTTAAACACGAAAATCGTTTTTTTAAATGTTTTTAGGGGATTTATTTAAAAAAAATCCAAAAAATGGAGATTTACAAGTAAAAAGTTTAATTTTTTTTAGTTTTATCCCATATTTTCAGGGATTTTTTATGATATTATTGATAAATATTACTTATTTATCAATTCGGCTAATGCATTACTGCCAATCCATTTTGCCGACTTATGATTTTGCAACAGCATACGCCGGGAGGCGGCTATTGCTTCGGCTTTTAAAAACTCATTCTTTTTACCAATTTGCCTTAAGGCCCAGTTCACTGCTTTTTTAACAAAGTTACGATTATCCCAGGCCTCGCGTTCCATGATAGTAAAAAATGGTATAAATGTTTCATTGGGTGCTTTTTTGTTGTGCATAGCATATTCGGCCATTAAAACAAACCCGGCCCGTTTTACATATTCTTCTTCGCAGCAGCTAAACTCAATAGCTTTGGCAACTGCAAATGGCGTGCGGTCGAAAAGATTGCCGCAAACCTGGTCGCAAAGATCCCAGGAACAAAAACCTTTTGTCCAGCTATCCATTTGCTCTTCGGTAACTAAAGCAGGATCATCTACCAGTGAGGCCATAATGCGGGCCTCGTGAATACCTGTATCCCAAAGTTCCTGGGCCAGGGTATGATCCTTTTTTATCGTTTTGGCCAGCTTACGCAAGTCGGGGATCTTAACACCAAGCGCACTTGAATTGTCAATTCCAAAGCGTAACATGCCGGCAAGATAGGCAGGGTTAGCCTTTTGTTTTAGCAGCCCGATAACATTGGCAGTTTGCATTAATTTAATCAACAACGCTTTTACGTTCAATGGTATGATGAATCCTCACCACTTCCATTAAAGCAGCGCTGCCATACCACGGGTGTAACTCCATTACCAATTCGCCGGCTTTTATTGCCGGGTCGGTTTCAGTTAATTTTTTAGCTTCTTCAACGCTTTCTACATTAAAAATAAATATTCCCCGTATAGGCTGATCATCCAAAAACGGACCAGCAACAATTAATTTACCTTCGGCAGCCAGCTTCATAATATTTTGCAAGTGTGCTTTTTGCAACTGAGCGCTTGCAACCGAGTCTTTGATTTGCGTAGGTCCTTCTTTTAAAAAAGCCATTACATATTTTTTCATCCCATACTTATCGGCCCCTAATTTTTTAGCCAGTGCCCCATCGTAAACAGGTTTGGTTGTAGTTTGAGCCAAGCAGCTAAAACTTAGTGCAAGGATTGCGATTAGCAGACTGATCTTTTTCATGTGATTAAGCGCTTATTCATATCAAATATAGGCTATTGTTTAATAAACAAAAAGCCGGGCTATTCACCCGGCTAAATAGATATAGATCTTAAATATTCGTTTTCTTTTGAGGATGTTGTCTGTTATCAAAAAAATTTAGAAGGATTATCTTATCGTTTTCAACCCTGTAAAACACTGTATTATGCTTAGTAATTACAAACCCCCGAATTTGTTTTTCTTTATTCTCCAATGCTCCGATTTCTGGATTCTGAGCAATAATTTCAATTATTCGATAAGTTTTAATGACAAAATTTCTTGCTACATTATGGCTCCAGTCACTTTGCTGGTATGCAATAATCTCGTTAAACTTAATACTGGCTCTGCGGTTCCATATTATTGCTTTAGCCATTTTTCATGTTGCTGTTTTACCTGCTCATGACTTATTAAATTGTTTTCATCGAAGCTCTCATCATAAGCTGATAATAATTCTTGCTTTTCAGTTTCGCTCAGATTGTTCCAGAGATTGCCCGTTTGATCAGTATTTAATCGTTGTATCAGCTGATAATAGTCTTTTAAAAGCTGTTCATCATCAATAGTATCTATTAGATGATGAAAATCCTCTTTTATATTCATGTCCATGATTTATTAAGTCAAATTACAAAAATTTATTTAATAACAAAAACCGGGCTAAAGCCCGGCTAAAATAAAGTCTCAAATCTAACCCCTTATATCTAATTAAAGATTCCCCCTCAAATCCTGTTCGCGCTCAATAGCTTCAAACAATGCCTTAAAATTACCTGCTCCAAATGATTTGGCACCTTTACGCTGAATGATCTCAAAGAAAAGCGTAGGCCTGTCTTCAATCGGTTTGGTAAAAATCTGTAGCAGGTATCCTTCATTATCCCTGTCAACCAAAATACCCAGCTCTTTAAGTGGACCAAGATCTTCATCTATATGACCAACCCTGTTTGTTAGTTCATCATAGTAGGAATTGGGTATAGTTAAGAATTCAACACCGCGACTCTGCAATTCAGTTACCGTTGCTACAATATCATGCGTGGCAAGGGCTAAATGCTGTACACCTTCGCCTTCATAAAACTCAAGGTACTCCTCAATCTGCGATTTCTTTTTGCCTTCTGCCGGCTCATTGATAGGGAACTTAACGTAGCCGTTACCGTTACTCATCACTTTGCTCATCAGGGCCGAATATTCTGTCGAGATCATTTTATCATCAAACGTCAAAATATTCTTGAAACCCAGTACTTCCTCATAAAAGTTAACCCATTCATTCATTTTATGCCAGCCCACGTTGCCTACACAATGGTCAACATACAATAAACCTGTCTCAGTGGGGTTATAGGTGGTTTCCAGCTCTTTATATCCCGGTAAAAACAAACCTTTATAATTTTTTCGCTCAACAAAAAGGTGAACGGTCTCGCCATAAAGCTTAATCCCGCTGGTGCGTACCACGCCATTTTCATCCTGGAGGGTTTGTGGCTGCTGGTAAGGCTCGGCACCGCGACTTGTGGTTTGCTCAAAGGCATCATAAGCATCATCAACCCATAAAGCCAGTACCTTTACACCATCACCATGTTTCTTAATATGCTCAGCAATGGGATGGTCAGAATGTAAAGGAGTAGTTAACACCAGCCTGATCTTTCCTTGTTTTAAAACATAAGAGGCCTTGTCGCGAACGCCGGTTTCGGGGCCGGCATAAGCCAGCGTTTGAAAACCAAAAGCACTTTTGTAATAATGGGCGGCCTGCTTGGCGTTACCCACGTAAAATTCAACATAATCGGTACCGTTAAGCGGTAAAAAATCTGTCGCTGTTACTTTTTTATCTATGGTTTTTGTGTGCATTGTTTTTTTAATTAATGGATTAGCGGGTTAGTGATTAGGCTGTGACGTAGCCCCCTTTTGGCTTTCGCCTTATTCTTGCCAGCTTTTATAATAATTCTCATCCTCAATCTTAACAGCATCTTCTGTCAGCATTAGCGGGCGGAAGGGATCAATCATTACGGCCAGTTCATCTGTTGATTCTTTACCGATCGACTTTTCTACCGAACCGGGATGCGGCCCGTGCGGAATACCACCGGGGTGTAGGGTGATCTGTCCTTTTACTACGCTTTTGCGACTCATGAAATCACCATCTACATAATATAAAACCTCGTCGCTATCTACATTGCTATGGTTGTATGGTGCAGGGATTGACAAAGGATGATAATCAAACTTACGGGGAACAAAAGAGCATATCACGAAATTATTGCCCTCAAAGGTTTGGTGTACCGGCGGCGGCTGATGCAGGCGCCCGGTTATTGGTTCAAAATCATGAATAGAAAGCGCCCATGGATAATGAAAGCCATCCCAGCCAATAAAGTCAAAAGGGTGGGTACCGTAAATGTATGGATAAATAAGTCCCTGTTTTTTAATCAGGATCTTAAAATCGCCGTGTTCATCATGGGTTTCCAGGTCTGTAGGCCGCTTAATGTCGCGCTCGCAATACGGCGAGTGTTCCATCAATTGCCCATACTGGTTGCAGTAACGTTTTGGCGGGCGGATGGGACTAAAACTTTCTACAATAAACAAGCGGTTTGCTGTAGTATCAAACTCTATTTGGTAAATAGTACCACGGGGTATCACCAAATAATCGCCATACCCGAACTTTATATTGCCAAACCCGGTTTTTAATGTCCCTGTCCCTTCATGTATAAAAACTACCTCATCTGCCTGGCTATTTTTGTAAAAATAATCAGTCATGCTTTTACGGGGGGCCGCCAGCGAAATATGCAGGTCGTTGTTTACCAGTACCGGTTTTCGACTTTGCAGGTAATCATCTTCGGGCTCGATATTAAAGCCAATGAGGCTGGTATGTTTCAGATGCTTTTCGCGCACTATTTTAGGTTCCACACTGTAAKGCTCACCTAATGATTTTACAATAGTAGGTGGGTAAGCATGGTAAACCAGCGAGTAAAGGCTCGAAAAACCCTCAGTAGAAACCAGCTCTTCGGCATATAACGTACCATCGGGCTTACGGAACTGCGTATGCCGTTTGGGCGGAATAGCTCCTAATGTATGATATACAGGCATGGTGTTTTAATTGATTGAAAATAAAACGTTTAAACTATCCGGATAGTTTCACAAGCGTATCAAAAACGCCGGGAAACACATAAATAAACCGCTTTAAAAAAGGTTTATTGACAATTAGAAAGGAAAAAAGAAAGAATTTAGTATTGAGCCAATACTATCTTGGCAAGCATAGCATCCCTAAACGATGATGCATCGCTCATTGAGGTTAGACCGAGGGAAAATAAAAAATGCTTTTGTATGCTCATGATTTGTGTTATACGAAGTTAGGTGGAATTATTTTAATTTGAAAATATTGGAGAGTAGTTATAATAAATTACCATCAGTTTATTTATTAATCTCCAAATTTTCAAATAAACAATTGTTAGCTTTGAAATAACCAACTACCTCAATGTATGAAATTAGTATCCTATAAAACCGAAGACCGCGAGCATTTAGGCATTTTTATAAACGGCCACATTTATAACCTCAACTCGTGCGATAAGCTGATCCCCGATAATATGAACGAATTTTTGTGGGGCGGTGATGAGCTGATGGATCGTGCCAGGCGGGTTCATGAAGCCATAAGCTCGGGTAAAATGGAGGCTAAAGAAGAATTGTTTTTTGAACTGATAGCTCCCGTGCCGCACCCGGCATCGTGCCGCGACGGATACGCCTTCAGGCAGCACGTAGCCGCCGCCCGCCGCAACCGCAAGGCAGATATGATACCCGAGTTTGACCAATACCCCATATTTTATTTTACCAACCATAATGCCATACAAGGCCCCGGCGAAATTGAGTGCATGCCAGATCATTTTAATAAACTTGATTTTGAACTGGAGATAGCCGTGGTACTAAACAAAAAAGGCCGCAACATAAGGGCTGCCGATGCGGATAGCTTTATAGCCGGTTATATGATTATGAACGATATGAGTGCCCGCACCCTGCAAATAGAAGAAATGCTATTGAACCTTGGCCCGGCAAAAGGCAAGGATTTTTCAACCGTAATAGGCCCCTGGCTGGTAACGCCCGATGAGCTTGAAAAATATAAGGTAGCTGCCAAACCAGGCCATACTGGTAATGCCTATAATTTAGAGATGAAATGCGGGGTGAATGGCAAGCAGGTATCCGCAGGCAATATGGCCGATATGGACTGGACCTTTGCCGAAATCATTGAACGTTGTGCCTACGGTTGCGATGTGCTACCTGGTGATGTGATTGGATCTGGCACGGTTGGTACCGGATGTTTCCTGGAACTTAACGGAACGGGATTACTGCATGAACCCCACTATCAACCCCAATGGCTTAAAGCTGGCGACCTGGTAGAGATGGAAATAACCGGTTTGGGTATGCTGGGCAATATCATCACCAAGGCCAAGGATGATTTTTCGATTTTGGGGTTGAAGAAATAAGCCCCCAGGTAATATGCTATCCATCAATATAAAAGATCTTACAACTTTAGAGCTTCAAAACTATCTTAATCATGCGGTGGCCCCGCGCCCCATATGCCTGGCATCAACTATTGATAAGGATGGCAATGTTAACCTGAGCCCGTTTAGTTTTTTTAATGTTTTTAGCATTAACCCGCCCTTATGCGTGTTTTCGCCATCGCGCAGGGTACGCGATAATACCACCAAGCATACGCTGGAAAATATATTAGAGGTACCGGAATGCGTGATAAATATTGTTAATTATGATATGGTGCAACAGGTCTCATTATCAAGCGTGGAGTACCCTAAGGGGGTAAATGAGTTTATTAAATCGGGTTTAACCCCGGTAGCCTCTCATTTGGTAAAACCGCCAAGAGTGGCCCAATCAACAGTACAGTTGGAGTGCGTGGTGAATGATGTAATAAGCCTGGGCAAAAGTGCAGGCGCCGGAAATTTGATTTTGGCCGAAATAAAACTGATCCATATCAGCGAAAGTATTTTGGGGGCCGACGGAAAGATAGATCAGACAAAAACAGACCAGGTAGCCCGCCTTGGCGGCGATTGGTATTGCCGGGTAACTAAGGATAACCTTTTTAAAGTAGCTAAACCAAACGTTAAAATAGGTATTGGGGTTGATGCTTTGCCATATGCTATTCGCAATTCGAGGATATTAACCGGGAATAACCTGGGCCAGTTGGGCAACCTGGAGCTGCTACCCACAGATGAAGCCATTGAAACCTATGCACTGGATCCCGAAATAAAAGAACTGCTTGATGCCACCATTGGCGATAGCAAAACCCGCGAACTGCAATTGCATTTAAAAGCCAAACAACTGCTTGAAATGGACAGGGTTGAAGAAGCGATGATGGTGTTGCTGATGGGAGGTTAGATGTGCTGATTACAAATGTGTAGATTTCAGATTTCAAATGTGCAGATTTCAGATGTGCAGGTGATGTTTTGATTGTACGATTCTTATCTGAACCGGAATTTTTCGAATTCATGGAATTATTTGAATTTTAAGAATTCTGTCGCATAATCTAAGTTTGATAAAATTCTGTTCATTCTTTAATTCCAAAAATCCCGGTTCAGACAAAATCTGCACATCTGAAATCTGTAATCCGCACATCTAACCTTTCTTTATTTAAAATCCAATATCCTTTCTGCCATTCTTAAGCCACTGGTAAGGGCGGCTTCAACGGTACCCATGGCGATGCCTTCGTAAAGGTATTCGCCGGCGAAGAAGATGGTATCCCGTACGGGTTCGCACAAAATATTTCGTGATTGGTTGGCTTCTACGGTATCATATGCGTAGGAGCCGCGTGTGTATACATCTGCTGTCCAGTTTACTACATGCCAGCTGAGGAGGCTTTCTTTTAACTGTTGTGGATCGCGCGTAAAGATATTTGCTAATGATTGCAGGCTCTGCGTTAATATCTCTTCATCTGGGGTATCAACTTTTTCACCTGCTTCGGGGCCGCCAAGCCAACCGGTTAACAAGGTTGTATGATTGGGCACCTGTGTCCACCAGGTGGGGATCTGTTCGTTGCTGAACAGGAAACCCATATTTTTCAGGCTCGTAACCGGGAGTTTTTTTGTTTTCACTTCCTCCCAAAAAGCTTTATCAAACTCCAATAATACTTTAATCACCGCACCAAAACCCAGGGTATTTACGGCTTTGATGTAATCAGGTATTCCCGGATCAAAATTTATCGCTCCCACGCCATCTTTGGCGGCCTGTAAAACACCCAGGGGCAATGCTACAAGTAATTGCCCGGCGGTATAGGTAATACCTGCGTCGGTGGTTATTTTTACCTGGTGTGGCTGCCAGTCAATATGTTGTGCCACAGCATTTAAATAAATATTTCCCCCGGCCTGAACCAATTCATCTGCCAGGAATTTAACCAGCCTGATATATCCGCCCTCGATACGATACTGCGCGTTTTCATCCTCTGATTGCCATTCTTTTCTTAACGAAAATGCGCTTGCCTTCCCAGGGTCGGCATTGTCATAGCCCGAAACATATTTCCTTATCGACTCCCTTAAACCCTGGTATTCATCACCCTTAAACTCCTGCATCAAAAAGTTGCTGATATTGGTGTCCTGCTGCAAGGCGTTAAGCTTTTCTATCAGGAGATCCCAGTGTTCAACAAAACTTCCATCGTTTTTAAAGTCACCGTCGTCGTATCTCCACATAGATGCATTGGCATGACGATAAGCTATACCAGCCTCATCCAGAAGGCATTGCGTAACAGGCAGATCGCCATGAATAAACTCGGCGCCCATTTCTAAAGGTTGTTGGGTTGAACCATATTCCAGCGTATGAATGCGGCCCCCTACCCGGTTGCGGGCCTCCAATACGGTTACCCGTTTGCCCGATTTTGCCAGCGTACGGGCAGCCATCAATCCTGCCGCACCGGCACCAATGATAAGTATATCGGCATCTGTCATAATCATAATTAGCTAAAGCAATATAAGCATTTACGGGCGATTAAGCGGCATAGTTTCGACCTCAAAGTTCCGGTAAAATCCCCATCCGTTTTCACCGACAAAATCCTATTCCTTACCGGGTAGTTTAGCCCCAGTCGCCAATATAGGCTTGCCAACGCCTTTGTACCGCCGTACTTTTAGGTATAATTTAAAACTCAAGACGATGAACAACGATATAAACACCACCATTAATACCCCAAACAACGGCAAAGCTGCTGCCGGGGCAATTTTATTGGTAATAGGAAGTATATTACTGATAAACGAATTTAACATGTTTTTTATACCCGACTGGCTGTTTAGCTGGCCGATGTGGATGATAGCATGGGGCACCTATATGGCTGCCAAATACAACTTCAGGAAACCATCATGGATAATTATTATTGCGATAGGTGTAGCCTGCTTAATTGATAACAACATCCCCGGTGCCGACCGCATAGTTTGGCCGCTTGCCATCATGGGCTTTGGTACCTGGCTGGTATTAAAACCACGCAAAAATAAAGAAGAAGAATATACTTTCGGCGAGCCTAAAAAGCCATTCAATTTTGATAAAACCGCCGGGCCGGAAGTGTAATTGATTTAATAGTTTGATTTAAGGGAGGGCCCGTATAGGTTCTCCCTTTTTTGCGGGTGTTCGTTTTTTTGTTCGGGGTTTACATGCCCGGACGCTTGTTTTTTTGTAAGATCCGAACACTGGCAGGATCTTGTCAGTGATGTTGACGAAACCAGTATACCTGCTGCTTATTCCTGTTAAAAAAGTCCGGTTTTATAGTAGTTTTATACAGGTTTTGATGATAAATGAGCGAGTTTTATTCAACTTTAATCTACTTTTATGTAATTAATATATCACCCTCCAATTTTTTCACCGACAAAACCTCCCCCCTCACCGATTTCTTTAAATACATCACCAGTTTTTGTTTGGCTCAACTATAATGTTACCTTAGTTTTGGATATGATTTAAAATGCATATAACAAATGAACAACGATATAAATTCTCCACAAACCCCTAATAAAGGCAAAGCAATGGCCGGCATTATTTTGCTTGCCGTTGGGGGGTTACTGCTTATAAAGCAGTTATCATTCTTTTTAATCCCCGGCTGGCTGTTCAGCTGGCCTATGTGGCTTATTGGCTGGGGGCTGTATATTGGTGCCAAGCATAATTTCAAAAATTCATCATGGGGTATACTGGTGTTTTTAGGTGTACTTTTTTTATTCAATAATAATATAGACGATGCCGGAAAAGTTGTTTGGCCGATAGCGCTCATCGCTTTTGGTTTCTGGCTGATTGTACGTCGCGGTAAACACGGCGATCCACAATGGGCCAGGAACAAATGGGAAAAAGATTTCAATTGGACTAAAACCGAAAAACCAAAGTTCGACTTTGATAAGGTGAACGACCCTGTGGTTGATTATACGGTAAAGGATAGCGACGATATACCACCTAAAGACCCTTTTACCCCTCCGCATACCCCACCATTCGGGCATCATAATGGGGATGATTACCTTGATACCGTATCTGTTTTCGGCGGGGTAAACAAAACCGTTTTATCAAAAACCTTTAAAGGCGGCGAAATAGTGAACATTTTTGGCGGCGCCGAAATTGATTTTACCCAGGCCGATATTGAAGGCCGGGTGTACCTTGACATCACCCAGATCTTCGGCGGCACCAAAATTATTGTGCCCTCCAACTGGCAGGTAGTGTCAGATCTGGCTGCGGTGTTTGCCAGTGTGGATGATAAAAGGATAAAAAGCACCGCATCAAACGTTAACGGTAAAATACTGGTGCTAAAAGGAGTTTCCATTTTTGCGGGGGTTGATATCCGCAGTTATTGAGGAGCCCCACCCAAACCCTCTCCGCTGGTTAGCGGAAGGGCTTAAGAAAAAGTCTCCCCTACCGGGGGAGATTTAGAGGGGGCTGGAGGGGGCTTAGATATTTAAAAACAAACAATACCCCAAAAACTCCCCGCCAACCAGCGGGGGAGATTTAGAGGGGGCTTAAACATCATACAATCATGAACTGGTACGTAGCAAAATTAGTTTTCAGGGTAATAAGCGGCGATGGGGATCATCAGGCGCAATTTGATGAACAGTTGCGCCTGATAAGTGCCGAAACTGAATTAAATGCCTTTGAAAAAGCTAACAAGATTGGCCATGCCAACCAGGATAGCTTTAAAAATATAGAGAAACAAACCGTTAAATGGCAGTTTATTGATGTGGCCGAATTAAACCGCATTAACGAACCTACCGATGGAGCCGAACTGTATTACAACATTCACGAAACGCCGGATGCCGACCTTTATATTGCCTGGGCACACCATAAAGCGGCGCTGTTGGGCATCAGGAATTAATCAATAAAAAAACACAAAAACCTAAGTTTTGGCAATATCCTCATCATCAGCCTCAAAATTATATGGTGCATTTATAGGATGCGGCTTTTTATGGGCCGCATTGCAAACTTATATTATCCATAGCTTTGGTTTTTTGTGGTTCACCGCTACTATAGATGGCCTGCTGAGCGCCGTTTTATTGTTGTGCGCCTGCTGGCTTATCAACAATAACCTGCGCTATTACCAGCCGGGCAAAGGCAGCTATATCAACCTGTTTATCTGGGTGGTTGCCCTGGCGGGCATTTGCGCCGCCGGTTGCCGTTACCTGCTGCCATTGCTCAACAGCGATAAGGTTTTCATCAGCTTTGTAACACAATCGCTGACCATCAGGTTTTTTGTAAACTTTTTGGCCGTGGGCTGGATGGCCATGCTCAGCCTGTTGTGGTACTCGCAGCTTGATCAGAAAGAAACCCAGAAACGCAAAACCGAGGCCGAACAGTTAGCCCGCGATGCCGAGCTGTATAACCTGCGCCAGCAGTTACAACCCCACTTTTTATTCAACAGCCTTAACTCCATCAACGCCCTTATCGGCTTTAAACCCGATGAGGCCCGCAGGATGATTCACCAGCTTTCTGATTTTTTACGTGGTACGCTAAAAAAAGACGATCAGCAGCAGGTGCCATTGTCTGACGAGCTGGCCCACCTTAATTTATATCTGGATATTGAAAAGGTACGCTTTGGTCACCGCCTGCAAACCGAGATTAGCTGCGATCCCAAATGCGGTGCCGCCCTGCTGCCATCAATGCTGCTGCAGCCCCTGGTAGAAAATGCCATAAAATTTGGCTTGTACGATACCACCGGCGATGTAACCGTAAGCATCCGCGGCGAAATGGAAGAGCATTACCTGGTGATCATGATCCAAAACCCTTATGATCCGCAAACCTCGCGCCCTAAAAAAGGTACCGGTTTTGGCTTGCGGGGGGTACAACGCCGCCTTTATTTATTATTTGCCCGTAACGACCTCATGGAAACTCACGCAAATGATAATATATTTACAACCATAATAAAAGTACCACAGTTATGAGGCGAGCCTTAATTATTGATGACGAACCATTAGCACGCATGGTTGTAATGGAATACCTGCAAAATTTTAAAGAGATTGAGCTAATACAGGAATGTAATGATGGTTTTGAAGGCCTGAAAGCCATACAACTGCACCAGCCCGACCTGATTTTTTTAGATGTGCAGATGCCCAAGATCAATGGTTTTGAGATGCTGGAACTGGTGGAGAACCCGCCGGCGGTAATATTTACTACCGCTTTTGATGAGTATGCCATTAAGGCATTTGAAGCCCACGCGGTGGATTACCTCATGAAACCCTTTAGCAAGGAACGTTTTAATAAAGCTGTTGAAAAATTTCTGGCCGCCGCGCCCGAAAAACAGGCCCAAAAACATACCGAAGAGCTGTTGGAAAGCGTAGCCGCCCATTCGCCCGCCCAGCACGAGCGGATTGTGGTTAAAACCGGCACCAAGGTAAAAATTATCCCCGTTGCCGATGTTGACTACCTGATGGCCGACGACGACTACGTAAGCGTTATCACCAAAGAAGGCTCCTACCTCAAAAACAAAACCATGAGCTTCTTCGAGCAAACCCTCGATCCACGCCAGTTCGTGCGCGTGCACCGCTCCTACATCATCGCCATACAACAAATCACCCGCATAGATCCGTATGAGAAAGATGCCCATTTAGCCATCCTAAAATCGGGGGCCAAGATCCCTGTTAGTAAAACGGGCTATGTGAAGTTGAAGCAGGTGCTGGGGATATAAGCAGAAAGCGGAAGGCTGAAAAAGCTTAAAGTCGAAGGCCTAAAGCTAAAAGCCTAAAAAAAATTGTCATTTCGATGGAGCAAGGGAGGGCAGAGAGCGGGGGGCGAAAGAGAATGCCGTGCATCGTATAGCGGCAAGTCGACTCACCCCGACGAGGCTACGCCCGTCTGCCCCTCTCTCCGACTGCGTCGCATAGAGGGGCGAAAAAAAATAAAAAATGAGCTTCACCCTCTTTGCGGCGTAAGCCGGAGAGAGGGTCGACCGGCGGAGCCTGGTCGGGGTGAGTCGATGCCAGCGTTCAAAGCCGATGGTTATCTAAAACGGAATTCGAAAATAAAAATACCGATAGCCTCACCACCATCCAAGCCCCGGCCCATGTGCGATTCCTTCCTCGGGGAAGGGAAGGAAGGGGTTTAATGAACTATGCAGGTAACACAAACAACAAATAAACCTATGCTTAAAACCTTAACCATCGTACTTACAGCAATAATTTCTATCGCCCAGTTTGGATGTACCCTCCCGGCAAAACCTAAAGAAACCCCCCAAAAGGAGTTTGAAGGGGTGATCACTTACCACGAAGTTCAATTTATTAATTACCCCGATGGCAAATCTTTTTTAAACGACACAGTGCAGCTTTTTTACTCCCATGGTAATTACGTTGGCATACATTCCGAGAAATCGGCAAAATTTCACATAGTTAAAGATTACTACCTTGAAAGTAAACCTTTACGATTGTTTCTTTATAATACCTCGGATACTTTGCATCAATTAAATTTAAACTTCCCTGTTCAAAAGCTCGACGGGTTTAAAGTGAAAAAAATAAGCGACAAAATACTTTCGAGAGACTGCGAAAACATCGAGGTAAACGTTAGTTATCCCCAAAAGGATTCTACCACTTACACCGATTTCAACTTTATAATTTCAAGGGGATATTTAAAAATAGATAAGCAACACTTTAAAAACTGGAACCTGGGCTTTTTTAACAAAGTTTTAGCCGAATCCGGCGCTTACTATTTAAGATTTCAAACAGTACACTATGATAGTACGCACAAAAATATTTTGTCAGCCAGAGCGTACGATGTTATATCTGTAAAGGAACAACCTGTCGATCCTAAAATGTTTGAAATTGATACCACAATGATCGAATGGGCTAAATAATTATGGCGTAACCCTCCTTTGGTCGGGTCGGGCTATGCACTTATACGGCTTCAGTCCGCCAGTCGGCGGAGCGAGACGGTTCGGCATTAGAATTTAAATCTCGCTGCTGTAAATCACATTGACAACAGACAACGACTCGACATTTATTTTAATTGTTGCTCTTTTAGTATTGTCTAAATCCTTATAGTAAATATAAGAGAAAATAGAAATCGACTTCGGCCCGGTTTTAAACAATGCAAAATCCATTTGCTCGTTTTTAAAGTCCCCGCAATCAAAAAAACCAACCCATTTATAATCAACTAATAAATATCCTTTATTTCCTAAAAAAGGTATCACAAATCGCTTTATTGCACTTTTAATAAACAGGCGAAAAAGAAGTAGATTCCCCACTAATATCAAGGGAAATATCATTAAAATCGCTACAATTTCCACTGTCATTTTACTAATAAATAAACCATTATTAAAAGCTTTCAAAATAAGCTTAAATGTATAAATAAGTTATAGCAATATGATCTCTCAAATTGGCACGCCGCTCAAATAATTATGGCGTAACCCTCCTTTGGTGGGGTCGGGCTATGCACTTATACGGCTTCAGGCATTAGGCGCGGGGCCGGTATTCGTTGCTATCCCTTACGCGGAGGCTTCCAACTAATATGGGATATAATTAGCATTTCAAGTGCGCGGTTAAAACATACGGGATTTGCAAATTCATTACTTAACAAAACGCTAACCTATCAGCGGGGCACCTGCGACACGCGGGAGCCAGCGAAGGGAACTTTCGTAAATACACTGTATCTTAGTTGTATTGCCGCAAGTTTGGTGATATTGGGTTGCGACAATACAAGAGTTAGCGGTCATTGTAAAGTAACACCCTACTACCTTTATAATATAAAATATCCCAGTCGTAATCACCCTTCTATTTTGTCACTTTTGGCTCGCATCTTTTTTAATTATATCCTACATTTTTGTACCACTACAAACAATTAAAATTAAAACGTCATGAGAAAATTAAAAGTACAAATGAATTTTGAGGGAATAAATTGGGATGATGATATGGTAACCTTTTGCATTGACAACCTTAAAAATGTGGACAGTATCTTACTCGGACGAATCACGGCTGAAGGTTTTATTCCATATTGGAAGGATGTAGCCGAGAATCCTGATCCCAATGATATTAATAGTAGAATTGGAAAACCAATTAATGATACTCACAAGGATATTTTTTCAAATACACTTAAGGTCAATCAGTGGGATAATGCTACTATCATAAGTGGCGATATTGCAGAAGAAATAAAACAATTGAAAGAAAATAAAGGGGAAGACATCATTGTTTATGGAGGTAATAAATTCGTATCATCTTTAATCGGACACAAATTAGTAGACGAATACTATTTACTTGTAAATCCGCTTGCCAGTAATAGCGATGAACCAATTTTGAAATTCATCAATAGCAATTTGCTATTAACATTGAAAGAATGTAAATCATTTCCTTGCGGAACAGTGTTATTGCATTATTCAAGTCAATAATAAATGACTAAAAATAACAACGAACCGCTAACATAGCATTGCCGCAATTTGGGCAGACAGTCATATCATCGGCATTATTGCTCTACCCTTGTTGGAGTTGCTAAGCGAACTTGGCATCACCACCATTCAAGCCCCGACCCACGTGCGATTCCTTCCTTGGGGAAGGGAAGGAAGGGATTTAATGAACAATGCAGGTAACACAAATAATTCAGCCTCTGGTCGGTGTTTTCACCACACCAACCAATGCCTCTGTGTATTGCAATTGGCCTACACATTACAAAGTAAAACATGGGTACATACCGAATAGCAGTAGTCAGGTTTTTTGGAAAACGAGACCTTTCGGTAGAATGGTGCGGTGAAAACACCGACTATAAGCTAATGGCTTTGCGTGCCAGAGGTACGCTACCTAATGTTCCGTACCTCTGGCACGGAGCTTCATTTTTGTTTTTTTTGCTACAAAGCTATTCCCCCGCTGGGGGAGAAACTCATTTAGCCACTGATCGGTGTTTTCACCGCACCAGCCAATGCTTTGTGTATTGCAATTTGGCCTGCTCAATACAAAATAAGACATGGGTACGTACCGAATAGCGGTGATCAGGGTTTTTCGAAAAACGAGACCTTTCGGCAGAATGGTGCGGTGAAAACTCGACCACAAGCTAAAGGATTCCGCAAAAAACTCGATATACTCCGCCAGTCCGGGACAAGCATTGCTGACGCGGTAAATTATGCGGATGTTATCAAATATTTCAACTATTGTCGCACCCAAGACGCATTTTATTAAAAATAGTGACGAACCCGTCTTCATTGAGTTCAAAGCCGCTGCTGTTCTTCTTTTGTCCCGTTATTATTGCGGGAAGCTTTTTTACTGTTCGAACCAAATGAACGGCTGTAAGACAGCTTGATGATCGGGCGGAAGCCGGATTCTCCATGATAAATGACATCCACAACGTTGTTAAAAGCATCAGCAATTAGCGCTCCTTGGTGGCCGCGATAAATATCGGCGCTAAAAATATTAGATACACTTAACTGAAAACTACCATGATCCTTTTCAAGGTTTTTTTTAAAGCCCATGTTGAAAATGGCATTTCCATTCGAGCGGGAGTTGCTGTTATAGGATGAGGAGTTATAATAGCCCGACAGTTCAAGGGCATAGCGCTTTGGCAGTTTAAAACTTTCGGTAAAATTCAGGGAATAGCTGAAATAGCTTTTCTCCAGCAATTCCGGGAAATAGGTGATCCGGTATTTGTGCCAGCCGCCGCTCAGGTTATAGTTCATCTCCCACCAGGTTGCAATTTTGACCGGAATGGTCGCCTGCACAGCCAGGTTATTCTGCCAATTGGCATTTTCAGGCATCAGGTAAACCAGCCCTTTGGTGGGGCCGGGAACGCCCTGCACACCCTGGATAGGGTCGGTGTCATGGCTATACAAAAGGGAAAACAAGTAGTCACCTGCGTTATAAGCCAGCTTTAAGTTATGGGTGATGGTCGGCTTTAGCGCCGGGTTGCCTGTAAATACAGAGGTTGGAGAGTTATAAGACACATAAGAAGCCAGATCGGCAAAAGATGGGCGGCTAATGCGCTCGGTATAGGATAATTGCAGTTCAACTGTCGCATTTAGCTTCCGGCTAAGAAACACCGCCGGAAACATTTTAGACAGCCGGCGGTCGACAAAATATTGCGCATTGAGCGAATGATCGGTCGCGTTGCGCGAGTATTCGTACCTGGCCCCTGCAGACAGGCTGGTTAAACTGTCGGGTTTCCAGATCAGCACTGCATAACCTGCAGCGATCAGTTCGCGGGTAGCCAGGTCGTTCGAGGTGCCTGCCCCGACCGATACCCAGTGGTCACCCACCAGGTTTTCAAGGGCAGATGTGCTTTTGCTACGGGTGTAGGTACTTTTTAAACCGGTTTCCAGTTGCAGCCGCTTGTTAAAAGAATTACTGTAATCCAATTGAGTCACAAATACATGGATGTTGGCATTGGACAGGTTACGCTGGCGTGATGCAAACAGGCTATCACTGAAATTGCTTTGCACCTGTGTGGGGCCATTGCTATGAAGGCCAAAATAATCCAGGTTGACATTAAACTTTTGATTGTTACCAATGGTTTCCTCCAGGTAAAGGCTGGGGTGCAGGTAGCGCGTATGACTGGTGCCGGCCAGTTGCGAATCGAACACCAGGTTGGTATCGGCCAACGCGTAATTGCCAAAGTTATGACTGCCGTTTTGATTAGAGCTGATGCTATAATAAACGCCGCCGCCGATAGTGGTTTTAGCACCCGGACGATAATCCAGGGCACCGCTAAAGCCCTGATAATTGGATACGGTATTACTTTGACTATTGTAATAAAAAGTGTTTTGCCCGCCAATGATAGGCGTGTTACTTGTGCCCTGCGCCAGTAGTAAAGCATAGCTATGGTCGTGGTTATAACTATAAGAAGCGTGCAGGCTAACTTTACCGCTATTTTGGTTCAGATCAATATCGGCAGATTCTTTATCGCCTTTACCATACCCTGCCGAAGCAGTTACCGAACCGTTGGTGCCGGGCCGCTTAGTTTTTTTAGTGACGATGTTGATCAGCCCGGCATTGCCATCCGCATCATATTTTGCGGGCGGTGTGGCAAGCAGTTCGATCTTGTCAATATCACCTGCGGTCATACCGTTCAGCAGGGCGGCCACCTGGTCGGCAGACAGGCGCAGTAACTTGCCGTCCAGCATAACCATGACCCCGCTTTTCCCATTCAGGCTAATTCCGTTGGTCTGGGGGTCAACCATAACGCCCGGTGAGCGTGAAAGCACTTGCAAAACCGAGCTGCCTTTGGTGAGGATGCTGTTCTGTACATTGACCACCAAGCCTCCTGCGGTTTGCTGGGCCAGGGGTTTGCTGGAACGGATCACCACTTCGCCCAATTGTTTACCGGATGTTTTTAGCCGGATCGCTCCGGCATCAAAAGCCGGATCGCGGATAGTCAGCGGTGAAAAATAGTCCATATAGCCTATACAACTGATTTTAAGGGTATAAGTGCCGGATGGTGCAGCGCTAAGCCTAAAAACCCCTTTTTCGTCCGAGGCCGCCGAACGCACCAGCGTACTGTCTGCACTTTTCAGCAATACCGCCGTGGCAAATGGTACCGGGCTGCTATTGGTATCAATAATGGTACCTCTTACCTGGCTTTGGGCAATAGTGCTTAATAACAATCCGTAAAGAATGAGTACCAACGTTTTCATGCTCAAAGAAAGTTTGTATAACCAGCCTGTGGAAATGTGATTGACGAGCTGCGGCAGCTAAATGACCAGGCGCATGAAATGGCACGAATCAATGTCGCCGGTGATTGAAACAGGGTAATCTGCCGGTTATCCTTTGCCCGGTGTATTTCGTCAATTAAAAGCGGCCATTGGTATATCGGCCTGTATTTATTAACGGAATAGCCGTAACTTTATTAATTATGCCATCCATGACGACTTCTCAAAACTGGTTTATTAAATACAAGATCTACCACATCCCATTCTGGATGTTGTATAACTACGTGTTCTGGGCGCTGACTGTAGGCAGTCTCTATGAGGCCGCCCATGAAATGTTCTTTTCGGTCTTTTTTGTAAAATCGTTCTTTTACACCATATTTCCCGCTTTCGCGGTCTATTTCAACTTGTATTTTCTCATCCCGCGTTACCTGCAGAAAGGCAGCTATAGCTTGTACATCCTTATCCTGGCATTAACGGTTGTCGCTTCTTCCTTGCTCATCGTGCCAGGCTATTTCCTCAGCGCATGGCTGGCTGGCAGTAATGCGCAAAAAATGTTCGGCCTTACCTGGAGCTGGAACAGCTTCTATAACGCTGCAAAGGGGAGCCCTTTAACAAACACCATAGCCGCCATTACGCTGGGCATGAGTATCAAACTCACTAAGAACTGGCTCGAAACGCAAAGACGGCACCAGGCGCTGGAAAAGGAAAAGCTGGAAACCGAATTAAAATTTCTTAAATACCAGTTCAACCCGCATTTCCTGTTCAACAGCATCAATTCCATTTTCTTCCTGATCCATAAAAACCCGGATATGGCCTCGGCCTCACTGGCGAAGTTCTCCCAACTACTGCGACACCAGCTTTATGAATGTAACGACCAGCAGATCCCATTGGACAAAGAGATCGCCTACCTGGAAAATTTTATTGAGCTGGAAAAGCTGCGCCAGAATGAAAACTTAGCAGTTAATTTCAATTTAAACGAAGCCCATTCGCCGGGTATGGGCATAGCACCATTTGTTTTGATGACCTTTGTGGAGAATGCTTTTAAACACTTATCCAAGCATAAAAAACAACCCAATTGGATCAATATTGATCTGGCCGTAACCGGGCTACAGCTTCATTTAACGGTTGCCAACAGTACATCAGAGAATGGATCGTATGAAGTGATCAACTACGGAGGTATCGGTTTAAAAAATGTACAGCGCCGGCTCGACCTGATCTATCCCGGGCAATACAAACTGGATATTCAGAAAAACCCGGAAAGCTTTGTAGTGAAACTGGAACTGCAATTGTCTCAATTAGAAATATCCCCTTCTGCACAATTAATAGCTGAATAAAATGATCAACTGTGTAATAATTGATGACGAACCATTGGCGAGGGAAGGCTTGGCCAACTATGTCAGGGAAGTTGATTTTCTGAACCTGGGCGGTGTTTGCGAAAACCCGCTGGAACTGCTGCCGCTGATCGATAGGCAAACTGTCGACCTGGTATTCCTGGATATCCAGATGCCGAAAATGAACGGCATCGAGTTTCTGAAGATCCTGCAAAAACCGCCGATGGTGATAATCACCACCGCCTATCCTTCTTATGCGCTGGAAGGCTTTCAATTAAATGTCCTGGATTACCTGCTCAAGCCCATCACATTCGAACGTTTTTTTAAAGCCGCCGCCAAAGCCAGGGATTATTATAAGTTGTTAACCGGTGATCCCGCTAAACAAGCGGAAGATTATTTCTTTATCAAGTGCGGCAGCAAATACGAAAAGATATTCTTTGATGACATTCTCTACGTCGAGGGCATGCAAAATTACGTAACTATTTATTCCACTAAAGGTAAATATGTTACGATGCTTTCGCTCAAAAGTCTGGAGGACAAGCTGGCCCCGACGGCCTTTATCCGCGTACATAAATCTTTTATCGCCGCCATTAGCAAAATAGACGGCATCGAAGCAGCCGAACTGTTTATAGGTGGAAGCCGTATTCCCATCAGCAGGGGCTACCGTGAGCAGGTCATGGACCGGGTGCTGAGCAAAAGGCTTTGGGATAAAAAATGACCAGGGCGCCAGAAAAGCGTCACCGCGGCAAAGGCAAGTTTAGCCTCTGTTCGGTGTTTTCACCGCACCAGCCAATGCTTTGTGTATTGCAGTTGGCCTACTCAATACAAAGTAAAACATGGTACATACCGAATTGCAGTGATCAGGCATTTTCGGAAAACGGGACCTTTCTGTAGAATGGCGCGGTGAAAACACCGACCATAAGCTAAACGAGACCTTTCGGTAAAGCATGCACAAAGCCCGCAGCCCGTATTTATAAAAATACTACAATACCAGAATGGATATCATAATATCCGCCTATAATTTTTATTTCTCCCTTTGAATCCATGTCTTTCAGAATAGGGCTTTGGGATTTAATAGTTTCAATTGTATTCAGAACATTTTCTTTTGCAACCGCTTCCACATATAAGGGATTTTTAGAAGTCATTTCGCCCACAAATTTTTTCACCTTTTTAATTGCCGGTTTTATATTAGCCAGCATTGGTGTAATATTTCCAAGCTGTACATTATCAATGGCTCCTTTTACTGCGCCGCATGATTCATGACCCAGAACCAATATTACTTTGGCTCCTGATACCTTGCAACCAAACTCAAGGCTTCCTAATATATCAGTATTCGAAAAGTTACCTGCAACACGAGCTACAAACAAATCGCCAATACCTCTGTCAAATACATCTTCAACCGGTACGCGGCTATCTATGCATGATAGTATTACAGCTTTTGGATATTGTCCTTCTGATGCATTTCTTACCATAGCTGAATGATCTCTCAATGTCAGATTATTGTTTGTAAAACGTTTGTTCCCCTCTTTTAAAGCAGTAATTACATCATCAGGTTTCAAAGCTGCCTGCTCTGCAGCGGTCAATACATTTTCACGCAATATGGGCTGATCAATAGACGGTTTATTGACAGTATCCGGGGTTGTTTTTTCCGATACTATTGTCTTGGAAGTTTTCTCTTTGCAGGAAAACAGTGCTATTACCATGGAAAAGCAAAGGATAGTTTTTTTCATAGTTTAGGAATTAAATTTATAGTAAATATATTAAAATTTATCAAAATACAAATTTAACTTACTGAAAACCAATCATTACCATTTAAATGTTTCGCGCAAACATAATAATACAATGCAACTAAGTTAAAGTAACTAACGCAAGTTGCCATATGTGCTTAAGTAGGTTATCCATTTTCAGCTAAAATCCCCTTTCTGTCCCCGCGGGGGCTCTCGTTAGAGGACCCCGCGGTTGCATAATTCGAGTTGTAATCCCCTACGCGGCGTTTATACGAGGTGATCCGGCACCCTCAGGGTCCTTTTCTTTTTGGTTAAGTTATTTGAAGCAACAAAAAAACCCTGCTTCCGGAAGAAACAGGGATTTGAAAGAAACTTGTACTTTTGAAATAATTATTTTTTGCGTGGCAGGTGAAACCACCATCAACCAATTAATTCCGTCCCATCGCCTTTCATTTTTTTGAGTTTATGAATTAAAATCCATACATACCACCCGAAACGGAAATTTGCTCTCCCGTGATCCAGGCTGCATCATCGGAAGCAAGAAATACCGCAGCTTTCGCAATATCTTGGGGCTGGCCTCTGCGACCAAGCGGTGTATTGGCAATAAACATTTTTTCATACTCACTGCCCGCAGTTACACCCGCACTGGTTGCACCTTCTGTTTCTGTAGCACCCGGCAAAATAGAGTTGATTCGAACGTTTTTTGCACCCAGTTCTTTCGACAAAGAGATGGTTATGGCATCTAACGCAGCTTTAGTTGCAGAGTACAATGAGACTCCCGCCATCGGCGATTTGCTTGCACCCGAACTGATATTGATGATATTACCACCCTTATCGCCAAACAGTTTCAAGGATGCCTGGATAGTAAGTACAGGACCCAAAACATTGACGTTGAAATGCTGATGAAAAGCTTCTGCCGATACCTGTTCAATAGGTAAAAATTGCTGAAAGACCGCGTTGTTTACCAAAACATCCAACGTACCGAATGTCTTCCTGGTTTCTTCAAACAGCCTGGTTACATCGGCTTCTTTCGATACATCGCCCTGTACCGAAATGGCTATGCCGCCATTGTCGGTTATCTCCTTAACCACGCTGTCTGCGCCTTCTTTACTTGAGGCATAATTCACAACAACCTTTGCGCCTTCGGCCGCAAAGTGTTTTGCGATAGATGCACCTATTCCTTTTGAAGCACCGGTAACTACCGCTACTTTGTTTTTTAATTTACTCATCATTTTTATATGTTAATATATTCAAATTCTTCAGGTGTATTTTCCGTTCTGAAGTACATCCAAAGATATAGCCGCGTGACGGACTGTTTATTGACATGAATCATTAAGTACCTTTGATTTAGGTCAACTCAGGATGGTGACTTAAATCACGATAATTGGATAACTAATTGTAAAAAAGCAACTTAAGATAGAGGCAAAAAACCAAAGCAGCAGAAAGCCAGACCGGTCACAACGGCATATTTTGCGTTGGTAAGCACTTTTTTTGCATTCAGGAAGTATATCGATGAGAGTTTCTGAAGCGGCAATTGAAAAGCCGGCCGCTTTGTGGAAAAGCTATCTTAAAGCGTGTGGTTTGCGGGCACGTTATGGGATACTCCTGTTCGGGTAAAAAACTAAAACGCTATTTTAATTTGGATACCGAATTTCATCCTTGCATAAGGATCTATTTAAAAGAGTTTTTCCGTATCCTGCTCAAGGTTTCCGGGGATAAACCCAGGTAAGAAGCGATCATGTTTTGTGAGAACCGCTTTAAAAAATGCGGATAATTTCGAATCAAATCCTCGTAACGCTCTTCAGCCGTATAGCTCATTGCGGCCTGCATTCTTTTCTGGGTTGCAATGGTGTTATTCTGACTGATTACGTTCGCCATCGCTGAAAAGGCAGGTATATCCTTAAGAAACTCCTCAATTTGAGCATTGGTTGATTGCAGAACCTCCAGTTCCTCCAGCGCTTCAATATTAAAGCGACTTGGCGTTAACAGGTAAAAGCTTTCAAAATCGGCCAGCCACCAATTTTCCAAAGATAATTTCAGTATATGTTCATGCCCTTTTTCATCTACCGTAAAGGTTCTGGCAGACCCTTTTACAATAAACCCAATATATTTGCATACGTCTCCTTCCTGTAAAAAGTATTGCCGTTTTCGAAGTTTTTTGGGTTTGAAATGTGCCATCAACAGATGCTTATCATCCTCTGAAAGCAGTTTGCCTGATATTTCCTGGATGTAATCGAAAAGCGCTTCAAAGTTGGACATCGTTCAAGTATATAATTATTCGCAATTTACTCAAAACCGCCTGATAAAAGACTAAAAACAAACATCGCTCTATATCGTAGGCAGGCATCCGGTACATGTTTATGCTTATATGGCAATAAGCCACCTGGTCAACCAGAGGATTGTTGACCACCTAAATATCGATATTCAGCCAGCCGTTCGGGTATTTAGCGAGTGGCGGCCCGAATTGATTTTTATCCGCATCAAGATGAACATATTAGGTGTCGGGCCAAAAGTTCACATTCTCAACAAAAAATCCCTGCTTCCTGAAGAAACAGGGATTTAAAAGAAATTTATAGTCAAACGGTGGTTCCCTTTGTCCACGATGCAGAATCGCATCAAAATTTGCGATCACGATTCATCAGTCGAACTTAATCAAGTCCTGAAAGATGAGCTTACCCCAGCTATTTCCGCGCGCCTGCACAAGCAGTCCGCCTTCCGAAAGCCCGCCAAGTTGGATTGGTGCGAAACCGAGATTTTCTGCAAGCGCACCAATCTCCGCTGCTGCGCCGTCATCGTCGCTCGCAAGAAACACTGCTCTCCTGCCACCATGTACGGCCGAATCCTGGTCAAGAATGGCAGCGATCAAATGGTTGAAGCCCTTAACCAGTTTTGCACCGGTGAAGGCCTGCGCAACGAACCTGGCAGAAGGCTGTCCTCCCAGCTTCTCAGGTTGCACGCCGTAAGCATTGGTCACATCGACGATGATTTTCCCCTGCCAGGCGGGGAGCGCCTTGGCGACATCCGGATGCGATTCAAAACGCACAGCCAAAAAGATGACGTCCGCCTTGACGGCTTCCGCCAGTGTTGTGGGAATGATCCCGGGGCCGATCGCGGCGGCAACAGATGCAAAGCTTTCCGGGTCGCGCGTGGTTGCAACGGATACTTCAATGCCTTTGCGGGCAAACGCTCTGGCCAGGGCCTTGCCGATATTGCCGAAGCCGATAATTGCGTAGCCCGCTACGCTGTTTTCTGATTTTCTCATTTTGAAAATTATTTTAATTATTTAATGACACGAGTTACAAACCCGAGCTGTCGTGGCGTCAATTACTTAGCCAAATAGGTCATACCACCATCAACAAGGAGTTCGGCACCAAGCATGAACGAAGAATCATCGGAGGCCAGGAAAACCGCTGTTTTACCAATGTCAGATGGTTGCCCAATTCTGCCTATCGGCATTTCACTTGCAAAGTGTTTTTTTATAGCATCAATTTGTTCTGCAGGAACAAACTTGTCAAATGCTGGTGTATCTGTTGTACCTGGTGTGATAACATTTGCTCTGATTTTTCTGCCTAAAAGATCGCTTGAAAATCCTTTTGCAAAATGGATCACAGCCGCTTTGGTAGCACCATAAAGCGTAAAATTCGGATATGCCCGATGCGCTGCATTTGACCCAATCAGAATAATAGAGCCACCATCATTCATATAGGGCAATGCTTTATTAACAGTGAAGTAAACACTTTTCAGGTTTAAATCAATTGTCCTGTCAAAGTCGGCTTCGCCAAGAGTTGCCACAGTTCCTACAGTTCCACCACCCGCGTTGGCTACAACCACGTCTATTTTGCCAAATTTTTCAGCTGTTGCTGCAAACACCCTTTCCAGGTCGGCAAGGTTGGTTACATCGGCATTTATGGCTATAAAATTATCTCCAAGCTGAGCCACAGCACTATCTAAAGTATCCTGATTTCTGCCGACAATAACTCCTTTAGCACCTTCATTTTTAAATTCCTGGGCAATGCCAAACCCAATGCCACTATTACCACCTGTAATAACCGCTACTTTATTTTTTAATCTACTCATCATTTCTTTTTTTTAAAGATTGAGCGACAAAGCTATATCGATAAAGTAACTTTTAATAACTTTGTACCGATAAATAACAGTAACACAGAGGTAACCAAGTAACAATGGGGTGTAAAATAGAAGAGTTTCAACAGGAACAAAAGAAAAGAATGAGAGCCGTTCAGGATTCAATGGACGTGCTGAACGGGAAATGGAAGATTTCTATTATCTCGTCTATTTGCTGTTACGGTAAAAGGAGATTTACCGATATTTTGAATGATATCGAAGGAATTTCGAACAGGATGCTGAGCAAAGAATTAAAGGAATTAGAAATAAACCAGTTGGTAAAACGAACCGTTTTGGATACACAACCCATAACTGTTCAATATGAACTTACCGAACATGGCAATACGCTGCAAACCATCATTAGCAATCTGACAGATTGGGGAATTGTACACCGAAAGCAAATTGTCGGGGAAAAATGTCCGGTCTTGGTTGGGTGACGTCCTGCCATTGTTAGAGTTGCGTGCCAGAGATACGCTACCTAAGGTTCCTAACCTCAGGCACACAACTTCATTTTTGCTTTTTGCTACAAAGTTAATCCCCCCGCTGGGGGAGAAACTCATTAACTTAATAACATTGGAAAGACCCTGCGGAGACGGCGAACGTTTCTATGTCGTAACGAACAGCGAGGTTTTCTTGGGTTAAATTTATCCCTTATAATTTGGGGTCAAATTCCACAATCCATTCAATACCATATTTGTCTCTAAACATTCCGGCGTATGTACCCCATGGACTGTCGCCAATCTCCCCTTCCACATCTCCGCCTGCTGACAGGCCGTTAAATATTTTGTCTGCCTCTTCACGGCTTTCTGCACTAACTGATATTTTCGACCGGTTTTCGGCTTCGTTTACCCGTCCCATAAATTCGGGAACATCATTGGCTATTAGTACATTGTGTTTGCCAAGGGGTAAAGCAATGTGCATTATTTTATTGGCCTCATTTTCTGCCACCTGAAATTCGGGGCCCACCAGGTCCTTGAAACGGATGATCTTTGTAAACTCCCCGCCAAAAACTGATTTGTAAAAAGTGAATGCTTCTTCGGCATTTCCGTTGAAGTTGATCCAGGGATTAATAGTTCTCATAATTTTTATGTTTAAGTTGTTAATTTTTTTTGCTTAATTTCTTCGGTATTCCCGTTGTCAATAGGATTGACAATTTTCTGCTTATGATTTCTGCGATAAAGTTGCTAACAGATCTTCCAGGTTTTTTAATGTCATGGTAAAGCCTATTTTGAAGCCCTCCAATAATTTCTCCAATCGCTCAAACGATTCATTAAAAATGGTAATGTCCACTTTGGTTATTCCATTTTGTTCGCTGAAATTATAATCCCACTCAGAACCCGGCAGTTCACGGTTTTCGTCTTTATCTGCAAACGCGTTGTACATCTTAAAATTGGTTTTCGGGGTAATCGATGTAAATTCCTGCACCGACCAACGTTCCTGCCCATCGGGGCTTATCATCGCGTAAAATCGCCGCCCGCCTACTTCAAAATTCATATACTTGGTTTTGGCTCGCATAGGTGCAGGTGCGCCCCATTGGTCAAGCAGTTCGGCTTTGGTAAAGGCATCCCATACTAAAGACTGTCCGGCATTAAATTCCCTGGTTATATAAACCGTTTTCGCTGCTTTGTCAACGTTAAAATCAAATAGCAAATCATTGTTCATTTTTCTGTTTTTTTAATTGTTGATAATAGTTGGTCGAGTTGATTGAATTGAGTTTCCCAGCTTTGCCTGAATTGGGCTAACCAGTTATCGAATTCCTGCATTTTTTTTGCATTAAAGTGATAATAAATCTCCCTGCCACTCTGCTCGGGTTTAATCAATTCGCATTCGTGTAATACTTTAATATGTTTTGATACTGCCTGTCGGCTCATATCAAATTTTTGGGCCATGGCATTTGGTGTTAATGCCTGAATAGCAATTAAAGTTAAAATAGCCCTGCGTGTCGGGTCAGCTATAGCCTGGAATATGTCTTGTTTCATTTTGTAAAGTTCAATTAAGCAACCTGCAGGTTGCAAATATATATGCAACTTTTGAGTTGCGCAAATTTATTTTCTTTTTTTTATGGGATAAATGGCGGGAAGTCTTCCGTCCACGGGGGGGCTCGTAGAAACCAGCGGTTGCACAATGTAAGTCGTAATTTCCAGAGCTGCGTTTATGCTAGGCGACAGGCCCCCCGTATAAAATACAAAATCCCGGATGCAATTAAACATCCGGGATTTGCATAAACTATGATAAAAACACCTTATTCGCTCCTCAAACTTTTCACCGGGTTTGCCAGCGCTGCCTTGACGGATTGAAAACTGATGGTAACAAAAGCGATAACGATAGCTATAAACGCGGCCAGTACAAAAACCGTCCAGTGAATAGGGATGCGGTAGGCAAAGGCATCGAGCCAGTTGTTCATGGCGTACCAGGCCAAGGGAGTAGCTACAACAATGGCAATGAGTACCAGCTTGATGAAATCCTTAGCCAACAGGCCAATAACGCCCGTAACAGATGCGCCTAATACTTTGCGCACACCAATTTCGCGGGTGCGTACCTGCGCAGTGTAGGCTGCCAGGCCCAACAGGCCCAGGCAGGATATTAATATGGCCATGCCTGCAAAGTAGTTAAACAGGGTGCCTTCGCGTTGCTCGCCCTGGTAAAGGTTGTTGAAAATTTCGTCCAGGAAGTTATAGCTGAAAGGGAACTCGCCGTTGTATTGTTTAAACTGAATACCCGCCGCGGCTATGGCTCCGGCCGCGTTATTAGTGCTGGTTTTTATATACAGGGTTTGGTAAACGGCCGGGCGGTAAAAGAAAATAGCGGGCGCAATTTTTTCGCGCAGGCTGGCAAAATGAAAATCTTTTACTACGCCAATGATGGTGCCGTTGGTTCTTTGGAAACGGAAGCGCTTGCCGATGGGATTTTTAAGGCCGATCTCTTTTACGGCGGCTTCGTTAAGTATAAAATGGGCCGAATCGGCTACAGCGCCGCTGAAGGTGTTACCCTGCTGCATTTTTAGCTTAAAAAACGAGATGAAATCCTTATCTATCCCCATGGGGTGCAGGATAAAGGTTTGGCCCGGTGCTTTGCCATCCCATGAATTATCGCCCGAGATCATGCTGCTGCTGATGATGTTGCTGGTTGCACGGGTTACGCCTTCTACACCGGGCTGCTTTAAAAGCTCGGCCCGCACGGCATCGTAATGTTTTGACGCATCGCGCATCCAAACCCCAAAAACATGGCTTTTATCGTACCCCAAATTTTTTGACTGGATGTATTTCAATTGTCGGGTAATAACCAAAGTGCTCACAATGAGCACTACCGAAAAGGTAAACTGCACCACCACCAGTATTTTGCGGAACAGCGCATCGCCAATACTGCCGTTTATTTTGCCCTTAAGCGCTTTTAACGGCTCGAACGAGGACAATAACATCGCAGGGTAAATACTGGATAAAGCCAGCGTTGCTATAACGGTGATACCAATAACAAGCCAGATATGAGGATCGAGCAGGTTAAGTACCAATTGTTTGCCGGCCAGTTGGTTAAATACCGGCATCAGCAGGTATATGGTGAATAAGGCAAATAGCGTGGCGATGAAGAACAGTAGGGCTGTCTCGACCAGGAACTGCATAAACAGCTGCATTTTGGCCGCCCCTATAATTTTACGCATACTGATCTCTTTGGCGCGCAGCAACGAGCGCGCTGTTGAAAGGTTTACATAATTGATGCAGGCTATCAGTAAAATAACCAGGGCTATAATGACAAAAATGCGCACCGTTTGGATGCCGTGGTCGGTGCCGTCGGCATTGTACAGGTGAATTTTATTGATAGGCAGCAACAGGTAGTCGGCATCGGTATCTTCGGCACGGTGCTTAATGTGGATCTTGAACAGGTCGGCCGAGAGCTTTTTTAACGATGTGCCCGGTTTTAATTTAACATAAGTTTGATAGGAATAATTATTGAAATCGGTGTTCGCATCCACCTTGCCGTTTACCAGTATATATTTAATGTGGTAACTCATGGGCATAATCATATCAAAGTTGATGCTGGAGTTAAGCGGAAAATCGTTAATAACGCCGCTCACGGTAAAGTTTTCCTTGCCTTCTGCCACAATCACTTTGCCTAAAGCATCCCCGGTGCCAAAATATTTTTGCGCTGTTTTTTTGGTGATGACAACCGAGTTATCATTAAGGAATGGCCTGGCGGTATTGCCTTCAATAAGCGGAAAATCAAACACGCTGAACAGGGAAGGATCGGCAAAGCCTACGTTTTGTTCGCCAAAAACTTTTTCCTTGTATTTATATAGCGAGAAGAACCAGTTGGGAGTAATGCGCACCTGCTCCTGCACATCGGTGAGTTCCTGTTTAGCCAATGGGCCGATAGGCGCCACCGTAGTTTGCCATATCTGTTTACTGGCGCCTGTGCCGCCAAAAAGCTCTACGCGGTAAATGTTATCGGCGTTTTTATGGAAGCTATCGAAACTTAATTCGTCCTGTACCCAAAGCAATATCAAAATGCCTATAGCCAACCCGGCGGTGAGCCCCGCAATATTGATCAGCGAATAGAACTTATTGCGAAACAGGTTTCGCCAGGCGGTTTTAATATAGTTCTTCAGCATAGCTATAATGTTTTGAACCAATTGCATTACAAAATCATGCCATTTTTTTAACTTATTGATTGTAAAATATTTATATAGTTTTTTTTCGGGGTTCACTGTTCATAACCGTACGGTTACGTTCGTTTGTGTTACAGGGAGTTCAAGCAATTAGTGTTAAGTTATTAGTACACTGACTATTTCCGCGCCTGGCTGATTACAGCGCTTATTGGAGCGATCATGGGAGCAGCTCCGAATTTTTCGGCAAGTTCTTTTTCCACCTTAATTTTTATCTCGTCTATCCAGGTAGGATTACGCTTTTTGATCTCCTCATAAATAGGCCCCCACGCTACAAGACCGTTTGTTGCTTCTTTTGCGGTTGGACTGACGGCAAAAAGTTGTACTTTTTCAATTGATATTTTTGCAAACCCGGCATGCTGTAATAATGGTGTTATGACAGCTTCATCACTCATCGAGGTTGCCAGATTATAAGATTCGGGCAATGGCTCGTCCAAATATTGCTGTGCTATAGTTCTGCAGGAATAGGACGCAGCGTTATTCTCCAGCTTATCCCAGGTTGTAAATAAAAATAAGCCACCCGGTTTTAGCACCCGGTATGCTTCTGCAAATGCCTTTGGCTTATCCGGAACAAACATATACCCGAAGCAACAAATAACCATGTCGATACTATTGTCGGCAAAAGGAAGTTGTTGGGCATCTATATTTTGCCAGTCGATATCAAGATGGCTTAATTTTTTTTTGGCTACGGCCAACATATCCTCGCTAATATCTGAAGCGATTAGTTTTACCGGGGGTGGAATTCGTTCCCGGATATGGCGGGTAACACGGCCTGTTCCGGCCGCAATTTCCAGTACAATAGAAACCGGGGCCGGGTCAATTCGTTTTGCAACTTCTATAGCATATGGCTCAAAGTATAACGGACCAAAGAATTGATCATATTGAGTGGCAGTTTCTCCCGGCAAATCAGGGGAAGGAACTTTAGTCGAAGCATCATTCATGAATCATTGATTTTATATTTTAGCAAACGGCACAGCCGTTAGCTACGGCTACCGTTTCATTTGCATCGTTTTTCATAATCCGTCCCCGCGGGGTCTCTCGGATGCTATCAAGGTATGAAAAACAGCCTGAGATAATTTCACGCAAAAACGCTAAGGCGCAAATCAAAAATAAGCAAATCAATTGCGTCTCTGCGTCTTCGCGTGAAAAACCTTTTGACTTCCTGACATTGGAGACCGAGGGAACAGCATTTATCAATTTTCCCCTCATCATGACACTCCCATTACCATCCACCCTCACCTACGTAAAAATGTATCATTCTTCCCCACTTCCGTATAAATCGGGCGGCAAAAGGCACTCTACATTTGTGTCATAATTAAAACAACAAAACAATGGCAAAAACAATTTTTATTACCGGCGCCTCACGTGGCTTTGGTAAATTATGGGCCGATGCACTACTGCAACGCGGCGATAAAGTAATAGCAACAGCCCGCGACCTGCGTACCCTGGATGACCTGGTAAGCAAATACGGCGACAATATTTTACCCCTGCAACTGGATGTGAACGACCGTGCTGCCGGTTTCGCGGCCATCAATAAAGCAAAGGAACATTTTGGCAGTATTGACGTGTTGATCAATAACGCCGGTTACGGCTTATTTGGCAGCGTTGAAGAAACTACCGAGCAGGAAGCCCGCGAACAAATGGAGACCAACTTTTTTGGCTTGCTATGGCTTACACAAGCGGTATTACCTGTAATGCGCCAACAGGGGCACGGCCACATCATCCAGGTATCGAGCGTACTGGGCCAGGTTACCCTGCCTGTGCTGGGCTTATACAATGCCTCAAAATTTGCGGTAGAGGGCTTGAGCGAAACCCTGGCTGCCGAGGTAAAGGGTTTTGGCATTAACGTAACGCTGATAGAGCCTAACGGTTTTGCCACGGATTGGGCAGGTGCTTCATCGGCACATACCACCGAGATGCCGGAGTATGATGGCTTGCGGGCAGCTTTCCAGGCTGGCTTAACCGATGATATTTTTGGTATTCCCGAAGCAACTAATGATGCGGTGCTAAAGTTGATCGACAGTGAAAACCCTCCCCTGCGTTTATTCCTGGGCAGCCAGGCTTACCCCTGGATTAAACAGGTTTATGAAAGCCGTTATGCCGAGTGGGATAGCTGGAGCGAGGTATCGGCAGCAGCACACGGTAAATAAATATTTAATGGTATTATACTGACACAATTTACGCCGAAATTCGGCGTAAATTTGTTTAACCTTTTTTGATCATGCAGCATTTTAAAAATTTAGCCGATATGCACCGCTTCAACGGCTTTGCCCCGCCCGAGAACCCACTTATCAGCGTACAAAGATGCGTACATACCTGTTCGTTCGGCAACCGGGAGTTTACATCCGATTTTTATATGATAGGGTTTAAAAAGCTCAAGTCGGGCGTTATTATGTACGGCCGCACCCGGTATGATCATGATAACGGCAGCATGATGTTTGTAAAACCCCGCCAGATCATGGAATTTAACAGCGTTGAATATGAGGACGATGCCTTTGTCATCTTCATCCACGAGGATTTTCTGAACGGTCATATTTTGCATACCGAGATCAATAAATACGCCTTTTTTGATTACGAGGCCAACGAGGCGCTGCACCTTTCGCCGCAGGAAGAACAAACCATGTGGGACCTGTATCATAAAATAGATGCCGAATACCGCAACAATACCGACGAGTATAGCCGCGACATTATGCTTACGCACATTGATTCGATGCTCAAATATTCGCAGCGGTTTTACAAGCGCCAGTTTATCAACCGGCGCGAGCTATCGGGCAAAACGGTGTCGAAATTTAATGATGCTTTGGCCGCCTATTTTAAAAACGGCTTATTGGTTACCCAGGGCCTGCCTTCGGTAAGCACGCTGGCATCGCGCCTCAACCTATCTCCCCGTTACCTGAGCGATCTGTTGAAGCAGGAAACCGGCAAAACCGCCATCGAACTGATCCATATTTACCTGGTAAACGAAGCCAAGAACCGCCTCATGGGCGATGACCAAAGCGTATCTGAAATAGCCTACCAGCTCGGGTTCGAAAACCTACCCTATTTTTCAAGGCTTTTCAAAAAGGAAACCGGCATCAGCCCCAACCAGTTTAAAAAGCAATTGGTTAACTGAGATTGAAGTTTTCATTCCGCGGAGCAGACGAACATGCGAATACTTACCCGTGAAATGCTTTTCCGCAAAACAAGATCCTTCGGCAGAATCGTGTTATTTATTGATAACTTGGTGGTATGCACAAGCACTTACTAAATATAATATCTCAAAAGGGACCGCTAACAGCAGCTGATAATGATTTATGCAAAGCATGTTTTGAGCCGGTGTTGTTGCCTAAAAACAGAATTGTTGAACAAGCCGGATACATACCCCAATACTTGTATTTTGTTGTAAAAGGCTTTATGCGTATTTTTCATTACAATGAAAATGGCGACGAAGTAACAACTCATATTAATTGTCCGCCGGGCTTTTTAACTTCTTACTTTCATTTTATTAATCAAACTAAAGCTGATGAAAGTGTAGAATGTATTACGGAATGTGAACTGCTTAGGATCACAAAACCCAATTTAGACAGACTAACCAGTAAAAGCGCCGCGTTTAAAGATTTCAGTATTGAAGTATTTCAGCAGTCTATAGCTTACAACGAGAACCGTTCAAAAGAACTTGCCACATTAACAGCAGAGCAACGATATAAAAAACTTATCGAAAACTATCCGGCTATCATCCACCATGTCCCGGTGCAATACATAGCTTCGTTTCTGGGCATGAAACCCGAAAGTTTGAGCCGTATCCGCAAACGGATGCTTTCCTAACATTTGTCAAGTGGATTAGCTTTTATAGTTGGCAGATTTGAACCATTAATTATAGAAAAAATAAGCAAATGGAAAATCAGCAACTATCATTGGTTAACGGTGCAAATGGGCACCTTGGCAACAATTTAGTACGACTCCTGATCAGCAAAGGCATTGCGGTTCGTGCATCGGTAAGGAACATTAATAATAAAAAACCTTTTGAAGGTTTGGATTGTGAGGTGGTTCAATCAGACATTACTGATAAGCAATCGTTGGTGAGGGCACTGCAAGGTGTAGATACCTTTTATGCAGTAGGCGCCGCGTTTAAGCTCTGGGCCAGAGATCCCCAAAAAGAAATTTATGATGTAAATATCCGGGGCACCAGGAACATGATAGAAGCAGCCGCAGAGGCTGGGGTCAAAAGAATTGTATACGTGAGTTCAATAGCCGCGTTAAATTATACCACCATCCCGGCAAAGGAAAGTTACGGCTATAACCCAGATCGCAGGGATGTGTACTATAACTCAAAAAACGACGGCGAACAACTGGCTTTTAAACTTGCAAAGGAATTTAATATAGAGTTGGTAGCTGTATTGCCATCGGCTATGATAGGAGGTGAAGCTTTTGCGCCATTAAATGTATCGTACAATATTCTCAGGTTAATTCTGCAAAAGGAAATCCCGGTAGAAACTAATATTGCGCTTAACTGGGTAGATGTAAAAGATGTTGCCGAAGGTTGTTATTTAGCGGCAACTAAAGGAATCAACGGAGAAAGGTATATCCTGGCAAATGAAAAATGTACATCTATTAAAGATACTACTAAAATGGCACAACAGCTTTTCCCCGAATTTAAAATCAAATTACCGGTAGCAGTGCCAAAACTTATTTTATTTGTTATTGCCTGGTTAATGGAATTAGGAAGTAAAATGAATGGGAAAGCACCATTATTGAGCACTAAAGACATTGCTATGTTTTCAGGATTGCAACAGGACTTCTGTTTAACAAAATCGAGAAAAGAATTAGGCTTTAACCCCACAAATACCAACATGGTTGTAAAAGAATCAATGCAATATTTGATCAGGCATCAATTGGTGCAATTAAAGACCTCTTAAACCCGCGGGATTGTGCAAATCAATCATAAAAAAGAGTTTGGCTTTTGTAATGTGCGGCCACATTTTAACCCATCCATGGGAACAGCGTGGGAAAGATCATTTGAAAAGCCTTCAGATAAAACCCGGAGGCTTTTGTTTATTTTTTATACATTTAAAATTAATTGCAATACCGGTAAATTATAGTGGACAGCATTAACGATATTATAGACATTGAAAAAATAATTAGCGGAATGGTGCGAATTCCCTTAGGGGAAATTACTTTAAGAGATGATCGTATAAAGCATAGCTGGAAAGTAGAAATACAACCGTTTTTATTAGCTAAATATCCTGTAACACAGGCTATTTACTATGACATTATAAAAGAAAGCCCCAGTGTATTTAATGGGGATGAGAACCCTGTTGAAAATGTATCATGGAAAGATGCCGTATTGTTTTGTAATAAGCTTTCTATCAAAACAGGTCTTGAACCTTTCTATATTTTAGAGCCATCGGGCAATATCGTATATAATTTAAATACTGAAGGCTATAGACTTCCTTCTGAAGCGGAATGGGAATATGCCTGTAAGGCAGGCACGGATGGAATAAGGTACGGCGGGATTGATGACATTGCCTGGTACAAAAAAAATTCAGGACAAACAACGCATAAGGTTGGAATGAAAACACCAAATCCCTGGGGATTATATGACATGCTGGGTAATGTTTGGGAGTGGTGTTCTGACGTGTATGATGAAACCGTTTATGGCTCTTATCGCATTTTTCGCGGGGGTGGCTGGTGCGATGAAGAAAGGGGCTGTATGTCGACAAATCGCAGGCGAAGTCATCCAACAAGTTTTAAAATTGACGATTTGGGTTTCCGTATTGCACGATCCATCGGTGAGTAACCTGCCGCGCAATCCAATCAGCCATAAAAGAGTTCCCGTTTTGTTTCTAAGTGAATGGGTAAAGCTATAAGACCCTGATCTTTAACGCTTACGTTCACAGCTGTTAAGTAAGCTGGCCGAGACTCCTTAGTCCCGGCCGTTAATTAGATAAATTTAGATGGTTATCGGGTAACTTTTTAATTTATTACGATCTGTTGCGAAGCTGATTTTATCGATGTATGAAAACAAGAGAATGATAAGGGCAGGCATAGCGGGTAAAATTAGGCGGGGGTATTCGGAATATCCACCGATAATAGCTACTGCCACCTGTGCAAAAATTAGTAGCCACAATAACAGGCTAAACCAGGGTATTTGTTTTTTCTTGAGCCATCCGGTAATAATCATCATCAAAGTAACCACGATAAAAATATAGAGGATATTAAACGTCACACAAAATAACATGTACTCGATATTATTCATCCGAAAGGCCAGAAAACAGAGCTTATGATCGGCGTAATTGGTGAATATATTGAGTGTTTGTAAATCGATAAGTTTGCCACCGATAGCCAAAGCAAAAGCAACCGGCTGATTTTTAATACACGCCACGATGAATTGATGTATCCGGTCGGGTTCAAATTTCAGCATCACATTCTCGCCCTTACTGGGCTTCCCGGTGTTTTTTTGCTGCAGATCAAGATTAGCTTTTATGGCTGCGGTAATTTCGGGGTCATTACCATATTGATAAATATTAGCAATGACGATGACCGCCATTTCGTTATTATTACTTACCACGGAAATGCCGTTAAAATTGTGATTCTTTTTGTTTAGATGAGAATAACCCATTATTAACAACATAACAACTACAGAGGCAGTCAGCCCGGAAAGGCACATTTTCCAGTCTTTGCGGAAGAAAAGCAACCTCGAAATCCAAAACACAACAATCAACGGCAATAAATAAACAAATGATGGCCGCAACATGATGCAAACAAAAGCAAACAAGGTGAGCGCCCATGCCTTGCCACTGCCCGGCCGTTGCAGGTATTTAACCCCCATATAGATAACCAGCAGGCAACAGCTGATGGAGAGCGATTCGGTGAGCACCATCTTATCAAAATTGATGACGGGTAGCAGTACCCCATATAATAATGTTGCAGAAAATACTACGCCGCTTTGCTTGAAACAAATCTTCACCACATTATAAAACAAAATGATCGCGAGAAATGAAATAATGATTTGTGCAACAACCACATGATCCATCAAATTTTGCTCACCAAACAGCTTCACCAATTTGACAAAGTACGGGTACACCGGCGTACGCAGACGATCGGTTTCGCCTTTTAAAATATTGGCGGGGTAGTTAATATAAGTTGCTGTATCAACCGCACGGGTGGTTAATAAAACCGAATAATAAATTGCCCGCACAACGCCACTGACAAGTAAAATCCAAAACAATGGGGCAGTAATAATTTTTACCAGGGTATTATTCCACTTTCCCTTTTGGGCAAAAGCGTTCAGCTTTAAATGCAGATCGGTTTTTAGGCTCATTCTTTTTATTAATGGGTGACTTTAGTTGTATTCGTAACCGCTGGGCAAAAGGTTGCTTTGAAGTTCAGGAAGACACCAGTAATAACCATAATTAATTATTAGCCTTTTGGCGTCAAAGGGAAACTATAGAGGGGTGATTCGGCCGTTTATCAAATATTCTTTTATTCTTATTTCAAATTAAATCGCCGTATTTTAGATAACCCAATTTTTACCTGCCTCCCGGTAGCATTCCCTGGCAGGCAAACCAATTTATTAAACCGACAATTAATAAGATAAAAAAATGGAACAGCAAACTAACCAGCCATCACCAGAAAACATTATGAAAATTGGCACGGGCTTTTGGGCCTCAAAAATTCTTTTAACTGCAGTGAGTTTTCAATTATTCACCACGCTTGCCGAAAAGAAAACGATGAAGGCCAAAGAAGTAAAAGACATGTTGGGGCTTAAATGTACAGACAGGAATGTTTATGATTTTTTAGATGCTTTAACCGTGTTTGGTTTTTTAAAGCGTGAAGGCATTTTGGATACCGCTATTTATTCAAATACTGTGGACACAGATACATTTTTAGATAAAAACAAACCATCTTATATTGGAGGGATCCTTGAAATGATGAACAATCGTTTATATGCATTTTGGGGTAACCTCGGCGAGGGGCTGCTTACCGGGCTTCCGCAAAACGAAGCAAAAAGAAGTGAAGATTTTTTCGGTTTGATATACAAGGACCCTGAAAAATTAAAAGAATTTACCAATGCAATGACCGGTATCCAAATGGGTAATTTTATGGCCTTTGCTCAAAAATATGATTTTACAAAATATAAAACGCTGATTGATGTAGGCGGTTCGGCGGGGTTGCTTTCACTTATGGTTGCAAAACATAACCCCCATATGCATTGTACAAGTTTTGACCTGCCACCGATTGAGCCTATTGCAAACGCTACCATACAGCAATTTGGCTTATCGGATCGTGTAAAAACCGCAAGCGGCGACTTCTTCACAATGCCAATACCCAATGCAGACATTGTGGTAATGGGAAATATCCTGCATGATTGGGACGAAGAAAATAAAATATCATTAATGAGAAAAGCTTATGACGCACTCCCAGTGGGCGGGGCATTTGCAGCTATTGAAGGCATAATAGATGATGAAAGAAAGCAAAATGCTTTTGGCATGATGATGAGTTTGAATATGCTTATTGAAACAGGAACAGGATTTGATTACACATTTGCCGACTTTAACAGGTGGGCAAATATTGTCGGGTTTAAATCAACGTCAATCATTCCGTTAGCAGGGCCATCAAGCGCGGCAATAGCATACAAATAAAACCGCGTTAACATTGCCACCCTTGGCACAATTCGTGACCTGTGGCTTATGCAGTCCCCGCGGGTTCTCTCGGAGAGGAACCTGCGGTTGTACAAGGCCGTCGTGGTTCCCCAAAGCTGCGTTTGTGTAAGATGATCGCGAGTATTGTCCACTCAAGCCCAAATCGCTCCTGCAACTATAAAAGTCCGCTTTGATGTTTTTATATTAGTCCAATAATCATACTTCATATAATACCTTAGCCCAATCACACCTACAACCCCAAACCATGCCCGATATAAACGACAAGCTAACCACCCTCTACGAAATTTTGATTGATAACTCAGAGACGTTTGAGCAAGAGATAATTGACCTGATTAGCGAACCAAACAAAATAAACAGCTGCAATAGTTTTGCATCCTTAATGGTCCTCCTTAAAAACGCCAGGTTTATTGAACCACTGCTGCTACAAATTAGCCGTGGCGAAAAAGGTGACGTTTGGTTATGCGAATTTTTGTATGCCGCGAGTGGATTATTAGGAGAGCTTCCGGAAGACGAGGACTTTGACACGCCAAAGAACTTAGTTTCCAAATTGGGCTCATGGATTATTAATTACACGGGCGAACTTGCCTGGATGGCTGCGAGCTTGTTAAAATTCAGCCCGGGCAAATCGGCAGAAAAAATCCAGCTGCAAAAACTGGAAGAACGAGGAGATTTCTTTTTAACTTATGTTGAGTGTATTTCGGGGCTTTTACGTTACCATAAAAGCAAGTACCTCCCATTGGTAAAACAAATTGGGGCAGATGAAACAAGAGACATTAAACTGCGGGAGTTTTGTCAGGGTCTTATCGATAATGAACAGTAATGGTTGTATAATTAAATAGTCGCCATCCCTTTGTTACTGCAAGTACTTCCCGCTTAGCCCGATAGTTATCTCGGTGCTTTAAAATTAAAACCCACATTTCCCCCCTCATCGGCTCTATCCGCCAATTCGTCTATTCATTCCGGCCCAATGACGATTACACAAAGCGGTACCAGCACTAACGTTCTGATATTGACTGGTCAAACCTTTGGTACGGGATAACTGTTATTGAAGCAATAATATTTATTTATACCATGCCATCAAATTTGCTTATTAACTGCCAACGGTTACTTAAAGAACAACACCTTACTATTGCCTTTGCAGAAAGCGCGACTGCCGGCCGTCTTTCTGCTGAATTTTCCCTGATCCCGGAGTGCGGTGATATATTAAAGGGCGGTATTGTTTGTTACGACGCTTGTATCAAGCAGGATGTTTTAGGAGTGCCTGCAGAACTGGTAGAGAAATACACACCGGAATCGGCAGAAATAACCAAAGAACTTGCCGTACGGTTGGGAAATTTGATGAAGGCAGATATACAGGTAGCCGTTACCGGACTAACCATGCCCGGCGGCAGCGAAACACTTGAAAAACCCGTAGGCACAATGTTTATTCACGTTTGGATTAAAGGGAAGCACCTGGCCACCAGGGACGTTTATAAAGGATCGCCAGAAGAAATTGTATTGCAAACAATAGACAAGGTAGCGCAATTACTCATTAATGAACTATCCTGATCGTATTAAAAACTGTAGTCATGCCATCTTCAGTTATTTCGGTTATAAGCTATGATGCTGCTTCGTTGACATTAAAAATAACGTATGTATCTGGGGCAATTTATGAATATCACCACGTTCCGGAAACCATTTATAGGGAAATGAAAGCTTCGGGCGCTAAAGGAATTTATTTAAATCACCATATAAAAGGCAAATACCCGTTTGAAAAGATCGGTTAAATTATGAACTGTTTAATATGCCGATCCCCCGCCGTAACTCATATTGGAGTCCTTTATCGCCAGGTAGGCTCCAACACATTTATTCCATCTACTTGCTCTAAATTATTACGGGGTTAGGCCTGTCTTATCAGATGAAAAATATCTTTTTAATTAAGTTAATTTCCAATAATAACATTACATACTTTAAAAAAGAAAACAGAATAGCTCCTCCATTGTATAATTTTTAGCATGAAAACAAAAGCATATACATCCAATTCAAGAGATGGGCTTCGGGAAAGTCCCTGGCAGGAAGCTTTGCCCCCATTGGCAGCGGCGCACTCCGAATTTGATCCTGCTGCTATTTATGATTGCCTGGTAGCCGGAGGCGGCATTACCGGATTATCGGCGGCATTATTGTTGCAAAATGCGGGTAAAAAGGTATTGCTGGCAGAGGCCCGCAATATTGGTTTTGGAACCACCGGCGGCACCAGCGCGCATATCAATACCTTTGCCGACACTACATACAAGGAAGCAGAAGACGCGTTTGGAACAGAGGGCACCATTTTATTTGCAGATGCTATAAATGAAGGTTTCGGGATTATTAAGCAAAATATAAAAACGTACCGTATTGACTGTGATTATGAAAGCCGGGCTGGTTATTTATATGCCGAAGATGAAGACCAGGCCAAACAACTGGACGATGTATATGCAGGCGCCGTTAATGTAGGTGTGCCTGTCCAATACACGGATAATGTACCAACCCCCATACCATTTCAAAAAGCATTATTATTTGATGGCCAGGCGCAGTTTCATCCACTAAAATATTTACTCGGCCTGGAAAAGTCTTTCCTGGAAGCGGGAGGAACCATTTTAGAAAACACCAGGATCAATCAACTGAGCAGCGATAATGGCATCCATATAGCGGCGGCTGGTTTATTGCGTATTAAGGCTAAAAAAGTTATTTATTCAACCCATATCCCGCCAGGCATTACCTCATTTAATTTTCGTTGTGCACCTTACCGTAGTTACGTATTGGCTGTTAAGCTGAAAAGCGGTACCTATCCCAATGCGCTCATTTATGATATGGAAGAGCCTTACCATTACTTCAGAACACATATCATTGATGGCGAACCGCTATTGATAGCCGGCGGCAATGATCATAAAACCGGACACGATGATCCTGAAAAAGCTTTTGCCGACCTGGAAAAATATATTCGTAAACATTATAGTGTTTCTTCTGTGAAATATAGCTGGTCGTCCCAGTATTATGTTCCGGTAGATGGGTTTCCTTATATCGGCCAGATGCCCGAAGCTTCTGACGGTGTTTATTGTGCAACCGGCTACAACGGTAATGGCATGATGCTGGGTTCGGTAGCTGCTAAAATACTAAGCGATTTGGTATCAGGGAAAGAAAATAAGTATACGGCCGTTTTTAGCCCGGCGCGGATTAAACCAATTGCTGGTTTTACTGAATTTGTAAAAGAAAACTCAGATGTAGCTTATCATTTGGTAGCAGATAGATTTAATATACCTGAAACCGACTCTTTAAAGCGCCTGCGCCCTGATAGCGGTAAAGTAATTGAAGTGGATGGTAAAAAAATAGCGGTTTATCGCGATACCGCTGGAAACGTTCATGCCCTTAGCCCTGTATGTACCCATGCTGGGTGTATTGTAAACTGGAACCCGGAAGAAAAAAGCTGGGACTGCCCCTGCCACGGAACCCGGTATGATATAAATGGCGAAGTACTGAACGGCCCTGCTGATAAAAGCTTACAAAAATTCAAAAAGGATGAATAAGTTGGAGAAAATAGCGATTTCGGGCGTAGCCGGTACCAGCTTTATGACACTGTTCAGCTACCTGGTTTCGCTTATTGAAAAGGAAAATTATAGTGAGCCCGAGCATCTGGGCACACTAATACACCGCCTGCTACCAGGCACTAAAAAACTGAACCAGGCGCAGGGATGGGCTGCACATTATGCGGTTGGGTTAATATTTGCAGCGGCTTTTACCGAACTATGGGAACGGAAAAAGATAAAGCCCTCATTAAAGAATGCTTTAATACTTGGCAGTATTAGTGGCGCTTTAGCCGTTGGGGTATGGAAACTCACTTTTAAATTACATCCCGCTCCGCCGTGGATCAGGTATACTAAATACTATACCCAGTTGGTGCCCGCCCATTTTGTTTTTGCGTTGTTTGCAACAATAAGCTATCGTTTAATTAAACAAATAGAAAGCAAGGGTAACAGCACACACAATTAATGAGTGCTTATACCTACCGTTTTTAAACATCCCGGATAAACGGCCAACCTCATGGCGTCTTTTTCTGCCCATCCCGCCTTTGTTTTCTTATTTAAAACCATCCTTTGTTGTATAGCAATTTATACAGGGTTTTCTATCAAATGGTACAACAGCTTGCTTAACCCGCTATGCGATACAATGACGCCATTGGTTGACTTCTAATTTACCTATTATATAATTTCGTTTCGTTCAAATTTAATTCAAGCAAAAATTGGCATGGTTTTTACAATCTTATAAGTACATCAAACCATAAAAGCTATGAGATCATTATTGTATATCATCGCAGTTATCCTGATTATAGGATGGGCGATCAGTGTGTTTGCTTATTCAGCAACCGGTTTAATTCATGCCTTGCTTGTTATCGCAATAATTGCACTTTTACTTGGCATCATTCAAAGATCATCTTCAACAATTTAAGCTGAACATATGTCATTTAAAAAGTATTAACGCGGGTTAACAGCCCGCGTTTTATTAAATAAGCAGAATACAATGGAAGCAACCTCATCTGAGCCAAAGAAGAATATATTTGAACAATTTGCCAATGCCGTTACCAGTTGGACCGGCAGTTCTTCGGCATTTATTTTAGCCGCGCTTACAATCGTGGTTTGGGGAGCAACCGGCCCGGTTTTTCATTATTCAGAAACCTGGCAGCTGGTGATCAATACAGGTACTACTATCATTACGTTTTTAATGGTCTTCCTGATCCAGAAATCGCAAAACAAGGAATCTAAAGCGATCCAGTTAAAACTAAACGAATTGATAGCTGCCAACCGGTTTACCAGTAACCGGATGGTAGACGTGGAAGACCTTACCGAAAATGAACTGGATGAGCTGCGCGCCTTTTATGCCAGAGTATCCAAGCTTGCAGAAAAAGACCGCGATATTCACCAATCACATTCCATTGATAAAGCAGAACGCCTTGAAAAAAAGAAAAGGGAAATAAGGAAGGTAACCAGGAATAATAATGAAAGAAATACCCATGAATCTTCTCCAGGCCAAAAAATGGATGACTTATAATTATTAAAAACCATATTGTACTGCATAAAATAATTTACCGTCTCCTCGGGTTTTCTCACCGGTGAGCTTGCCACTGTTTTAAGCCCAAAGTGTTCCCAAAACCGCGTTTTGCAAAGTGATTGTGATACCGAAAAACCATATTGCAGCGCACAGCCAGCCACCGCCAAAAACGTAAAACCTAACCTACCCTGATTTACACCGGCCACAGCCGCTCTTTACCCTTTTTACTGCCTTAAATAAAGGGTAAATAAACCCTTCTAAATACCCCATAAACCACCATGCCTGCCCATGGCCTTCCCGCTACTTTTACTTCATCAGGGATCACCAATATCCCGAATTGAAAAAAAAATTTTAAAACACTTAACACATCAAAAAAATGACAAACGAGAAGAACGGCAATCTGGATGACATTCATCAGTATGCTATTGCAACAGGAAAGAATTTTTCTGTTGAAAAAGGAGCGGGAGCTTTCAGAGGGGTACAAACGGTAGTAAACCTGGGACTATTAGCTTCACCGCTTGAGTTTAGTTCCATTAAACCATCAGAGCCAACAAGCCCCGAAACGCGGTATAAAGTTGCCGCCTGTACCAGCGTATACAAACGCGACGAACTGCAGCGTGCTTCTACAGAAATTACCGGTTCGTACGGTGCGGCATCTGGTTCTGTAGCTGCCAGTTATGTTAAAAATATCAGCATATCAGAAACGTCGTCGAGCTATGTGGCGTTTTTCCGCAAGTCATACGGGCATGTGCACCTTAACAGCGATGCCAAGTTAACCGCCGATGCCATCACCTTATTAAAAAAAGACGCGAGACAATTTATAGCAAAATATGGTACCGTGTACATATCTGCCTACCAGCTGACTACCGAGCTTTACGGCGAGGTAAAAATTGATGCCTCCAGCATGGCCGATAAGGTTAAAATGGACGTGGCAGTTAGCGCATCGTACAACTCACTTTTAGATGCCAAAGGCAATTTTGAGAGCGACCTGCAAAAATCACAGGCCAAATACAACATGTCTGTTATGGTGAATACTATGGGTACCGATATACCAGGTGGCTCATCAATAAAGGAAATGGCCGAGGCTGTTGCCAAAATCAGAGAACAGAATACGCCAAACCTGGCAATCCTTACTGAGGTTACACTTACCAGTTGGATGCACCTGGCCAACTTTGCAAAAAACGTTAACAACGATGATGTAAAACTGTTTGATTGCCGCATTACGCCTGCACAGTTAGATTTGCATAGCGCAAATTACGAACGCGTAGAATGGATGGCCAATTTCACAAAGGAAAGCATAGAGAACCTGGACAATAAACTGGTTAGACAATGGCATGTTGACGACAAACCACAAAGGACCGAGAAGCTTAAAGAAGCAAGAGGTTTTGCAAACGATTGGGTAAACAAACTTTCAAAAATCACCGAAGAAGAGGTTGCAAAACCAGATTTCATTAAAGACCTTACTAACGCGATCATCCAGGTTCAGGAAGAAAAAATTGTACCAGCTTTAAAATTGCACCCTTTCAAGTTTAACATAGTGGCATCGATTGCTTCCAGTTACGACGGATATAGGCCGCTAATGTTTTACCGATTCTATGTAAAGGTTGACCCGAACGATAAAATCGCTGTGGTTGAAACTGTTATTGATGTAGATAATGATCATAGTAATTGCAGGCATTTTCATGGTCACCTGCATGCTAAATATACAGATGGCAGCCAGGGTAAAGACGGCACCGTAATAAAACCAACCCTTAGCTTCAGTAACTGGTGGGATCGTACCTGCGGCGGCACAGGCTGGTCAAACACGGTTACCTTTAACAATGGCACAAAAGAAAAGTGCGAATTGAACTACAATGATACCGTAAGAACCAATATTGAATACGAGTTTACACTCGGAACGTTAAAGACATTGCCTTCTGGTAATGAAGATAATGTAACCGAATTAGCGTACACATACTAAAATAACATCCAAGCCATATCTGCTTGTAGATTTTATGAGCAAAGCCTGTAGATTAACTTCTGCAGGCTTTCATATTTTTGTTTAAGCCTCCCCCACTTAACGCAAAATCATACGAGGCTGCCTGCGGGTTGATGACCAGCGATTTATTTTAGATTTTTGTACCGCCGGGGAGCAAAAAAATTCCGGGCCAATCATACTTAAAATCAAAGCACCAAATTGACTAAAAAGGAACCAGGTATTATTAATGCTGATAGCCCGGCAACAACGGCTATGTATGAAATACAATCATATATAGAGGAAATAGAAAAAGATACCCTGCTGCGCCAGGAGAAAAACTTTGATAAGCGGATGGAGGTTATAGATTTCATCGGTTTCCGGGTTATTGATCAGATTGAAGAACTCCTGCAGAAAACAGGAGAACCAGACAAACTGCTTTTGCTGAAATACTGGGTTGAAAAAGTAAAGGCCGAACTGGAAGAAATTGATATTAACCTGTTTCAAAAACTGCAGGCAAAGATCAGGACAGGGAGATATACAGGAAAAGAATTCAAAAACCTGGTTAATGAATACACCGGTTTTAATTCAGACCATAAACACCAGGAAGAACCAGGTTATGATAACCTTGATGTTTTTATCAACGGTTTATTCCCCCTTCAGACTATGCCGGAGCAGACTAAAGATTTAGCGCCGGAAATGGTATACTACCAAAAAACGTCTGCCAGGATCGTTTTCGAACTTGCAGAGAAATCCCATTTCACGAAAGACGATGTTTTTTTTGATTTGGGCTCAGGCCTGGGCCAGGTAGCCATCCTGATTAATCTCCTCACCGGGGTTACAGTCAAGGGTGTAGAGTTTGAGCCGGCCTTTTGCGATTATGCGGCCGATTGCGCGGCAGCGCTCAATTTATCCAACGTGACCTTTATAAATGTCGACGCACGGAAAGCAGACTATTCTGAAGGGACTGTATTTTTTATGTTTACGCCTTTCATGGGTGAAATGCTGCAGGAGGTTTTAGAGATCTTGAGGAAAGAATCGTTGCAGAGAAAAATCAAGATTATTACCTACGGACCTTGCACGGCCCAGGTAGCTTTACAAAGCTGGCTTGATTTTGCTACCCCGAAAGACAATAATAGTTATAAGCTGGCTGTTTTTACCAGTTTATAAAATGAATGTACCAGGCCCGGCTCCTATAAAGAAGACAGGGACTGACACATCATTTGCAGGCTATTCTTTTTTAAGCCAGCAAGTTAGCTTCAGCGCCAAATGCCTGGTCTATTACTATTTTCCAGGTACCATCGGTCTGTTGTTTCATTACTTCGATGCCTTTGGCAGCTATTTTTACTTCACTGCCATCGGTAATGCTCCATTCAGATCGCCCCAGGGCAATATCGCCTGTTTGAAGGCAATAAACGGTTTTAATTTCCATTTTGCCTTTAATGGATAAAATGGCTTTTATCGATTGTTCAAATTGATCTTTGCCGGATACCGGCTTGTTTGGTTCAGGTACAATAATACCTGTAACATCGTACATGCTCATTACTGTGGCTACATCGCCAGTGTTAAACGCGGCGGCAAGTGTGGCATGAGCATCCTGTGCTCTTGTTGGTAGGTTCATCTTTTTTTGCTTTTATTGGTGAATAGAAAATTATGACAGAATGGATGAGAAGTTTTGATCGCTAATGACAGCCTTTGCCAGTTTCCCGGCGGTATCATAAACTTTGTTAAAAAGAAATGGCCCCATGCTAATCCTTTTTACACCCAGGCCCCCCAGCTCTTCGAAACCTGGCAAATCGGGCATACACATAACATTAATGGGAAGCTTGGTGGCGTTCACCACCGCCTTAATGTCATCCCCGTTGGTGATACAGGGCACAAAAATCCCGCTGGCGCCCGTGTTTTCGTAGCTCTTGATCCGGGTGAGCGTTTCTGAAAGTGCTGTTGGCAAGCCTAAAAGAAATCCATCCGTCCTGATGTTTAAAAACAATTTCAAATTGTTCCTGTTGATATGGTCAGCTATGGCCGCAAGGATTTTTTGAAATTCATCAACAGGCAATAAATTACGGGTAGCGCCGGCAATCGTATCTTCCAGGTTTATGCCAGCCACACCGGCATCATGCAGTTTATTTATATTGGTGATAACACCTGCTATTGTGCGGCTATAGCCGCCTTCCAGGTCTACCGAAAAAGGGATATTAACTACCTCAACCACCCGTTTGGCTAATTGCAGCAAGATTTCGAAGGGCAGGTTTTCTCCGTCTTCATAACCCCATGAATTTGCCAATGCCTGGCTGGAAACGCCAATAGCTTTATAACCATTGGCTTCAAATAGTTTTGCACTATTTACATCCCATATATTGCCTAACAGGAAAGGCGTTGGGTTTTGGTGCAGCTGCGAAAATGTTTCGAAAGTATTCATACAATAAATGTTTAATATTTAATTATACCAAAGGTATGGCAGTGGTAAATCTTAAAATTGTATAAACCGGAACCGTTTGAAATTTTATTGAAGTAACAGCTGGTTAACAGGAGTTATGTTTTCCATGTACGCTGAGGGTGTAAGGCCGGTAAAAGATTTAAAATCCCTTATAAAGTGTGATTGGTCGAAATAACCGGAGCTATAGGCAATGGCAGTAAAAGGCTGTTCGTTTTTGGCAATAAGCTTAAGGCTGAACTGGAATCTGTTTATTTTATTGAACGATGTTGGCGAGAGGCCAGTATTCTGGTAAATTAATTTGTGCAGGTAGCGTGGGGTAATACCGTGTTTCGCTGCAATATTACCAAGGTTATTTTCTGCCGGGTTCTTTTTTATGCTTGATAAAATATGGGCTACTTTATCAATCTTAAAAGATCTTTTTTCGCTGCTTATTAATCTTTTCAATAAAAAAATCTCTATCAGCTCTATCCTTTTATCCTGTTCTTTTGTTTCTAAAAGCTGCGCGTGTAAAGTTTTTGCCGGGCTGCCTATGATATCAGTAAGATCGGAGATCTGGTCGTTAAATACCCCTATTTCGTCATTAAAAAAATAAGCTGCGGAATGCGTAAAAAATTTAATTCCCAACATGGTATGCCTGCCCTTTGACCTGATAGCAAGGGGTTTTGTGATCTGTCCCCATAATTCTATTGGCGGGGTTTTGAGGAATTTATTTTCAACTGACGATTCCCACGTACCTTCACCCAGGTTAAAGATCACTTCCATATCGCCGCTTGGAAATACGGTGTCCTCAAATTCAATGTCCGAATCTGATTCAAAGATATAATAGTGCCTGATGTAAGGCTTTAAAATATCTGATGGAAAAAAATGCTTAAATTCCATATCGTGAATTTATGATTTTTATATTTCTTTTACATCAACAGCAATAGCAGATATTTCTATTTATTCCTGTCGCTGCTGAAAGAATCCCTGAACATTTTCCAGCCTTTTGCAGTTTTCTTCCACAATACCAGGAATTTACCTTCATCAAACAGTTTATTATTAATATCAAACGACTGCCAAAACCCCACTTCGGTTACAAATTCTTCACCATCGCCAAAAACATCAATGGTAATAAACTTACCATTCCTGAGACCGATTTGCTCATAAGCTATTTTAAAAAATTTGAGCGGCGCTTCTGTACCGCACATTGCCGGTGCATTTGGTGGCATAATCCAGCAATCTTTTGCATAGCGATCAATAAATATGGATGAATCGCCTTTTGCAAAAGCCTGGAAATAGATGCTGTTACTTTCGGCTATCGCTTTCTTAGCCTCTTCAAGGCTGGTGTTTTTCTTTGCTTGCTGCGCATCACAATGGCTAAACAAAAATAGCAGGACAAGTAATTGCATCGCAGCGGGAATATTGTTTCTATTGATCATAACATTAACTTAATTTGAATTTATTTATCAAAATTACCGCTGCTATCGGCCTTAAAATTGTACAAATCGGAACAAGCATTTAGGTTTATCGCCGATACTTTCACCGTACCATTTTTCCATATCCGTCTCCCGTCAAAACATAATAGGGCGTCCCCTGTTTACCCTTTAAAATTTCAGTCCCATGACCGATCAACCTACATCAACCTGGCCCGTTTTGGCTTACCACGATCTGAAGGAAACAATCGCCACAGCACATATGTATACCCAGATAGTTGGTAAAATAAGGCTGCAGAAAATGCCCTGGATCAATCATTCATGGCAGGTAACGCTGTATGTAAGTTCAACAGGGCTAACTACAGGCAGTATGCCCTATGATGGCGGCGTTTTCCAGATAGACCTGGATTTTATCAACCACCAGGTACAGATCACTACCAGTGAAGGGATCAGGCTTTATTTTGCACTTGGTGGCCAAACAGTGGCCGGTTTTTATGGTGAACTGATGGATAGTATTCAAAAAGCAGGTGTAGAGGTAGCTATTTACGCGGTACCAAACGAGGTAGACCCCGCTATACCATTTGCTGAAAACCATGCACCCTGCGGTTACAACGCCGCGGTGATGCATAATTTTTGGCAGGCTTTGGTCAGGATCCATAATGTATTTACCGATTTCAGGGCCGGTTTCCAGGGCAAAAACAGCCCGGTACACTTTTTTTGGGGCGCATTTGACCTGGCTGTTACACGTTTTTCGGGCAGACCGGCGCCATTGCACCAGGGGGCTATGCCCAATATACCAAAAGAGGTGATGCAGGAAGCTTACTCACAGGAGGTAAGCTCATGCGGTTTCTGGCCGGGCTCAGAGGAGTTTCCGCACCCTTCTTTTTATTCGTACTGTTACCCTGCACCGGATGATTTTGGCACTCAACAGGTGGCACCGCCGGAAGCGTTTTATAGCAGCGAAATGGGTGAGTTTTTTTTAACCTACGAAGCCGTACAACGATCTGCCAAACCAGAAGAAACGTTGCTGAAATTTATGCAATCTACTTATGATGCAGCCGCCAAAACCGGCAACTGGGACAAAAACCTTCAATGCGACCTGTCCAAGCTGAAAAATAGCCGGGATTGATAAGGGATGAAAGAAACTTTTGCAATTGCGAGGCATAATTCGCGAAAATCTGAAGATGCTGTGTTTCTCTAATCGTGCAAAAACTTACGAAGATTTGAAACTTCGTAAGTTTGGTGCTAAGGTTAAAACCCTTTACTTAAAATCCAGATCTCCGATATATACCGCTCCTTTCGAATCCTTTTTCATTTGTAATACAATAAGCTCCTTTTTTTCCTGTGGGGTTCCGTAATGGGTAAATAGTTCGGCCATAATGGTTGTCGGCCCCGCAATGGTTGCCTGCCTGTCGCCATAATAGTTAATCTCAATTTTGTAGGTGCCTTTTATCGCCTTTTTTAATAAAAACTGCTCCGGGCCAAATCCCTGGGTCATGTCATCCGAAATGCGTCCGCCAATTTCGGTGCGGTTGTGGCCGTAGTAACATTTCTCGTTATTCGGATCGGTTACCCAAAGGTCAATATCGGTATTATTCATATTCCAGTCCATTACTATGCGGATATCTGCCGGTAAGGACTTTATAACTGTTTTAGAAATTGCAGAAAGATTAAGGCGCTCTTTATTTAAGGCGATGATCCTGTTTATTTCGGGTAAAAATATTTCCTGTATGCCATTATAAAGGCCGTCGGCTTCGGCCGTATAACTCTTTTTCATGGCAGCATAAAGTACATCTAAAGCCTTCTGGTGTTCGCCGGCATCCTCCAAAGCCAGGCCATAATCGCGGTAACTTTGCGGATCTAAGGGGCGCAATTCGGTAACTTTTTTAAAGGCAAATACCTCACCCTCGAAATCTCCGGTTTGTTTTAATTTATAGCCCAGCATTTTATATAGCTCATAGCTGCCCAGGTCTAACTCGGCCAAATTACTTAATATGCGCTGGCCCAGTTCTTTGTTCCCGGTTTTTATAAAATAGTCGGCCACATCAAAATAGTAAACAGGGTTGCCGCTAAAGGCCTGCCTTAACTCCAGGTACTTTTGATACTGCCCGGTTTTGGCTGTTTTTTGGATAGTTTTTAAATAATCGGCATTTGCTGGATTGTAGGTAATATTGATTCCCTCTTTTTGTTTTAATTGGCTAACAACAGAGTCGGGGTTGGCTGCCCGGCCATTTTTAGTAGTTACCACAATTACTCCATTTGCGGCTCTAACACCATAAATGGCTGTTGTATTGGCATTCTTTAATACATTTATTGATGCAATATCATTAGCATTAACATTGGGTGGATTGCTGGTTGCCACTCCATCAACAACGTACAATGGCTGCGTGTTACCCACGCTGGAGTTACCACGAATAAGTACTTTGTCGGCTGAACCCGGAGTACCTGGATTTACCGATAAACCTGCTACCCGCCCTTGTAAATAGGCCGGTTGTATTGCTTGCACAGCCCCTGTTGCAGATGTTTTTCTTTGTCCTCCGTATCCAATCACAACAACTTCATTAAGCTGGCTGGAGCCTGGTGCCGCCTGGTTTGCTTTATACCTGGCTACCTCGTTTGTTGTTGCCTGCCTCACATCCGTATTTCCTACGGGTTCATCTATAACCACAGCTGCAACTGCAGCAACTGTATTTTGACGAGGTGTTTTCCTGTTCCTGGGCCTGGGTTTAACCTCATGCTTAATATCGGCATTCCACCATTGCGTTAAGTCCTTTAGCATATATTGAGCAGTGCTAAGGTTTTCTCGTTGAGGTTGCACATTATTGGGTGCCCTTTGCTTCATAATGGCATCATACTGTTCGCGCAATTCGGCAGGCGGTTCAATCCCGTATTGAATATAATCGTGCACGGTTTCTAAAACAATGAGGGACGTGTTGCGGGTTACTATACCAAAACGTTTACCTAATGATTCGATGTCCTGCCGGTTGTTGTCGTAGTTAATATCCAGTTCGCTTATCTTTTTTTGCGCCCATAGTTTGGCCACATCAACATCTTCAACCGCGTTTTTTGCCAGGTCGAGCGTGATGACTTTTTCGTAGCTCACTTTATCGCCATAACCATATTGTAAAGTGATGGCCTGGTTAGGGTTTCGCGTAATACCTGCAATTGAAAATGTACGGCCGACCGCAACCGGCAAAGAAGGGTAATTTTCTTCGACTGAAGCACCGGCCTTTATCCCTAAAAAATGCAGCGGCTGCGTAGTTAAACTTTTTAGCGCCTTGTCGTTATCATCCCTGGTAAGGTCAATAAGTTCGCCATGCGTTTTCAAGGCTATCAGTTTCAGGTTACTATAATCGGCCGATGCTGATGAATTGATACAATAAACAGGTTTGCTACTCAATTTTATGGTCTTTTCGCCAAAGGTTTGATGCCCATCGCTCATTAATAAAAACTCGTCTGCCTGGTATTGCGCCAAATTGATGTTTCCCAGGTTGGTAGCCCCGTCATAGGTAATATGTTCCAGGTCGTTTTTAAGTGCCAACCAATTACCATTACTGATGCTATATGCTTTAGTGCTTAAAATGGCGTTACTAAAGCTTACCAAAGTAATTTCGGCATTATTTATCTTTCTGAAATAAGCATCCAGCAGGGCAAATTCCTTTTTGCTGTCGCGGTTGGCACCGCTTAACGATGCATCCCACAATAAACCGATGCGGTGAGGGGCGGGCTTGTTTATAATTTTAGCCTGCAGTGTAGTGTTGACGAAATAATAATACTTATTACCTTGAGCCTGTAACATTACCTCATTTGCATTCAATGGTTTTGGTATCGAGAAAGACAGGGAATGATCAGGTGTATAGTTGATTTTTTCGATAGAGGCAGTATAGGTATTTTGATGGTTATCAAATTGCAGGTTATCACCATTGGAGTTATCGGTAACCGGGGCCGTTATGCTTTGAATTACAGCCGCGTTAAGCGAAAACTTATCTACCGTATCTTTTACATTGAGGGGTAAAGTAAATTTCAGATTGCCGTTATCTGCCAGCGGGATCTCTTCTTCGTAACCAATAATTACAGTGCGCGTGCTGTGCGGATTAATGGGATAAATACGGGTACGAAAAGTGTTGCCCTCAACTTTTTCCAGCAAACCCGGATCAACCCTGCGGCGTTCAATAGCCTCAAAAACTACCGTACCCTTCCCCCTGTCAACCGGAACGGCCTCGCGCATTTTGCCGTTAATATCTAAAGCATACCGGCTGATGCTTACGCCATCTTTAAGCGGAAAAGTTAATGTGCCTTCCAAAATACGGGACGTGGTATTAAAGAAAGTCATTTGCCAGGTGGTACGGCTGATATTACCGTAAATGGCAACGTCAATTTTTAGTTGCTGCAGCTTTACGCCGTTATTGCTTTTACCATCTACAGTAAGTTGCGGGCTTTGGGCAAAGGCAGTTGATACCTGTAGTACTATGAATACAGTTACCGATAAAAAAAATAAATTTAGTCTTTTCATGGATTGCTTATTTCCTGTTAGATGCAGGGATTATAAACATTCCATAAAATGATTTAAAATTATCTCTCCTCCCTCCCTACAGGATCTCTCATCGGGGTCGTGTTTGCAGCATGCCGGGTTAATTTACGGCGGCGCCATAGCTATACAAACTCCGCAATAAAGGTAAATACTCATGAAAAACAGGTAAAAACACGGGGGTTTAAAAACAGGTATTTACACGCTTATCTGCGGTAGTATTTAAAAGCAACTTTGTTATGCAAAAGCTTTTGAAAAGTGGAGATCAGCTACCACTCAAAAAAACGGGCTTACCTGTAAATGCATCGTTACAGGGGCAAATCCCCAAAAGCCTTACGTAGGGGAAAACTAAAGCAATTCAAACATGAGTACGTTCTTAGATTTACAAAATGGTTGGTATAATGGATTCTCACAAGGCTTGGGACAAAGCTCGGATTCCTTCCAAATCATTCAGCCAGCGCCACCTATCGCAAGTGGCTCTGCAGCAAACAGTATATTCTGGGCATATTACAATAATATCCCACCTTTTTCTTTAACACAGCAGTTTGCAGCAAGCGGTGGTAATCAATTCTACAACGATTACAGAGGTTTACTGTCTGCCCTGGTTCCTTCAAGAGAAATAAATGTTAAGGAGGATATCGGTGCAGCCAATTATGCAAAATGGCAAGCCTACGTTTTAAGGCTCCCTACGCTTCCCAGTATGAATCAAATCCCTACTATGTTTAGAAACTGGGCTATGTTTTATGCACCAAGCGTTGCCAATATCGGTTCTTCTGATTATGCCGCTATTTTATTAGATCCTATTGCTACTGCTCAAAACGAACTGGCTTTAATTTATACAGATGCACAAGGACTTCCAATAAATTTCGATTGGCAGCTTAGTTATACCGATATGGTAAACCAGTTAAACAGTAGTCCTCAAAGAGCATTCTCGTTTAACAGCAACTCCATGAATTCTAATGTAAGCAATTCATGGACAGGCGGTTCCGATTCAGGATTCTTTGGACTTTGGGGAGGCAGCAGCTCTACGTCTTCAATCAGTGAGCAATTTGCCGCAAGTAATGTAACAGTTAATGCATCATTCGACAATGTATTGGTTTTTGCTAATACACCTGGCGCCTGGTACTACTCATCTGCAATGGGGCTGGCCTATGCTAACCAAAGCGGAAACCCATGGAGCCCGGGCTCATCTATCAATTGGAATAATACTTTTGGTACCAACGGAAACATGCAGCGTTTTGGCGCCAACGTAATTGTTGCTTCTGGTATGTCGGTAACAATAACTTCTGACGCTTCCTATTCTACATTGGATCAGCAGACTATTACATCAAGCGGATCTGCCGGATTCTGGCCATTCTATTGCGGCAGCAGCGGCAGCTCATCAACCAATACAGCAACCTTTAATGAGAAGGGTAATTTGCAAATTACCACATCAAGCATACAAGGTGTGCCTATTGTGCTGGGTGTTAACGTACTATCTGCAGGAGAATTTGTTGGGCACTCATCAGCGCCTGCAATTGCTCTTTATGCCTCAGCAAAAAATTTCGAAGAGGTGAATGCATAATTTCTTTTGAAGGCTGGCTAAAAACCAGCCTTCATTTTTAGGTTGATTATTATATACCGCTAATGATGACAAACATAAATCTTCCTTGCGACAGCATTACAGCAATTACAGACGCGTGGTACAACCAATTGGCCGGCAGCCTGAACTTGTCGATCAATAATTTTCAGCTGATACAACCTCTTGCCATACCAAAAGATGATGAAGGCCTTTGGGCTTATTTTAATACCGTTCCCCCGCCAACTTTAAAATATAATTACTGGTTATATAACCAGCCCAGCTTTTTTAGCCAATATGCAGCCGTAATAAATCAGCTGGCATTTCCTGACAGTACCTTTAGAAAAGACATCGGTGCTGCTAATTATGCAAGATGGACTGTTTATTTAAAGAGTTTATCGCCCCAGCCACCTGCCAATACATTACCAACTGTGTGGTTTCAATGGGCTATGATAAATGCGCCGTCTGTAGCTAACATAGGGCGTACCGACCTCTCCTATCAGTTGCTTATTAACAGCGGTCAGGCAGCTTTAAAACCCTATGAAGGGTCAAATGCAAAACCGGTTGATTATTCACCTTCTTTTTCTTATTTAACATYAACACTACGGACATCGGCACCCGCAAATTTCTCATTTAACTGATTAAACGATAATCCCAATGTATCAAAGTCATGGATACCCGGTTATGACCCTAATTTTTTTGGATTATGGACCGGGAGTTGGTGCGGCTTACATTTGAATAAAAAGTTTGCACTAAGCACCATTTCTATTACAGTAAGTTTCGCCCATTTTTGTGTTGTGCCCATAACACCCGGTGCATGGTATAACTCGGGATTGCTTCATCTTGCATTGGTGTCCAAAACGACTCCCCCATGGACAACGCCCGTTAACTGGGACAAATTTTTTGGCAGCGATGGAACGTTTAATTATGCTATTGGATCTGTGCTGGCTGTGGATGGAATTACGCTTAACCTTACTTCGGATGCTGACTTTACCGCCGATGAGCAAATATTAATTAAAGCAATGGTTGAAATGGGTTATTGGCCTCTTTACAGCCTTCAACAATCTTCTATTATAACCAACAACATTTCCTTTGAATCCGGAAAAATGACCATCCAGGTTCAATCTGCCCCTGGTAATCCTGTTTTAATAGGTAATAATGTTTTTGGTATAAACCAATACTTAGGTGGCAGTTAAATTGTAACAGCGGGATGCCGTCAACGTACCTGGGGCCAGGCAATAACATAATGCGATTGCGGTTATATCCTGTTAGTTTTCCTCGTCGGTAAAACGTATATTTTGCTTAATTGATTGAAGGTGGTGCTGGTTAATTTGTTGTTTCAATGTATCAAAGTCGAAGTTGTGATTTGTACCGCAATCCAGCATATTGAAATATACCGAGGGACTTATACTTTCAAAGTATTCGATAATATTGCTGGTCCATATGATCTGGCAGTTCCCTTTAATTAACGGGATTATTTCGGCAATACCCTCCTGGAACTTAATCGACCGGATATGACAGCTTTCCAGGTTTCCCTGCGGAAAAAACAGCAGCAGGTTACCCGGTTCGGCCAGCTGTTCGGCAGCATATGCAAAACTTTCCCTGATGGACTTTTTACCCGGCTCAACAGAAAAACTACCGCAATACCTAAGCCAGCGGTTCTTTTGCATCTGCTTTTTTAACGACATGATGTATAAACGCTTCATTTGCCCCTGCTTTAAAATTACCTTCCAGGCTAAATAGAAGCCTAAAAAACCATCGCCAAAGCCGAAGTGATTACATAATAAAATATAGGAATGGCCTGGCTTAATTTCAATTGGGTTAATAACCAGTTTATTTAAACGCGATTTTAAAACCCTTTCAACCAGGTACCCGGCAATGTTCAATAAAAAAAGGGGCAGTGGTTTTGATTTAATGATCATAACAACAGGCCTCCTAAAACTGCAGCAAAACGTTTATTAATTATTTCGTGGCTTTCATCCATATCTATTATTTCCGCGTTTTTTATCCCGGCTAAAAAAGCTTTCCCGATAGCAAGCGGGTACTTTTTATCACGCTTCCCAAAAATAAAAATGCTCCGTATAGCATATTCGTTAAGTAACCTGGTCAACTTAGCTTCATCGGTTATTAAAAACCGCAAATAAGTAAAGCATGCGTACATGTTAAACCTTAACTCTTCTGTTTCAATTTCTTTTAACAAAATATTATAGCCTTCGGCATCCATAAGGCCAACTCTTTTGCAGGTAACCAACAGGTTTACCATCGCGTTTTTACTTAAAACTATTTTCTCTAAAATTTTATTCCCGGCCGCATTCCTGCTAAAAAAACTAACCAGGCTACCCGGTTTAATAGACGATGGCGCCGCAACAATGTATTCGTTGATCAAAGACGGAAGTTCTTCAACAATCGCTGTTGCATAATGCGATCCCATGGAATAACCTATTACCGAAAACCGGTCTATCTGCTGGGCTTTGCAAAAGGAAACTATTAAATCAGCCAGTTGTTTTTTGGCAAGCCCGGTTTTTACAGCAGCTAAACTGTTATCCTTCAATTTGGTTTCCTTATGAAAGAAAAGGTCAAATCCCCAAAAGGTATATTTATTGCTAAGTTCGGGCGCTAAAGCTAAAAATTGTTTGCCATGCATACCAAAACCATGAAAACACAGCATATGCGCTTCCCCTGTCCCAAATTTATAATAATGGAGATCTACTAAGTCGGTTTGATAGTAATGTGAGGTCAATGGCTTAAGCTATTTTATCAATTAATGCCAAAGCCCAGGCGTAGTCACCATCATGCGATATGGTAAGACTTACCTGGTAACATTTAAGATTAGGTTGTAAAACCACATGCGGGCGACCGGAAGCTTTTGTCCGGATAATTTCTATTTTTTTCCAGCTTAAAGGCGACGGATCAATTTGCTTAACCGCCTTGTAAACGGCCTCTTTGGCTGCCCAGGTAGATGCGTAACGGAGAATTGAATCGCTAAAACTATCGCAGTAGTCCATCTCGGCAGCGGTATAAACTTTATTTTTAAACAGGTCGGTTAAAGAGTTTTTAAAATCGGCTAAGCATACCAGGTCGTTACCTACTGCAAATCGCTGCAGGGCTGTTAATTCCTTCACCGATGATTCTAATTTATGCTCCATCTACAGGTATTGCCATAATATTAAACCCGCCGTCAACAAAATGAATATTGCCGGTTACCTTTTTTGAAAGATCTGAAAAGTAATACAGTGCTGTATCCCCAACATCCCCGGCATCAATATTGCCCAACGGAGCCGTAATTTTTCCTAATTTCCTGATCTTGCGAATCCCGTTTATGCCTCCGGCAGACGATGTCATGACCAAGCCGGCCGAAATCGCGTTCACCCTCACCTGCTTATTCCTGAAATAACTGGCCAGATATAATACAATGGTTTCAAGGGCCGCTTTGTTGATGGCCATACCCGCATATTCGGGGAATACCCTGCTTCCGGCATTGTAAGTAAGTGTTAGGATAGATGCATTTTTTTGCAGCAGGTTTTCGGCCACCCGCGCTATCCTTAACAGCGAATAGGCGCTGATATTGAAGGAATCCATCAGGTCTTCAAACGGGATATCTATATATGATGGTGCGGGCTCTTTGCTGCCTGGCAGGGAAGAACACATCACTTTTTGATTGCCAAAAGCTACGGCGTGCAATATATAGTCAATGGGCCCCAATTCCTGGTATACAAAGTTTAAAAACGCTGTAATTTCGTCTTCATTCCTTACATCTACCTGTTTGGCAAAGCGGGTATCAATATTTAGCCTTTCCATCAGGTAAAGTACATCGTCTTTAGTATCCTCAACATAGCTAAGCGCAAGCTTACAACCAGATTGATTTAGTTTTAAGGCAACATCATAAGCAATGGAGCTATCGTTCCTTACACCAAATATTACGGCTACTTTATTGTTGTTACTAATCATATTTTATGCTTCGATACTTTTAAAGCACTATTTGTGCCGCCAAATCCGTAATTAAGGCAAACAACACTATTAATCTCTTTTGAAAAACTTTTTTGCGGCAACAGGTTCCGGTAAGCTTCCAGTGGTTTGGTGGGGCCTGTCCATTGGCTTGTTTTTTGGTAGCCTTCCAGTTCGGGGTTAAGTTGTACCGAATTTAAGCATGGCAAAACTTTCTGCTCTTTAAGCATCAGCAAAGCCGTAATAAACTCAACCGCTCCGGCTGCGCCAAGCATGTGCCCAAATTGCGATTTTGGCGCCGAAATATGGTAGCCGTCCTCGCCTAAAACATCTACTACGCTCAACAGTTCAATGGCATCTCCTGCCGGTGTAGAAGTACCGTGTACCTTTACAACATCCGGTTTACCATCCGACTCAGCAAGCAAACCCTTCCATAAGCGTTTCTGGCCGGCAAGGGATGGGAAAAACATATCGCCGTCACCATCAGAGTTATTAAAATAATCATCAATAACACCTAATATTTCGGCTCCCCTGGCAATAGCCTGCTCGTACTCTTCAAGCGCTACAATGCCTGCACCAAATGAGCATACAAACCCGTTCCTGTTTATATCAAAAGGGCGGGAACTTTCTTCGGGACCAAAGCCTTTGCTTAATACCTGCATACCATCAAAACCAATAAAGGTTTCTAACGATGTACCTTCAATCCCGCCGGCAATAACCCGGTCCTGTAAACCAAATTTGATTAACCGGTAGGCATAACCTATATTGCCAAGCCCGGTTGCACAGGCCGATCCGATAGCTTCACAAACACCTTTATTTTTTATCAGTATGGATACATTGGCAGCCTCGCGAAAAACCATGGTACGGTCAACAGTGTGCCCGCCGCTTAATCGCGTTTTTTTACCCAATTCATAAAAATTATGCCAGGCGTTCCGTAATATCACGTTACCGGCTCCACCAGAGCCTATAACCACACCGGTTTGTTCTGATTGGGTTTCTATGTCCGACCATCCTGCCATTTTTATGGCATCTAAAGTAGCCAGCATCGCCCAGATACTCCCAACATCCGCAGTGGCTAAATTGGCGGGAGGTATCCTGTCCAAAGTATCAACATAGGTTTCCGGGTAGTTTGCGGCTAATGATGAATAGATCACATCAATATTCATCTCCTGTTCTGTTATATAACCAGATACCGACGACCGGATATTTTTGCCATGGGCCAGGGCCTGGTCCCATGAACGGATCAGGCTTTGGTCTGCAAATATTTTCCGGCTAAAATCATCCAGATTTTCACAGGCAGGGAAAGCTCCGCCCATTCCTACAACCGCTACTTTCCTGCCTTTCATATTAGTCTTTTTCTTTTGATTTCAATATCAGGTTAACAATATCTTTAACCTGCGACCCTAAATCATCAATATCATCATCTTCAAACTCAACATCAAACTTCTGCTCGGTTTTAGCCACAATATTTATCATCTCGGTTGATGGTGTGTTCAGGTCTTTTATAAAATCAGTTTCTTCTGTGATGCCCACCAATTTATCCGGATTTATTGTTCTTACGGTTTTAAGTATCTCTACCAAACCATCAATAATTTCTTGTCTTTCCATTAATATTTTAATTGCTGTTAAATTAATTCTTTTTTAATTGATCTTCCTGTTATGTCATTAAATTCGGCAATAAGGGTAAAACCTTCTCCTATATCATATGCCAGTAAACGTTCTTCGGTAAAATCCTCAAAATGCTTATCCAGGTCAATACCCTCGGGGCATTTATAGATCCTTCCATCGCAAACTATCTGCCTGAATTTATAAAATTTTATATTCCCGATACTTATAAATGTATCGCCCTTTTCTAAATACCCTATAAAATTCACCTGGCCAATGCTCAAAAACCTGGGCATGAATTTTTTGGATAACTCTGCCGGAGTTGAGGCTAATTTCTGGCATTCTAAAAATACACTGCATGAACCGGAAGTGGCCTGCGCAAATGCTTCTATCTGGTCAACCCCTCTAAAAATATTGAAATGGTCTTCCACATCCCGGTCATTCGGCGTATAACTTGCAACAATACCTACATTTGGCGAATGCCAATGATAGTTGTCAACCAGCAACTTTGTTGGTCCGTGGTTAACCAGTACATCTTTCGGGTCCGACTCACTTAAATTGTGTATCAATACTCCCTGATCATAATAACCCGCCATTAATATGTATGTTAGTTCCGTTTATATAAGATGCTTTGTCTGAAACAAGAAAAGCCACCACTTCTGCCACCTCGTTTACGCTGCCAAAGCGGTTAGCCGGTATCGATGTTAAGAATTTTTGCTTTTCAGCTTCCGGGATCCGGTCAGTCATATCTGTTTCAATAAAACCCGGCGAAATGCTGAGTATTCTTATTGCATGCTCTTCATTAAGCGCTGCCACTTCTTTAGCCAGCGATTTTGAAAACGCTACCAAACCGGCTTTGGTAGCCGCATAAACTGCCTGGAACGCATTGCCTGTTTCGCCAACAACAGAGCTTACATTGATAATTACACCCCTTTTTTTTAACGTGAAAATTTTCATTGCAGCCTTGCAGATCATGACAGGGGCCTTAAGATTTACCTGCAGAATCCTGTCAATATCGTTTTCGGGCTGGTAAATTAAAGATTTGTCTAACGTTATGCCCGCGTTATTAATTACAGCTACCAGGGTATCCCCATGCTCTTTTTTTAAGCGGGTGCAAAACTCATTAAGCTCCTGCCGGTCGCTCAAATCGGCACAAAGTAAATGGGTTCCGGGCTCAATATGGGTAAAACTTTCTTTGCGGGTAGCATGTAATATTAAAGTATATTCTTTTGAAAGTATTCTTGATATTGCCAGGCCCAAACCCCTGCTTGCTCCGGTTATCAATATCTTTTTTTCAACCATTTGGTAAACGATTTTTTACGTATCAATTAAAAGTTATTTCGGTAGATGTATTTTCAATATTGCATTACGTTAACCAATGGATGATTAAATCAACATAAACCAAATTGTGGTTCGGAACAATAACTTACCAATACATTATTATACTTAACAGTGAAATCGCTTTTTAAATTAAATTAAAACTTTTACCATAGCGATGGCTTTCAAACCCATCGCTATTTGCCAATATGCTGGCCAAACAGTTTCATTTAATAGATTTTTCTGGCGTTTGACCCCTTAAACATTTTAAAAGCGATTTACCTGTATTATACTCAACAGTGAATCTGTATTTCAAATGTAAGTTTTAAATTGCAATTCTATAAACAGTTTGGCCCCATTTACCATTAAATAATAACCGGTACTGCTATAAATATGTACAATATTAGCAGGTATTAATGATTTATCCTGTTAAGGCCTTCTTTTGCCTGGGTATCTATGCTGTTTTGATATTCATGGTTCTTCATCTGCAAGGCCTGGTTGTAATAGTCGGCAGCTTTTTTATAATCCTTTTTTTGTTCGTAAATAACACCGGAGAATAATGCCGAATTGGCCGCATAATAATAGGTTTCTTTTTTGCCGATGTTAATGGCCCTTTGATAGTTGGTTAAAGCATCATTGAAAACATTCATACGGTCATATGTACGCCCAAACCTGTAATAAAGCTCAATTTTATCCCTTATGTTTTTAAGATCATTTACCTGTTTTGATTTTAACTGTACCAATGCATTGTTATAATAGCCCCCATCAAAATACAACCTTGCTTTTAAAAGCTCAAGATCGGGTTTAACATCATTGGCTTCCTTTAAAGCCTGTTTGTCCTTTTCGTCGGTGGGGTATCCTTTGGTACGCGTCAGCTTTATATAATTATTATAATTGTTTAAATCATTCCTTAAAAGATAATAGTAGGCCAATTTTTGATAGGAGTCTTTAATATAATTGATCCCCCTGGTTTCTTTTAAAAACTTTAATAAGTAAACATTGGCATCAGTATCCATTCGGCATAATTTTGCATTACCCAACAAATAACTTATTGCCGGCAATGCAGGATACTGGGCTGATTTTGGTGCGTTTTGAAGGTAATTAATAGCCTCGTCGTTATGCCCGGTTTTGTAGGCAACATAGCCTTGCAAATAAGCTTTCAACAGGCTTTTATCAGCCATCCCATCTAATAACTGCGCCAGGCGCGCATAGTTGTTCCTGCTGTGCAATACATCTATATCAGTAAAGCAGAGCAAAAAAACAGCCTCATCGTTATAATAACTATATGGCGAGCCTGCTATCTGGGTTCTGAATTTTTCCAGCTGTTTGTACCCGCTTGCAATATCCCCCCGAATGCCAAAAAAATTCGCTATCCCTCTTAAGTTCGATGGAATGGCTCCAAAAATCACATCCAGTAAAGCCAGGCTTTTTTGGTTGGGTAAAAAATCTTTGTATTTCTTGTTGTTTTCATTCAGCAGGTTTTTAGCCTTGTTTAAATCCAGGGTAGAGGCGGTGTAATCGCCAAACTTGGCTTTTAACATTCCCCATTGAAGATAGATCTCGGCCTGGGCAAATAAATAATAAGGGGAATTTTCATCGTTATCTTTTATGGCATCAATCCTGTCCGACTTCAGGTCTTTTAATTTTTCATATTCACTTTTATTTTCTGAAGTAAGCAGGTGCAAATAATCGGCGTAATTATCAAGCAGAACAGTAATGCCATTTTGAGGATTTCTTGATTTTTCGTCCTGGATATATTTTTTAGCATCATTAAATTTTAACTCATATATGGCTTTATAAGCCGCGATTGAATTGTTATTGAATACAAAATTCGCCTTTACAGACAATTGAAAACCTAATAAGAACGATAGTAGTAAAACAGATTTATAAAACATTTTAAAAAGATAACGATCAGCTTTAAGCTTTGTTTACGATTCAATATAGATTGGCCTCAAAGCTATAGGTTTAAATGCAGTTTTAAGCTTTATTGTTTATTTTTTGTCTTATACCGAATAACTTTCGATACAATCAGTTGAAGAAAAATATCATAAAATAGTTTTGCAAAAGTGTAAAAAAACAACTCCCACGAGGTTGGCGTAGCCTGACTTGTAGAAGGTCATTGGTTTAAGCTTCCGGCTTAATTCAGCTCTTTGAAGGGTATTATTCCGTAAGCCATCCTCCAAACATAGCGTAATACTACTCGCCCGAAATCAGTAGTAATACTAAGACTATTGCCTGCAGCCACCTATAACTTTACAACAAGGAAGCAAGCCGAAAATCCTGCAACAAAAAAGAGTAAGCACCCGGGGAGCCGAAAACGGGACAAATAGATTAGGCACAAACTAAACCTAAATGAAAAAGTTAATTTTTATGACAGCCGCTATGCTCATAATTGCGGCCAACAGTTTAAATGCGGCCGACCGTAGTGAAGGCGGATACGCCGGAACACGCGACCAGGGACATGATGAGGTGGTTTACAATTTTTTGAAGCACTTCAGTTATGAACAGTATTATTATGCGTACGATTTTCAATTCATCAGCAACAACAACGCCCGGGTTGATGCTATGGACTTTTCAATATTTGCCGGTCATGGTAATCAATGGTACATCGCCACTACATCGGGTGGGGTAAGCTTTCCATCTGCCGGTACAACGTCCGCCAAAGGATATGGTGACTGGAACTGCGAGTTTCTTGCCTTTGAATCGTGCGATGTAGTGCCCAGTCCTATTGAACAGGCCGACTGGTACACCAACTGGACGCAGGATGGGGGGATATTTGATGGCCTGCACCAGGCATGCGGTTTCAGAACGCTGTCATGGCAATCAACAGACCAGGATGTTACAGATTATTATGGCGGCGCCATTCATGCAGGTTACGCGGTTTGGCAGTCATGGTTTGATGCTATTAACAACGAAGCCCGGTCTGACGAAAAGGGTGCCTGTGTTATGAACCCTACCTGTGAGTTTGATACCCACGCCTCCTTTGCACCAGACCCCTCACCTAACGATAACAGTTTAAAGGTATGGTACCAATACTAATATTTAAAAAATAAAAAACTTATCATGAAAAATTTATTCAATATAACAAAAGCAACCCTGTTTACTGTTATTGTACTAACGGTTGCAGCCTGCCACGGGGTTGATAAATCTGAACCGGGCAAAAATAAGATCAGCTACGGTCCGGGTGCTACTTTTCCCGACTATGAAAAAATACCGTTGAACACCTACACAACAGATGAGGCCAAACTGGATGAAGGCGCTGCGCAGAAAATATTAACCCAATCACTGGAATACGCGGGTGCGGCAGGTAAATTTAATTTGAAGGAACCTGTTAGAGAAGGCGGTATGCTTTGGTATAAAAACCCGGCAGATCCATCGGCCATGTTGAACATTAATTTAGATAACGGCGATATCGCACTGAGTACCGGAATGCGCGCCTATGCCGGTAACGAATCGACAAAGGATCTTTTAAAGAAAGATGCGGCGGCGGCAATGGCTTTAACCCATTTAAGAAAACTATCCCTTACCGGCAATACCAAGGATGAGTATGTAATGGCACATGTTGGCGGGCTAAACGTGGGTGTACATGATAACAATGGTAAGAACACGGTTTTTGAAAAATTCACCACCGTAAGGTTCGACAGAAAATTTGGCGACATCCCTGTGGAAGGCCACTCCAGGATCATCATTCAAATGGCCGAAGGTGGTAAATTAACCGGCCTTACCCGGCATTGGGCCTCCTTTAAGGGCAGCAGGGTGCAGCCAGAGGCTATGGTTGTTACAGACGATTTAAAAAGATCGTTTGAAAAGCACATCCTGAGCGAAAATACAGACGCTATCAGCATCACTGTTAAAAAAATAAGCCTGGTGTATTTTGACCAGGGTCATGGTTTAATAGAACCCGCCCTGCGTGCCGAATGCGAAACTGTTTATAAAACCAGCAAAACAGATACTACCACCAGGGTTTTCCCTTATGATATTATCGAACCTATTTTAAAAGATCCGCGCCAAACGTATTCATTTATGCATGATAAGGCCCGTGCACCAAAAAATACAACCGACGATGGTAAAAACGAGCAACCAATTCCAAGAGGTAAAGACGAGGGCCGGCGAGATACAACCCGCTATAATCAATAATAAAACTTAATAAAACCCTATAAAACTTAATAAAACTTAAACTTTATTACATAAAACCCTGCCGGTTGATTTCCAGGCAGGGTTTATTGTTTTGATAGATTTCATTAATGTTTTTAAAAGTCGTCCCTTTCAAATACAAAACAGATAGATGTACGACAACCTGTGTCGTACATGTATTAAAAAAATATTAAAGTAATAAATTGATTATTAATTACTTATATGAGAAATTTATTTATTTCCGGATTTTTATGCACAGGTGTTCCACTTTTGAAACGGAACACCTTAAGCTTTCCGCTTATGCCGGTATTAAATCACTTCTGCCATCGGTGCCAAAACCTTTTCTTCACCCTTCCCTATCATTCCGTTTATCGAAAAATGCATTTTTAAACACTCTAAAAAGTTTTGGATGGCTGGTGTTTGCTTGCAGGTAGCGGCATACCAGGCCCGTTTTGCAATGCTGTGATGCAATGGTTTTGTAACAATATTGCGACCAGCAAGGTATGGTTTCACAATCCAGTCGGCCATAACGCTGATGCCGAGGCCCGCGTTCACCATCTCGATGGTGGCATCGGTGTAGTGGATCCGGTGCAAAGTTTTGGGCTTTACCTGCTGCGCCTGGATTAACGATTCTATCACCGGGGTGTCCTGGTATGAGGGATCATAGAGCGGTAAAATCAGCTCCTCATCCTGGAAATCGGTAACGTGAATTACGTCTTTTTTTGCCAATGGATGGTCCTTACAAATGATGGCCACCAGGTGGTCTTCGAAGATATGCTCGTACGTTATTTTAGGGTTGATCATCTGCGTACGCACGATGCCAATGTCCAGTTCGCCGCGCATCAAATACTCCAGCGGGCGTCGCGTTGCATCAGATAAAATGTGGATATTGATATCAGGCCAGCGGTTTTTGTAATATTTGATGATGCCTGGCAGCCAGTGGTAAGCCGTATAACATTGCATGCTGATGGTGAGTTTTCCGGTCTTCCCGTTCTTGTAATTCTGGATATCTTCCTCCAGCGAATTGATCTCCGCAAGGATCTTTTCGGCACTCCGCAGGAAGCGGTAACCATGCTCAGAAAGGTGTAGTTTTTTCCCCTGCCGATGGAAAACCTCGATGTCCATTTCGCGTTCCAATTCTTTCAATTGATGGCTCAGTGCCGACTGTGTAAGGTGCAAAGTTGAGGCCGCTTTGGTGAGCGATCCTTCCTTTGAAATGGTATCAACCAAACGGAAATGATGCAGCGCGATATTCATATATTAGTTTTTCTAATGATTATGACAAAATTAATTCATTTTCCTAATATATGCTATACCTCTACATTTGCCGTGTACAAAATACACCACAATGTTACAAATACCTTCAAAACGATTACTTCTGTTTTTAGGTGTTTTTTATGTCATCCAGGCTCAGGCTCAGCAAAAGGTTCTCAATATTAAAGATGCTGAACAAATGGCGCTCGCTAATTACGGTACCATTAAGTCGAAAGCAAACCAGCTAAACGCTGCGAAGGCATACTTAAAAGAAACACGTACAGAATATTTACCAGATGTAAGCATCTCGGCCCAACAGGACTACGGAACCGCTAATGGCCAAAATGGCCCTTTATTTGGTTATCATGGTTTATCAGTCGCGTCATCAGGCCCTGCACTACCTAAGCAGAACTGGAACTCGGCATTCGGCTCTCTTTACCTCAGCAACGTAAGCTGGGATTTTTTCAGCTTTGGCAAAGCCAAAGAGAAAGTAAAAGTGCAGCGCTCTGTAGTAACCCGCGAAGAAAGTGACCTTTCGCAGGAACAGTTTCAGCACCAGATACGCGTAGCAAGTACCTACCTTAATTTATTGGCAGCCCAGCAACTGGCAAAGGCCCAGCAGGATAACCTTAACCGTGCAATTGAGCTGCAAAAAGTAGTGACCGCCCGTGTAAAGAACGGTCTTAACGCAGGTGTTGATTCATCTTTAGCAAATGCCGAAGTATCAAACGCCCGGATAGCTTTAACCAATACGGAGCAAACCGTACAGGAGCAAAGCAACCAGCTTTCTATCTATTTAGGCGTTCCGGCACAGGAGTTTTTGTTAGATAGTGCTTTTATTACCAAAGCCCCGGCTAATCTTGCCGCACAAAGCGCCGTTGCAGCTACCGATCATCCCTCATTGCGCTATTTCCAGAATCGTATTGGTGTAAGCGACGAGCAGGCAAAATATTTAAAAACCTTTGCTTATCCCACCTTTAGTCTCTTCGGTGTTTACCAGGGCCGGGGATCGGGTTTTAATTATGATTATGGCTCCAACCAAAACAGCTTTAGCAGCAGCTATGGCGCCGGTGCCGATCCAACCCGCTATAACTACCTGTTTGGCGTGGCAATGGTATGGAATTTTACTACCCTGTTCAGAACGCATTACCAGGTGCAGTCGCAAAAATACACTTCGGCCCAATTCAAAAACGATTACGACCTGGTAGCCCAGCAATTACAGGCCCAGCAGGTATTAGCCGAAACCCGCATCAGCAACGCGCTTAAAAATTACCGGGAAGTACCGGTTGAAGTTAAAGCCGCCAGTGATGCCTATATACAAAAGTATGCCTTGTATAAAAACGGGCTATCAAACATTGTTGATTTTACGCAGGCTCTTTACACACTTAACCGTGCCGAAATTGACAAGTATATAGCATCAAACAACGTATGGCAGGCACTGCTTTACAAAGCTGCCGCTACCGGCGACTTTGGCTTATTTATAAATAATTTTTAATTACAGATACACATATATAATGGGAATGATAAAAGGGGCGCTTCAAAAACCAATTACCATATTGGTTATAGTAGCCGGGTTGTTTTTTTTCGGGATAAATGCGGTACGTACCATCAAGATCGATATTTTCCCTGATCTTAACCTGCCGGTTATCTATGTATCTCATCCTTACGGCGGTTTTACCCCAAACCAGATGGAGGCTTACTTTGGTAAGCAATATGTTAACCTGCTGCTGTTTGTTTCGGGCGTTAAAAGTATCGAAACAAAAAACATACAGGGTTTAACATTAATAAAAGTTACTTTTTACGAGGGAACCAATATGGCCCAGGCCGCGGCCGAAGTCACGAGTTATACTAACCGTGCCCAGGCTAACTTTCCGCCTGGGTCGCAGCCGCCTTTTATTTTAAGGTTTGATGCTTCCACGTTACCGGTTGGGCAACTGGTACTAAGCAGCCCCAAACGTAATAATAATGAATTGCTGGATTATGCGCTGGTATATGTAAGGTCGTCCTTTACATCAATACCCGGTTTGGTTGCCCCTGCCCCATTTGGTGGCAATCAGCGTACCGTAGTTATAAAGGTTGATCCGGGTTTGCTGCGTTCGCACAATTTAACCCCCGATCAGATTGTGACTGCCCTGCGCGAAAACAACCTAAATACCCCTGCCGGTAACGTACGCATTGGCGATTATAATTACCTTACCCCTTCCAACACCACCATTAAGGAGATCAAAGATTTTGGTGATATCCCGCTGTATAAAAACGGGATTCAAACGGTGTTTATGCACGATGTAGCCAGTGTTGAAGATGGCGCCGATATAACAAACGGTTACGCCCTCATTAATGGCAAGCGTTCGGTTTACCTGCCTATTACCAAATCGGCTACAGCATCTACATGGGATGTGGTACAAAATCTTAAAAAAGCCCTACCGCGTTTCCAGGCTTTACTGCCGCCGGATGTTAAGCTGTCCTTCGTGTTTGATCAATCGGTATATGTAATAAACGCGGTTAAAAGCCTGGCCGAGGAAGGAGCCATAGGCGCGGTACTTACAGGCTTAATGGTGTTACTATTCCTGGGCGACAGGCGCGGCGCGTTAATTGTAATATTAACCATCCCAACCTGTATCATATCTGCCATATTCTTTTTGGCCTTATTTCATCAAACCATTAACATCATGACACTGAGCGGCCTTGCGCTGGCCATCGGCATCCTGGTAGATGAATCAACGGTAACCATCGAGAATATTCACCAGCATTTTGATATGGGCAAACCCAAAGCGTTAGCCATATGGGATGCCTGTAAGGAGATAGCCTTTCCAAAATTGCTTATCCTGTTTTGTATCCTGGCAGTATTTGCACCTGCCTTTACCATGACCGGGATACCCGGCGCGTTATTCCTGCCGTTGGCTTTGGCTATTGGCTTCTCCATGATCATATCATACTTTCTGGCCCAAACCTTTGTACCTATCATGGCCAACTGGATAATGGTGAACAAACATGAAGACCATAGTCATCCTGATGGTTTTGCCCTGGAAGACGAAGGGGAGCCATGGGAGCAAAAGGAAAAAGCTATGAAAATAGCCCTTGAACATCACGGCGAAAAAGCAACCCGGTTTGATAAGTTCAGGGACAGCTTTATGCACCTGATGGACCGCATGCTGCCTTACCGGAAATTATTGGTAACCGGATATGTTATTTCGGCAGTCGGACTTGCTTTTTTACTCTTCAACATTATTGGCCGCGATGTATTGCCTAAAATTAACACGGGCACTTTCCAGGTACGATTGCGCGCCCCCGATGGTACGCGATTGGAACGTACTGAAATTATTGCGGTTAAAGCTCAGCACATTTTGGCCACGCTTGTAGGTAAAAACCATATTGCTATAACCTCCACCTTTGTAGGTTCGCACCCGTCGTCGTTTTCAACAAATCCTATTTATTTGTTTATGGCGGGGCCGCAGGAGGCTGTGATGCAGATTAGTTTAACAGAAGATTATAAAGTACCCAACCTGGATAATCTGAAAGAAAGATTCAGAATCGCGATTCACAAAGAACTGCCCGGCATCAAGCTTTCTTTTGAGCCGATAGAACTTACCGATAAAATTTTAAGCCAGGGATCGCCAACACCTATTGAAATTGCACTATCGGGCAAAAACAAAAAACAAAACCAGGAGTTTGCCTTTAAAATACTGGATAAATTAAAAGACATCAAATATTTACGCGACGCGCAGATAGCTCAATCATTCAATTATCCGTCTATAGATATCAACATCGACAGGCAACGGGCTGCTCAGCTGGGCGTTGGTTTAAATGACATTTCCCGTTCGCTTGTAGCATCCACTTCCTCATCAAGGTTTACCGAAAAAAATGTATGGCTTGATCAAAAGATAGGTTTAAGCTACCAGGTACAGGTGCAGATTCCGGAGTATCAAATGTCGAGCCTGAACGATGTACGCGAGATCCCGGTACTGAGTAACCAGGCCAGGCCGGTACTAAGTGATGTTGCCGATATTAAAACAGGAATAACCAATGGCGAAAATGATAATATCGGGGCCATACCTACACTATCGGTAACAGCCAACCTGTTTAACAAAGATTTGGGTACCGCAACAACCGATGTGCAAAAAGCAATCAACTCGTTAGGCATGCCACCCCGTGGTTTAACTGTGGAATTACGTGGCATGAGCCAGACCTTAACTGCTACGCTGGATAGCCTGCAATCGGGTTTAATAGTGGCTATTTTGGTTATCTTCCTGATGCTGGCGGCCAACTTCCAATCGTTCAAAATGTCATTAGTTGTATTGTCAACGGTACCGGCGGTATTGTTTGGTTCATTACTACTGGTTAAAGTTACAGGCGCTACGCTTAACCTCCAATCGTATATGGGCATGATCATGTCGGTAGGTGTATCCATATCAAACGCGGTACTGCTGATAACCAATGCCGAAGAGTTGCGCAGACACAATGGCGATGCCTTAAAATCGGCCCGTGAAGCTGTTGCTTTACGCTTACGCCCCATATTAATGACCAGCCTGGCCATGATTGTGGGTATGATCCCGATGGCATCAGGCCTGGGTGAAGGTGGCGACCAGACATCACCGCTTGGCCGCGCCGTTATTGGTGGTTTAATAGCCTCTACCTTTGCAGCCTTGTTAATACTACCTTTGGTTTTTGCCTGGGTACAAGGCAATGCCAGCACCCAATCTGTATCATTAGACCCTGAAGATAAAGAAAGTAAATTTTATGTCCCTTTGCATCATCATGAATAAATTTAAAAATACATCAATACTAATCCTTGTGGGGTTAGCTATTACTATAAGCTCATTGAGCTCATGCCAGTCGGGCGCCAAAGAAAAAGAGCAGCCAACCGAAGAGGAGCAACAGGAACAGGCGGTTGAAACACCATCGGTTGATCTTGTGCCGGTAACCAAAGGCAAACTGAGCAACACTATTGCTATCCCGGGCGAGCTGATTCCTTACCAGCAGGTTGACCTGTATGCAAAGGTTAACAGCTATGTAAAAAAAATACTGGTTGACATAGGATCGGAAGTGCATGCCGGACAATTACTGGTAGTATTGGAAGCACCGGAGATCAACTCGCAGCTGGCAGGTGCCCAATCGCGCATTAAGCAATACCAGGCTGTTTATTATGCCAGTAAAGCCACTTATGACAGGTTGCTAAACACCAGCAAAACCCCAGGTACCATTTCGCTTAACGACCTGGAACAGGCCGAGGCCAGGAAAAATGCCGATATGGCAAATGTCGAATCGGCTAAATCGGCATTGAAAGAAGTATCGGCTAATTTGGCTTACCTCCAGATCAGGGCGCCTTTTGATGGCGTTATCACCAGCCGTAATGTAAACCTTGGCGCCTATGTTGGTCCCGGAGGTAAAGGATCCGATCCGTTGTTTACCTTGCAGGATCAAAAAAGACTGCGCTTAGTGGTATCAATACCAGAAAACTACACCGGCTCATTAAGTAACAAAAGCGAAGTGAATTTTACTGTGAAAGCATTGCCAAACCAAAAATTCACCGCCAATGTAAAACGTATGGCCGGCGCGCTTGATGAAAAATTAAGAGCCGAACGCCTGGAGATGGATGTTTACAATAAAGACAAAAAACTGCTGCCGCATATGTTTGCCGAAGTTAATGTACCCCTGCTAGCGGGCGACAGTACTTTTGTTGTACCCAAAACAGCTGTAGTAACCTCAACCGAAAAGGTGTTTGTAGTAAAGGTGGCAAATCACAAAGCAAAATGGGTTAATGTAAAAAAAGGCCTTACCTCGGGCGATATGATAGAGATCTATGGCGACCTTAAACCCGATGAAAAACTGGTAAAAATTGCCAGTGATGAGATCAGGGACGGATCTACAGTAAAGGATAAATAGAGATAGGTGGCAGGCTAAAAATAAAAACCTTGCAACGTTTTGTTGGAACGTGCGTCATATAAAGAAACAAAGTGATCATGAAAAAACTTAGCTTCTCTTTGATGGCAGTACTGCTGCTAACAGTTTCAATGGCTTTTAATACATCCGCGCAAACGGTTACCAGGAATGTTTCGGGTTATACCGGTATTAGTTGCGGCGGGCCATTTAATGTGTTTATAAAGGTAGACGGAACGGAAAGCATAAAACTTGATGTTGATGCCAATGTAGTTAACGATATAAAAACCGAAGTTGAAAACGGAGTTCTTAAAGTTGAATTTAAAGATCATTGGCGTAACCATCGCAATATTAAACGTGCCAATATTTATATCACTGCAAAAACATTAAAATATCTTGGCAACAGCGGATCGGGTAATGCCACGGTGGATGGTGTAATGAGCGCCCAAAACGCGAAGGTAGCCTTAAGCGGATCGGGAAACATCAAAACGGCTGTTAAATCCAGCACGCTTGACTTAAGCATCAGTGGATCGGGTTCAATTGATATTAAAGGAAGCACCAGCATGGCCGATGTACATATTGCAGGCTCTGGTGAGGTGAACGGGAAATACTTAAAAACAGAAACCGTTGAAGCCAGGATTTCAGGCTCGGGCAGCATAAATATCATTGCCGATAAAACCGTTTCAGCCAGCATTTCCGGCTCGGGCAGCGTACTATATTCCGGCAATGCTACAACCGGAAGTACACACTATGCAGGGTCTGGAAGAGTAAGTAAGGTTGACTAAAAGATATAACTTGTTTTAAAACATGAAAGGACTGCTTAATCAAGCGGTCCTTTTTTATGAATGTTTAAATTGATGACCGGTGCTGTTTCCTACTGCAACTTTCTTAAAAGATTTATGCCCACACTATCTGCATTATCGCCGCAATTGGATAGCACCACTACAGCCAGGTTTTTCTCTTTATTAAAAGCTAAAAATGTGCTGCTTCCAAAGGTGCCGCCATTATGAAAAATATATTCAACCCCATTTACAGTGATGATATGCCAGGCCAGGCCAAGTTTGGCATCTTTTTTAAAGGTTACCTGATGTGTTAATTCCAACGCTTTGCCCAGCTTGTTGCCTACTGGCACCATATTGGCTTTTGCATAGATCAACAAGTCGTTCAATGATGAATGCAATGCCCCGCAGGGAGCAAGCGCCTCAAAATCCCATGCAGGGGTAACATTTCCTTCGCTGTTATAAACAGTGGCGAAACGGGTCTGCAAGGCAGGGCTTAAATGCTGTGCGGTGCTTTTCATGCCTAAAGGCTTGCAGATAACATCTGCCACCAGTTGGTCGTAGCTTTTACCGCTTATCTGCATTAAAATATTCCCCAATAAACCAACCGCCAAATTGGAGTATGCATAATGCTCACCCGGAACACTGTTTAGCTTACAGGTTTTAAGGTAAGCAAACAGCAGCTTTTTATCATATAATTTATATGGATTCAGCTGATCTGTAGCCGGGCTCAGGTTATCCGGTATCCGTGAAAGGCCCGAAGTATGGTTGCTCAAAGTAAGTAAAGTTACATTTTTAAGCGCCTGGTTGGCAGCAACAGAATCGGGCAGATATTTGGTTACAGGGTCTGTTAGTTTTACTTTTCCCTCGTTTACATAATAAGCCAGGATGGCTGAAGTGAATGTTTTAGTAATAGATCCTATTTCGAACAGGGTATTGGCATCAGGCAATTTACCATTGCCTTTAGTGGTTTCGCCATAGCCATAGTTGGTTATCTTGCCATCCTTTAAAACACCGATACTTAAGCCGGCAGTATTTGCTTTCTGAATATATGCCCTCGCTGCCGAATCTACTTTTTTATCCATAGCAGTAAGCATTTTATTTGAGGTAGCTGCATTTCCAATTCTTTCGGCATTAGCTTCTTTAAAAGGTTGAAAAAGCAGCATATCCATCTTGTCGCTTTGATCAATGCTCAGTAAAAGCTGGAGGGTTACACCACCAAATATCAGCTTATAAGTAGCTACTTTATTGTTAACAAAGCTGATGAGTGATGAACCCTTTATTTCGCCCAGCGGGAAAACCTGCTGTGTGGCAACGGTTTTAAAAGCATCCTGGCTTAACTGCTTCTTAAAACCTTCACCGGCAAGTGAGTATAGTGAATCGGCTTGCTTATCGTTAAAATAGGTTTTAACTAAGGCAAATACTGAATCGGTTTTGCGTTGCTGAAGGCTTTGGGCAGAGGCTACAGATGAAATTGCAATACAAATGGCTATAAAGCTTAATTTGAAAAGGTGTTTGAATTTCATCTGCAATGTTTTTTTAATTTGTAATCCTGAAACTATTTCGGCAGATAATTATTACCGTATTCAAGGCGTTTGCCCGGCCAGCAGGTACAGTACAGCCATCCTTACAGCCACACCGTTCTCTACCTGGTCTAATATAATCGATTGCTTGCTATCTGCCACGTCGCTGGTGATCTCCACGCCACGGTTTATAGGGCCGGGATGCATTACCGTGATCTCTTTATCCAATGAATCCAGGATGGTTTTATTCAACCCGAATAACATGGTGTATTCTCTTAGGGATGGAAAATATTTAATATCCTGGCGTTCCAGCTGGATACGCAGCATATTGGCAACATCGCACCAGTTAAGGGCTTTGATAAGGTTATGCTCTACCTTAACGCCTAAGGAGCCTATATACTTAGGGATAAGCGTAGTGGGGCCGCAAACCATTACTTCGGCACCTAATTGTTTCAAGCAAAGGATGTTTGAAAGAGCTACACGTGAGTGCAATATATCCCCCACTATAACTACTTTTTTCCCGGCCACATCACCATATTTTTCGCGGATAGAAAAGGCATCCAACAAGGCCTGTGTAGGATGCTCATGAGCGCCATCACCAGCATTTACTATCTGTGCTTTTACATGTTTAGACAGGAAGATGCCGGCACCGGCGTAGGGATGGCGCATCACCACCATATCCACTTTCATGGCCAGGATGTTGTTTACGGTATCAATCAGTGTTTCGCCCTTGCTAACCGATGATGAGGAAGCCGCAAAGTTCACCACATCTGCCGAAAGACGTTTCTCTGCCAATTCAAACGACAAACGGGTACGGGTGGAATTTTCAAAGAAAATATTGGCAATGGTTACGTCGCGCAAAGATGGCACCTTCTTGATCGGTCGGTTTAAAACGGATTTAAAAGTATCGGCCGTTTCAAATATCAGCTCAATATCTGCCCGGTTTAAATCTTTTATGCCTAATAAGTGCCTTGTGCTTAGTCCTGCCATTTCTTTTTGATTTCGGATTTTTTATCTCCGTTATTTTCTTCTATCCGTCATTGCGAGGTACGAAGCAATGACATTTTTTATAATTAGTCTTCTCTTTCTGATAACAGTACTATTTTATCTTCCCCATCTGTATCCTTCCAACTCACCACCACTTTTTGCGATGCGATAGAATCTACCTCAATTCCCACATAATCTGCGGCAACTGGGATATGTCTTGAATATCGCCTGTCAACCAAAGTTAATAGTTCTATTTTTTCCGGACGACCAAAGGCTTGCATCGCATCCATGGCTGCACGGATGGTGCGGCCTGTCCAGAGCACATCATCCATCATGATCACTTTTTTACCTTCTATAATAAAATCTATCTTGGTTTGATTTGGCACCAGCGGCGATCCTTGTCTGCGAAAATCGTCGCGATAAAATGTGATGTCAAGATCGCCCTGCATAATTGTTTTTCCGGGAAGGATCTTGCGAAGTTCTTCAGCAACCCGGCGTGCTAAATAAATGCCACGCGGCTGTATACCTATCAATACCGAACCTGAAAAATCGTTATGATTTTCAATTAACTGGCGACATAAACGTTGTATGGTAATCTGAAATTTTTGACCGTCGAGCAGCGTAAGATTTTGCATCGTATGGGTGGATTTGGGCAAAAATAGTAAATAGTTTTCAGTTTTAGGTGATGAGTTTTTAAACCCGGATTCAGCCTAAGCTAGCTAAAGCGCATTTATTTTTTTAACCTGCCAATTTCTTCAAAGCCAGCATCGCCTTATCCGCATCCTTCTTCGCAACAAAAATATGATCATGATAATAAGCTGCTACAACATTACAGCTAATATTTTCGGCTGCCAATGCATTGGCAAATGCGGCAGTAAGCCCGGTTGCAGCTAATGAGGAGTGAATGGTTAAAGTTATCCAGGCGGCAATGTATTCGTATTTTAAATCCAGTTGATCAGCAACTTCCTTTTTAAGAATGATGGTGATTGCTTCCTCTTCCCTGAAAAAACTTAAAATATCTTTGATATCAATAGTATTAATATCGGCTACTGTACAATAAACATAATCACCTTGGTTAAGTACAGGCGTCATGTTTTTTAGCAGGTTATTGAGGTTGGTTTCTCCGGGCATATCGTTGCAAATATAAGAAACCTCCCCTTTGAAGAGGACGGGAAAAGGCATAAAAAAAGCCCTCCCGAATTAACGGAAGGGCTTGTAAAATATGCTTCAGTTAAAGCTTATGCTTCTTCTTCGGGTTCAACTGCTTTTGTAGCAGGAGCTGGCGTAGCTTTGCGGGCTTTGTTTTCAGCACCTTCCATTTGCTCTTTTAACTGAGCTAATACGCTAAGGTCACCTAAAGTTGATTTCTCAACTGATTCTTTCACTTTTTTAACCGCGTTGCTTGCAGATTTTGCTTCTTTTTTGCGGTTTTCAAATTCCTGTACGCGGGCATCAGCACGGGCTTCTTCCCAAATACGTGAGTGTGAAATAACTATACGTTTGTTTTCTTTGTTAAATTCAATGATCTTGAATTCAGCAGCTTCTTCAGCTTTTACGCTTTTGCCGTCTTCTTTAACCAGGTGTTTGGTTGGCGCAAAGCCTTCAACACCGTAAGGTAAAGCTACGATGGCACCTTTGTCAGTCACTTTTAACACGGTACCTTCATGTATTGAATCAATAGTGAAGATGGTTTCAAAAGTATCCCAAGGGTTTTCTTCAAGCTGTTTGTGGCCTAAGCTTAATTTACGGTTATCTATGTCAAGTTCTAAAACAACCACGTTTAATTTTTCACCAACTTTAGTGAATTCATTAGGGTGATTTACTTTTTTAGACCATGATAAGTCAGAGATGTGGATTAAGCCGTCGATGCCGTCTTCCAGTTCAACAAACACACCAAAGTTGGTCATGTTTTTAACTGTAGCAACGTGGGTAGTGCCAATAGCGTATTTCTCGCCGGCATTTTGCCATGGATCAGGGGTTAATTGTTTAACACCTAATGACATTTTACGCTCGTCGCGGTCAAGTGTTAACACTTGTGCTTCGATCTCATCACCAACTTTCAGGAATTCCTGAGGATTGCGTAAGTTTTGTGACCATGACATTTCTGATACGTGGATTAAACCTTCAACACCAGGGATGATTTCAAGGAATGCACCGTAATCAGCAACAGTAACAATACGTCCTTTAACTTTAGATCCTATAACGATAGTTTCGTCAAGACTCTGCCAAGGATGCGGAGTTAATTGTTTTAAGCCCAAAGCAATACGTTTTTTCTCGTCATCAAAATCAAGCACAACAACGTTGATTTTTTGATCCAATGATAAAATTTCGCGCGGATGCTCAATACGGCCCCATGAAATATCAGTAATGTGTAATAAACCATCAACACCACCAAGGTCAATAAATACACCAAAGTCTGTAATGTTTTTAACAGTACCTTCCAATACCTGTCCTTTTTCCAGACGGGCGACAATTTCTGTTTTTTGGTTTTCTAAATCGTCTTCGATCAGCACTTTGTGCGATACTACAACGTTTTTGAATTCGTGGTTAATCTTAACAACCTTGAATTCCATTGTTTTACCTACGTACACATCGTAATCCCTGATAGGTTTAATATCGATCTGTGAGCCAGGTAAGAAGGCTTCAACGCCCATAATGTCAACAATTAAACCACCTTTAGTTCTGCTCTTCACAAAACCAGTAATGATCTCATCATTATCAAGGGCTGAATTAATGCGCTCCCATGATTTTTGAGTTTTTGCACGTTTACGTGAAAGTACCAACTGACCGTTAGCATCTTCCTGTGATTCTACAAATACATCAACTGTGTCACCTATCTTAAGATCAGGTGTATCACGGAATTCTGAAACTGAAACTAAACCATCTGATTTAAATCCTACGTTCAGAACTACATCTTTGTTGTTAACGTTAACAACAGTACCGGTGATAATTTCGCCTTTGGTGATAGAGCTGAAAGTTCCATCATACATTTTCTCAAATTTTTCACGGTCGCTATCGCTGTAGTTACCAAATTTTTTGTCATCTGCATCCCAGTCGAAATCTTCGCTTGGTGTAACTGCAATTTTTGACTTGATCTCTTCGATAGAGATTGAATCAGCCTCTGATTCAATTGTTTCCTTTTCGCCAGATGCGGTAACTGTACCCAGTTCTGCTTCTTTCGCTTTTAATTCTTTTTCTGCTTCTTGTTTTTTTGCCATTAAATAATTTTTCTCCTTTTCCCAATTTGTTAATTGGGACTGCAAAGGTACAGACATAATTTTATTTAAAAAAGAATATTTTAATGTTAATTACTGATATTTAAGGCTTTTTGAGCTGATTAGACAAGAATTGAGGCATTTGGGAGCAGGGAATAAAGGCAAAGGACTGATTTTATGCGTATGATGCGCAGGGGCATTGTATTAAGTAGTTGATAATTTCACCTCTATCTCGGCAAAAATCGACATAAAACCCTCCAGCAAGTAATTACGGTAATTATCCAGTACCTCATTCATAGCGGCTTCCTGCCGGGTTGTAAAAGGATTTTGCCATATGCGCATACAGATGCGTTTAAGGGCATAGGCTATCTGGTGGGTTTCGGCATAGGTATGCAGATACTGGCTTTTTTTAAACTCCCCGTAAAATTTGAAGAATGCATTACTATCATCCAGGCCCGAAAAGGTTAAAAACTCATCAATAATCCCGATTTTACAACCCGATAAATGCGCGTAAAAATCATCAACCTTAATTTTACCGGTGGTAAGCAGCAGGTTATCAATAATAAGCTCCAGCGCTATATGCCCCAAAAAGAAAGGTTTTACGGGGGAGCCCTCAATAGCGGGCAGCAATTGTTTTTTTAACTCGTGCGAGTGGGTTAAAAAAAAATCGGACGAGTGAAAATAACGGTCAACCGCCAGGTGCTTGTTCCAGCCGGTTATAATTGAATTAACATCATTATCCGCGTGATGAAGCTTTTCGGGGTGAAGAACAATATGCTTATCGGCATTTTTCAGCAGGTCGGGCAGTACGGTTCCCAATACATGGTAACAATTACCGGTATCCTTGTCGAAATAATAATGCGATAAAAAATTCATAAGCGCTGTGATGCAAAATACCCTGTTTTGCTCAATATACAAAGATTAAGTAATTATTTGAAATAGAATTTACCTGCAGTTAACCGTTCATGAATTATTCTGAATGTATCATTTTAGAATAATCTGCTTTAGCTTTATATCTTTGCAGCTTTTGAAACAGCACTTAATATGAACTTTGTTGAAGAATTACGCTGGCGGGGCATGCTGCATGATATTATGCCCGGAACCGAAGACCTGTTAAATAAAGGGATGGTTGCCGGTTATATAGGTTTTGACCCAACTGCAGACTCGTTACACGTTGGCAGCCTGGCGCAAATCATGACCATGATCCACTTTCAGCGGGCAGGCCACAAACCTTTTGCGCTGGTTGGCGGCGCCACAGGTATGGTAGGCGATCCATCGGGTAAATCGCAGGAACGTAATTTACTTTCCGAAGATGCTTTAGCGCATAATTTAAATGGCATTAAAAAGCAACTGGAGAAATTTTTGAACTTCGATTGTGGCGCCAACAGCGCCGAAATGGTGAATAACTACGATTGGTTTAAAGATTTTTCGTTCCTGAACTTTATCCGCGATGTAGGTAAACACATTACTGTTAACTATATGATGGCCAAGGATTCGGTTAAGAACCGTATCGGGGGTGATACTGGTATGTCGTTCACCGAGTTTAGTTACCAGCTGGTACAAGGCTACGATTTTTACTACCTCTGGAAAAACAAAAATTGCCTGCTGCAAATGGGCGGAAGCGACCAATGGGGAAATATTGTTACCGGTACCGAGCTGATTCGCAGGAAAGATGCGGGTGAGGCTTATGCTATAACCACCCAATTGATAAAAAAATCCGATGGTACCAAATTTGGTAAAAGCGAAGGCGGTAACATATGGCTTGACCCAAAAAAAACCTCGCCAACAGAATTTTATAAGTTTTGGCGCAATTCCAGTGATGTTGATGCAAAAACATACATCAAGATTTTTACATTATACAATAAGGGGGAGGTCGACAAATTAATCGATGAACACGATGCAGAGCCACATTTGTGGAAATTACAAAAGGCCCTTGCAAAAGAGATTACAACACTTGTGCATGGCTCAGAAGTGCTTGAATTGGTTATGTCAGAAATTAAATTTTCAAATGATCCTAATTATAAATGGCAAGACCTATCTTCTCTCTCTGAAGAAGCGCTTTTGAAAATGTTTGTTAAAAATGATGCCGCAATAAGAACCTCTTTGTTTTTTTCTGGAACTGGCTTTGAGCTGATATTTTCTGACGATATAGTTTCTTTTTTATCAGAGCTAAAATCTTACAATAGCATTTCCCAAGAATTTGAAAAACTATTTGAATCAAAGGGGGAAATTAAAAGACTCATCCAAAATGGAGGTCTTTCAATAAACAAAAAGAAAATATTTTTGGAATCTAAATTGACGGACTTTTATCGTTTATATGACAAATATATTTACGTTCAAAAGGGTAAAAATAAATCAGTATTAGTCGATTTTTGTGAGGATGTGAGTTTTGAGATTGCAAGGATAAAAACGTTACTAAATGATTAATTAATCTTGCTATTACTAAATAGCGATGGATTTAAACCCATCGCTATTTTTGTTTGAATAAATTTGAAAATCAGACAAATGGTAATTATATTTGTATATATGTCGTACAAAATAAAGCCAGAAACCAAAAATGAACTTAAGGAGCCTATGGTAGCTTATGGCATCCAGGGTACAATGCCTTCATTTTATAATTTATTGGGTGGTACAAAATCCTTAAAACTCACTACCGATTTCGATATCATTAACCTGGCCCGCAAGGGTTTCCCCAAAAGTGTCTTGCTTAACCTGGCAAAAAAAATCTCCTTAAACATCCAGGAACTTGCCAATATATTGCATATCAGTGAGCGTACTTTACAGCGTTACGAGGATGATGTCATTATTAAAACCGAGTACGCCGAAAAGGCCGTGGAGCTTGCCCGTTTATACACCCGTGGCGAAGAAGTTTTTGGTTCTATGGATAAATTTAAGATCTGGATAAAAACTCCCTCACTAATTTTTAAGGGCGAGGCGCCTGTTACTATCCTGGATACTTCTGCCGGCTTTGATATGGTTTTTAAAGAGCTCGGCCGCATAGAACACGGCATTTTTGCCTGATGATACTATACCGTATTGTTAATTGTAAATATGCCGATGACCTGAGCGGTAATGGCGCACGCTTATACGGCGGCAGATGGAACAGCGAAGGTAAACCTATGCTGTACCTGGCTTCGTCGAGGGCATTGGCTGTACTTGAGGTACTGGTACATTTAACGCCAATGATTATTCCCTATGATTTTTGCCTTACCGAAATTAAATTGCCAGCCGATAGCATTACCACGCTTGACACAACTTTATTACCTGCAAACTGGCGGGATGTATCCCCGCCGATAATTTTACGCGAAATTGGCGATGATTTTTTAAAGAAACAGCAACATTTATTAATGAAGGTACCCTCATCAGTTGTACCAGCCGAGTATAACTACCTGCTTAACCCCCTGCATCCTGAAGCCAAAGCAGTAAAGCTTTTAACAAAAGAACCTTTTAGTTTTGATGAAAGACTCCTTTGAGAATTGTTAAACCTTTCCTGCTTTTAATTGCCACATGTCATTTTCTCCTATCCCCTGCCCTTCAATTACAAAATACACCATAAAACAAAAAAGCTGCCCCTTTTTTGAGACAGCTTCTTTTGTTTTGGTTATACTATGTGATTATTTACCCAGCTTTGCTTTCAAATTTTCATCAATTGCAGCTAAAAACTCCTCGGTATATAAATAATCGGTACCATGTTGCACTTTTGGTTTAATGGTAATGGCCAAATCTTTGGTCATTTTACCGCTTTCAACAGTTTCAATACAAACTTCTTCCAAAGCTTTGCAAAAGTCAATAAGTTCCTGGTTTTTATCCAATATACCACGGAACTCCAAACCTCTTGTCCATGCAAAAATTGATGCGATTGGGTTAGTTGAGGTTGGTTTGCCAGCCTGGTGTTCACGGTAGTGGCGTGTAACGGTACCATGTGCTGCTTCGGCTTCCATTACAGTACCATCTGGCGTAACCAGGGTTGAGGTCATTAATCCTAATGAACCAAAGCCTTGTGCTACAGTGTCTGATTGTACATCACCATCGTAGTTTTTACAGGCCCATACAAAGTTTCCATTCCATTTTAAAGCCGATGCAACCATGTCATCAATTAAACGGTGCTCATAGGTAATGCCGGCATCAGCAAACTTTTGTTTATAATCTTCCTGGTAAATAGCTTCAAAAATATCTTTAAAGCGGCCATCATATTTTTTAAGGATGGTATTTTTGGTTGATAAGTATAAAGGCCAGCCTTTCATCAATGCCTGGTTAAAGCATGCGTGCGCAAACCCTTTTATTGATTCATCGGTATTGTACATAGCCAGGGCTACACCATCGCCCTTAAAATTATACACTTCAAATGATTGCTCTGCAGCACCATCTTCGGGGGTGAAAGTAATGGTTAATTTACCTTTACCTTTTGTTACAAAATCGGTAGCGCGGTATTGATCGCCAAAAGCATGACGGCCAATACATATAGGAGCTGTCCAATTGGGTACCAAACGCGGAACGTTTGCCATAACAATAGGCTCGCGAAAAACTGTACCATCCAGTATATTACGGATAGTTCCGTTTGGCGAACGCCACATTTGTTTCAGGCCAAACTCTTCAACACGCTGCTCATCAGGTGTAATGGTGGCACATTTTATACCTACACCATATTTTAAAATAGCATTTGCGGCATCAACTGTAACCTGATCGTTGGTTTCATCGCGATACTCAATACCAAGGTCATAGTATTTTATATCCAGATCAAGGTAAGGGGTAATTAATTTGTCTTTGATAAATTTCCAGATTATCCTGGTCATTTCGTCGCCATCCAGCTCAACTACCGGATTTTCTACTTTAATTTTTGACATATCAGATGTTGTTGTTTTATTTAAATGGCTCCAAATATATTAATTTGAGTTTATCAATTTAATTAAATAGTACATGAAAATGATTGATTGCGTTATAGTGACGATTTATTAGCATAGTTTATTGTTTTTATAAACTTTGATGCTATTTTTATAAAATTAAACGTTAATAACTCAAACCGGCTGCTAAACCAAAGCCCGGTTGTTACATTATGATAAAACTAATATCAAAAACCATCATTATACTAACCTTATGTACAACTTCGTTTTTGGCAAAAGCTCAAATTGGATATGATTATGCTCAGTATGATCTTGGTACAGCAGTTGGTGCTAATGCCGCTGTTATGGCCGATGTAAATACCATCAGAATTACGCCATCGGTTCATTTTAATTTCAATTATAACCAATCACCATTTGTTAACTATGTATTTGAGCTGCAGGTTGGTCGTATAGAGGGTGGCGATTCACTTAAATCCACATCGGGCCGGCAGTTTGAAAACCATTTTGCGGCTTTTTTATTCAGGGCACAGTTGCAAGCGGGCGAATTTATAGACTACTCAACAAGCCCGTTTATGAATGTGATGAAAAACTGGTATACATCGGTTGGCATTGGTTACATGGTAAATCACATAGTTGCCAAAAGCAATGATATCCGCAGGGTAGATCCTTTACCTGGCGATAATAATGCCCAGGTACCTTTTATACCGTTGCGTTTAGGTTATGAGTTTAAGCTATTTAACAGCTATAGCCAACCAAGTGTTAAAATTGATATTGGCTATCAATATAATTTGGTATTGAGCGATAATCTTGACGGTTATGCCACAGGGACAACTGCTCACGATGCTTATGCCCAATTTACAATAGGTGTAAAATTCGCCATCGGTGGGGTAACATCGTACCGTAAACAGATCCATTATTAATTATCCCTTTATTTTATTTTTAGTTACATTTTATTGATTTTTTGGCAAGGTTTTTTCTGTACATTTAATATAAAATACCAAACCCATGAACAACCAAAATATTATTGACGGCTATGATGACGACGATGACGCATCAACTGATAATATCAATGACCGGGACAGGACATTGCGAGATGAACTTGGAGAAACCACTGATAAAGAAGATCTGAATTATAACGCCGACGAAGACAGCTTTGAATACGATGTAAAAAGCGATGACCCGGACTATGATCATCCCGACCCTTACAAAACATCGGTAAAAAACGGTGAGGATATGAACTCTACCTATGATGAGGCTAACCCCTATGATACGGCTGATGGTGAATATTCGGGAAAAAGATCAATTGAAACAGATGTAGATGACCTGGCCATGCACATTGATAACGGCGATATCACCGAGGTTGATCCTGTAGACGCCGCACTGGCCCATACCCCCGAGGATGACAGAGATGACCTTGACGAAGAAGGTTACCCAAAGAATGATGAATTTTTAAAATAGAGTAGTCAGTTTTAAGAATTAAAATTCACTACTCGGTCCATCAATCAAAATCAAGATTAAAGCGGTTACGCAACTCCATCAATTGCGGATTACGGGATGCCATGTGCTGAAACTTCTCGCTTGTTGTATAAGGCTTCCGCACAACTTCCTGTTCATCAACCCTGGCATTTACCTCGATAGTAAAGTTGTTTAACCTGCTCCGCAAAAAGTTATGCATCTCTGCCCGTTCCTCCTTAAATAGGTTTTCCTGTACTTTATTGCCTACTAAAACTTCAAACTCATACGGTTTTATCATTCGGGGGGCATTGGAGGTAAAAATGGTAACAAGGTTCTTTTTACCATCGGCCTTTACTTTAGCTGCAAAATCACTCCAATGTTTTAAAAAACTATCCATAGTAAAATCATCACGGGCGTCGCCTTTTAAATAGGGGTCTTCTTCCTCAAGTATCTCCTCTTCAGTTTTGCCGGCATCCGTTAACGATGGTATAGAGAAAGAACCTAAGCTGGGACTGGGGATAAATATTTTAGGCTTTTCGGTCGCAGCATGAGCAGCTTCTTTTACCGGTGTTGATACATTTACCGGTGTCGGCGGATTACCCGGAACCTGCGTGGTTTTATTATAAACAGGAGGTAAATCGCTTAATACACCTGTTTCATTAATGATTTTGCTCTCCTGCGGCGGTGCTATTACTGAGGTATCAGGTTTTTTTTTTAATGGCCCTTCGGTAGCGGGCGTTGCGGTTAGTGGTGTGGTAGCCATATTAAAGGCTGATGGCAAATGGCACATCTTGAGCAAAGCCAGCTCAACCTGCAGGCGCTGATTTTTACTCAGCTTATAACTCACATCGCATTGGTTGGCAATATTCATGGCCGAGAGCAGGAATGATACCGAACCTGCCTGTGATTGCTGCAGGTATTTATTCCTGATCCCTTCACTTACCTCTAACAATTTCAACGTAGATTGATCCTTACTTACCAGCAGGTTACGAAAATGCTCGCTTAGGCCGGCAATAAAATGCGCGCCATCAAAACCCCGCGACAGGATCTCATCAAAAAACAACAGCACTTTTGCTGTATCCTCTTTAAGCAGGCTTTCGGTTATATTAAAATAGTAATCGTAGTCAAGTATGTTCAGGTTATCAATAACAGAACGGTAGGTTACCTTACCGCCAGAAAAGCTAACGATCTGATCGAACATCGATAGTGCATCCCGTAAACCCCCATCTGCCTTTTGAGCTATAATATGCAGCCCGTCGGTTTCATAGCCGATGTTCTCTTTCCCGGCAATTGAAGCCAGGTGCCCGGCCATATCATCAACCCTGATACGGTTAAAATCAAATATCTGGCAGCGCGATAGTATAGTAGGCAGTATTTTATGCTTCTCGGTAGTGGCCAATATAAATATGGCATAATGAGGCGGCTCTTCCAGCGTTTTCAGGAAGGCATTAAAAGCCGCCTGCGATAGCATATGCACCTCATCAATAATATAAACTTTGTAACGCGCAGCTTGTGGCGGTATGCGCACCTGTTCAATAAGGCTACGAATATCATCAACCGAGTTGTTGGATGCTGCATCAAGCTCATGTACGTTAAAGGAGTTGCCATTTTCAAATGCTTTGCATGAGGGGCACTCGCCGCAGGCTTCGCCATTTGGCTGTAAATTAGTACAGTTAATGGTTTTGGCCAATATACGCGCACAGGTAGTTTTGCCCACACCACGCGGACCACAGAACAAAAATGCCTGCGCCAGCTGGTTATTTTTTATAGCATTTTTGAGCGTATTGGTTATATGCTGCTGACCAACAACGGTTTCAAAAGTAGCCGGACGATACTTACGGGCCGAAACAATGAAATTATCCACAGCCGCTAAGTTAACAAGAAAATGCTTTAAGTTAAAGTAGCAATGAAACGAATGTTAAGATATTGACGCTCTTTTATTGCAGGTCATCATCGGGCAGGTGATCATCATCCCCGGGGTCGGGTTCATCAGTGTCATCGGCCACCAGTACCTCATGCAGGTTATCCTCGGCATCCAGCTGATCGTCAAAATCTTCGTCGTCCTCATCGTCCCAGTCGCCTTCTATAGGGTYGTCACCACCACCGTAGGATAAATTTGCCATAGGGGCATATTCTAAAGCTGCTGTGTTATTTTGAAGTGTGATAAATTGCATATTGATGTTTTTAATATTAAKAGTTACAGGCAATTTACTGATGTATTTTAATTATTAACGGTCTTTTTATTTAAAAACGGATAGTGTTTTTTGGCGCAAAGGCCCAGGGGTGTAAGAATGTGGAGTCAAACAGCGTAATTGGCCCGTTTTTCTTAGCGTCGTCGCGTCTTTGCACCAAATTTATGAACATAATATCCCCCCGCTCATACACCAGTAATAAATACTTCTGTATTAACCAATAATCATATTTTTACATCAACTTAAACATTATGAAAAATATTATTACAAAAGTGTTGGTTTTATGCGCCCTGATTTTATCCGGAAGGTTTGCCCTGGCGCAGAATCATCCCAACAATATCGAGATCATGGACTTCGAGATAGCCCAACCCGGTAAAAAGGCCATACAAATGAACTCCAGCCGGGAGGACCTCGTAAAGGCCTTTGGACAGCCCTTAAAGGTGGAGGATTATTATTTTGAAATGGACGAACAGACTGGTACTGTGGTAAAATACAAGGGGGCTAACTTTTATTATTCTAAAGATAATAAATTGATGGGGTTTGACTTTGGTGCCGATGGCGCAGGCTTTCTATTGAAGTTTAAAAGTCAGCAGTCGGCTACCGGTATTGGCCGATCGTTAAATAAGCTTAAAAAACTAAAAAAAGTTACCGGCGGAGCGTTTTATAACATTCAGTCGGCCGGCGCGGATAAGGACGAATCGATATCGTTTGAGATTGATAAAAATGGCCGGGTAAAAAGAATAATTTATGGTGATTACGATGCTAACCAGGATAAGAATACCTTAACACTCGATGATTTGCGAAAACCATTTGATTTATAAACAATTCTTCTTACATTTGCAGCCCCGTAATAGCGGGTAATTAATTAAAAATCAAAGTATAATAATGCAACAGTACGAAATCGTGATCGTTCTAACCCCGTTGTTATCAGAAGAAACAGCTAAAGAAGGCATTGCCAAATTTAGCAAAATCTTAACTGATGGCGGAGCCGAAATTGTCCAGGAGGATAATTGGGGTTTGAGAAAATTAGCGTACCCTATTCAAAAAAAGACTACAGGGTACTATCACTTAACTGAATTTAAGGCTCCGGGTGAATTAATTAACAAATTGGAGATTGAATTAAGGCGCGATGAGCGTGTTTTGCGTTTCCTGACTATAGCTTTGGATAAACATGCCATTGCTTACAATGACAAAAAACGCAGCGGTGCCTTTAACAAGAAACCTAAAGCAACAGAGGAGGCTTCAAACTAATGGCAAACGATCAAATTAAATACGTTACCGCTCCTAAAGTGGAGGATAACCGTAAAAAATACTGCCGTTTTAAAAAGAATGGTATTAAGTATATCGATTACAAAGACGCTAACTTTTTATTAAAGTTCATTAACGATCAGGGTAAAGTATTACCACGCAGGTTAACTGGTACTTCATTAAAATTTCAGCGTAAAGTGGCCCAGGCTGTTAAACGTGCCCGCCACATTGGTTTATTACCTTACGTTACAGATTCATTAAAATAATAGGAGATTTAAGAAATGGAAGTTATTTTAAAACAAGATGTAAAAAACCTGGGTGATAAAGACGATGTAGTAAACGTTAAACCAGGTTATGGCCGTAACTACCTTTTACCTAAAGGTTACGCTATATTAGCTACTGTAAGCGCTCGTAAAGTTTTAGCTGAAAACTTGAAACAAGCTCAGTTTAAACAAGAAAAAATCCGCAAGGATGCTGATGCGATTGCTGCCCGTTTAGAAGGTGTTAAACTTAACATTGGCGCCAAAGCCGGTGAAAGCGGAAAAATCTTCGGTGCTATCAACACTATCCAGATTGCTGATGCATTGAAAAAAGAAGGCTTTGAGGTTGACCGTCGCCGTATTACTTTTGATCAGGAACCAAAGTTTGTTGGTGATTACATCGCAAACGTAAACCTGCACAAAGAAGTTAAGGTACAAGTTCCTTTCTCGGTAGTAGCTGAGTAATTTATATTTCGGAATTCGGATTTATATTTCGGATTTTGAGTTTAATTTTAGATTTTTAAAAGGTGTTTTGCTATGCAAAGCACCTTTTTCATTTTATTAGAAACTTATTATAAATAGTGCAGCGCAATTACAACTCCCCCAGGAAAACAAATTCAAAACCCAATAACCGGCCCACAAAATCAAAAAGCAGGTTTGGTGGCATATTTAAGCTCATATTCAGGTTAGTTAAACTGGCATTTATCCTTTTTGTTGGCCTTAGTTTGTTTGGGGTACTGTTATTCCGCTTTGTACGCCCACCCTTTACCTGGCTCATGATAGAGCGTGGTTTTCAACAAAAAGCTCGTGGTGTGGATTGGAAGATTGATAAGCAATGGAAAAGCTTCGACGAGATCTCTGATAACATGAAGCGCGCTGCAGTAGCGGCCGAAGATCAGACCTTTTTAGAACATCATGGTTTTGATTTTCACGCTATAGAAAAAGCCATCGAAAAAAACCAGCATAGTAAAAAACTGATAGGCGGAAGCACCATATCGCAACAGGTTGCAAAAAACGTTTTCCTGTGGGAAGGTCGTTCCCTCCTGCGAAAAGGCATTGAAGCCTATTTTACAATACTGATAGAAGTTTTTTGGAGCAAAAAACGCATTATGGAAGTTTACCTCAACGAAATTGAAATGGGCGATGGTATTTACGGTATCGAGGCTGCATCACAGGCCTATTTCCATAAACCGGCATCCGATCTTACTAAACATGAAGCGGCAGCTATAGCTGTTATTTTTCCAAGTCCGCTTAAGTGGTCGGCAACTAACCCTACCCGTTATTTAAAACACAGGCAGTACTTAATTATGAAGAACATGAGAAGGCTGGGACCATTGGATTTTTAGGCCCCCTAACCCCCTAAAGGGGGAATGATTAGCAGGGTTTATTTCGTTTTGATATTGTCATCGTATATCAACATACCGATAAATATCGGGAGATGCTATGCTTTTACCCCTTCTCCCTCCCAAATATTGAGTTACTGACAGTGCTTTGTCACCAAAAGGCTTACGTTTTATATTTAAATTTGAGGCGAGGTATTGCAATAACCAAACTTAAACCATTCATCGGTTTAAAGTTGTTTTACTAAAAAGAAGGAAATCAAAAAAAGCTCCTTCAATAATTTATAAACGCCTAAAAATAAGCAAATTAATACATTTTCAATTTAGTTCAATGGTATAACATCGGTGTACGAAAGGATATCGCAAGTGTATTGAAAGGGATAAAGTTTGGTGCATGAAAGGTGTTAGTTTGGTGTTTATCAGGTAACGGTTTTGCGGCGGGTTAAAATGCACTTTGTGGCCCCTATTTATACTTCCAATTCCTTGATTTACCCTCCGCAAGCCACTCAGCAGCGGTCTCCATACGCTTTAAGCGGGTAGCATCGCTTTTAGCATCAACAATCCACTCTACATACTCTTTTTTGTGTGAATAGCCGGATTGCTCAAATTTTAGTTTGGCCTCGGGGTAGCCGGTTAAAAATTCAGTGAAATATTCTGGTACAACCAATTCTGTTTTCGGCGCCGACGCTCTCTTTATTGCTTCGGGTGTCTTTTTGCCACTTTCATTCAATGCAATAGCCTGCAGTATAAAATCCTGTAAAATTTCTTTTGAAGGCAGGTCTTCTATTTTGGTAATACGGCCAAAACTTCCGGCAGAACCATCTCCAATACTTAATGCGTTATTAGGATCATTTAGTAACGAGGCCTTCCAAAAACCAAATGAACAATGCTCTTTGAAAGCCGCCATCTGGCATACCACGCCTTTGTAATCAAAAAACGGGAAACCCCACTTAATTGCTTCAGTCAACAAAGGGGATGTTTCGTGTACAAGTGCCCTTAAATAATTCAGGATTGGTTTGGCAAAATCGGGAGCCTTTTCAATAAAAGCATCTACCCTGCTATCATATTGTTCCATCAATAAATTTAGTAACAAATTGTTAAACTGCAATGAAGTTTGTAACCTTTAAAAGGTATTTTGCATCTTAGCTAAAGTAGATAATCCCATTACATAAAATGCTGTAAAACTATGGCCACAAGATCATTTAACCTATTTGCAGGAATCATTACCCTGTTATTTTTTGTTCAGACCGGCTACTGCCAGGTAAAAAGCACTTCACCCAGTCCYTTTACCGATAAAGATATGGTTTCATGGGATTACAGCTCAAAAGTGATTGGCGAAGATTATACCATATATGTACATTTCCCTCCCGGGTATGATACAACAAAAACAAAATATCCCGTGCTGTACATGACGGATGGCGACTGGAATATGACCGTTGCCATGAACTGCTTTAATATGCTAAGGCAGGACTATGAAACCACCGAAGCCCTCATTGTAGGTATAGGCTACGGCAGCAGGCCAAACAAACGAAACCGCGATCTTGACCCAAAAACAGGCGGACCAAATTTTTTATCGTTTATTGAGCAGGAAGTGATCCCTTTTGTTCAAAGCAAATACCGGGTAAATGATAATAAAGCTTTATATGGCTATTCCTTTGGCGGAATGTTTACAACTATGGTGCTGTTTCAACATCCGGGTTTATTTAATATGGTGTTTATAGGCGCCCCCGGAAACAATGGCAGGGAATTGGTTCCATCGGCACAAAAATATTTTGCCAATAACAAAGATCTTAACTGTAAAGTGTTTGCCGGTGTAGGATCATACGAACACGAAACAGCCCAAAATATTGAACTATTTAAGAGCTATATGGAAAAGCAAAACTGTAAAGATTTTGAAATTGCCACAGCGATAACCCCAAATGCAGGTCATGGCGCTGCATTGGCACAAGTGATGCAAAACGCAATAGCCTTTGCCTATTGTAAAAAACACAAAGCCATCCCGGTAATGGTAAAGGAGCTTGAACAATATACCGGCGACTATGTGATTGCAGGAGATGCCAAAAATAAATTTAAACTATACTCAACCGGTAATAAACTATATTTCAGGCAGAATGACCAGTTACCTATAGAATTTACCCCCTATGCCAAAGATTCGTTTTTTATGTATGAGGATGAAAGGGCCGATATCACTTTTAAAACAGAAGGGGTTAAAATGTATATATTATTTAGTTTCCCCAATGAGAAACCAACACGACTGGATAAAACCAAATAGCTTATAATCTTGAGCCAAGCAGCCCGTTTAATTCCGGATGATGTTGTGAGGTTAAAAACTCGGTAATGGTAAACCTGGCCAGTTCATGTTTATAAAAAGGATCTTCGGTGATAATTTTTTCTATTTCTTGTTTTGAAACAGCCAATGCCAAAATAATTCCGCCTGTGCGCGGTACTTTACGACCTGACGCTATAAATACATTTTCTTTATAATATTTTTTTAAATATGTTACATGAGCGGCCATGTGGGCATCCAATTCTTCAAGAGGGACAATGTAGTTGAGATCGATGATAAACATACTTTGTAATTTCAGAATTTCGATTTAAAGCATTCGCTATTGAGCAACCAAATCCCTAAACAACTGTATGTGCCAGCTGTTTTTAAACGGCACTTCCCATTTGGTTTCCAGTTCGGTTAGGTTTTGTACCATGTTATTGTAAACAATGGTTTCGGTATTTATTTTGCCTTGCTTAATCATATCCTCAAACGCGTGCCGTGGCAACGATATTATTTCTTCGCCATCACGATAAGCCAGGTTAAACCTGTCAAATAGGTTAATGTTAAAATGCTGCTCTATCTGCTTCATAAAATGAACCGACTTATCAATAGAGCAACCACTCGCGCCGGCCTGGCTTTCATCAACAATCAGGATCAGGAAACGATTATGCCGCACCTCCCCTTTTGCCTTCAATTTATTATTGTGGGCAGTCCAGTCGGTGGTAAATTTATCCAGTTCCTGCTGTATTTGCTGTACCTCCTGGCCGGTTAATTTTTTATCGGCCTGGTAGATCCAAACTCTTGAGTGTTGAGAAAATTCCATTTACAAAAATATCAATTTATTAACTTCGGGTTACATTTTGTTGTCATGAAAACATCAATCTTGCCATCAATTAAAAAAAACATAGTAATTATAGCAATATTGGCCTTCAGTGGCTTCATTTACGGTTTTAAACCGGGCATGGGTGAACAGGAGTGGCTAAGCTGGAGCAATAAATGCCTGTTGGAGTCATACAACCCTCCACCAGATATACAGCTAAAAAAGTGGGAACTCACCCTTACCAACGATTATTTTTTGCGTTTGAGGAAAACTTATCCACATGACCGTCAAGAGTATTTTTCGTTCAATTTACACCGCCTGAACAATGTTGAATACCTGGGAAACGACACAACAGGAACCCTTAAACTGAGCACCTTAGCCGACGATATTATTGTTCAAACTTATGAAGACCCTAAGGGCGATATTGATTCTATGGCGACTACCATGGAACTGCCAGTAAAGAACATGAGCCCGGCACGTTTAGATAGTTTGAAAAATGCGCTAAATTATTTTAAGGTTAAGGGCTTATAACCCATTCGCCCTAACGGTGATCTCGGCAATATCCAGCACCTGTATCTGTTGATCCTTTTCATTGAGTTTAACGCCATCTGTAAGCATGGTCATACAAAACGGACATGCGGAAGCCACCACCTGGGCTTTGATGGCTATAACCTCCTGGATCCGCTCCATGTTGACGTCCTTTTTACCCGGTTCCGGTTCTTTAAACATTTGCCCACCGCCCGCACCACAGCATAAGCCGTTTGATCTGCAGCGTTTCATTTCTACCAGCTCGGTATCCAGTATCTCCAGCGCTGCACGCGGAGCCTCGTAAACATTGTTGCCACGCCCCAGGTAGCAGGGATCATGAAAAGTGATCTTTTTGCCTTTAAAGCTTTCGCCTCCCTCGGCTTTTAGTTTACCCTCATCTATCAGCTGCTGAATAAGCTGGGTATGGTGGATCACTTCGTAATTACCGCCCAGGCCCGGGTATTCGTTTTTAATGGTATTAAAACAATGGGGGCAGCCGGTTACAATTTTTTTGATATGGTAGCCATCCAATACCTGGAGATATGGTAGCCATCCAATACCTGGA